>CAZSXB010000001.1:0-75073 GCA_964611155.1 uncultured Thermotogaceae bacterium
ATAGCCAGGAATAGGAGTCCTGACGTCAGGAGGAGGAATAACATATCTAGGTTTAATGTATACGAGTACTGCATGGGTCTGATAAGACCTGTAAACCCTAGAACAAGTAGAGCGTTGAATATACACGAGCCGACTATGTTTCCGATTGCAAGATCAATCCTGCGCTTAAAGGCTGCAACTGCTGAAGTAAACAGTTCAGGAAGAGATGTGCCAAGTGCTATTACTGTGACGGCGATGATGTGTTCACTGATTCCGAAGGTCCTTGCCAGTGACACGGCACTGTCGACTGCGAGCTTTCCGCCAATCAGAAGTGCTGCAAGACCTGTCAAAGAAAGCAACACAGATGCACGCACACTTCTTGTTCTTATCTCAGGAGCAGAATCTGCCCTAACTCTCGAGATCATGAACACGTAGATTGAGAAGAAAGCAAAGCCGCTAAGGAGTATCAGACTGTCAATACGAGACAGAACGCTTTCAGTTCTTCCCCAAAGAAGAGAGTCGTTCGCCAGAAGGAAAACAAGGACCGACGAAAAGAGCAGAAATGGGATCTCTTTCCAGACAGTGTTCTTCTGGACTTTCAAGGGAAAAATCAAACCCGAAATCCCCAGAATTACCAGGATATTGATCAGGTTACTGCCGACGATATTCCCAAATGCAATATCGACAGAGCCTCTTGCTGCAGCGATGACGTTAATGGCAAGCTCTGGGGCAGATGTACCAAAGGCCACGACCGTGAGACCTATCACAATCTCTGAAACCCGCAGCTTCTTTGCAAGAGACGAAGAACCTTCAACCAGGAAGTCCGCACCTTTTACGAGCAGTGTGAATCCTGCTGCAAGTAAGAGTAGATGAACCATTTCACCCAATTATCATGTTTCTGCCGCGCTTCTTCGCTTCGTAGAGGAACCTATCTGCTTCGACAATCAGCTCGTGGGCATTATGATCTTCCAGCTCCTTGACACCCCCACTGATTGTCATCCTTAACTCTTCGTGAAAAGTCATGTCTGCCACAGCTTCCCTGATCCTTTCTGCAACACGTACAGCTACATTTCTCGGCGTGTCAGGAAGAACTACAAGGAATTCCTCTCCTCCAAATCTGAATGCGATATCATTACGCCTTATGCTTTCCTTAATTGTTTCACCCAGCGACCTGAGGGCCTTGTTGCCTACTGGATGTCCGTACTCATCATTGATGCTCTTGAAATGATCAAGATCCAGCATGATTATCGAAAGAGGCTGGTCTCTCCTTCTGGAACGCTCGATCTTGTCCTGCAGCTTCTCATAAAGCCTCTGATTATTCAGTAATGTAGTGAGGGTGTCTACTTCCATTTGTTCTCGGAGTTCTTTGTTAACCTCTTTTAGAGCGCCTTCAGCAGCTTTCAAGCTTTCGTACTGCTCGCTGATCTTCTTGTTAAGGCTTGACAGTTCTTTCGTCTTTTGCTTCAAGAGCTCTGCTTCAGCGATTTTCTTCTTTGTCTCGAATAGAGTATGAATCTCTGCGATCTTCTTTGCGGTCTCCTCACTGAATATCTTCTTGTCAACTGTAGCCTGTTCTTTCTGATATCTTAATGCTGCAGCATAATCCCCGGTCTCCTCGTGCAGTCGGGACAACCCTTCCAGAGTTCTGCTCATCTCCTTCCACAGAGTACTACCTTTAAGAAGTTCCATAGCTGCATTCAAGTGTTCTGCTGCTCTGCTGAAATCGGACTCATTGAGGTAATGAATGCCGAGTTTTCTATAACAACAGATCTGATATTCAACTTCGTGGTGCCGCCTGGCGAGCTCTTTGGCCTTCTCAAAATGCAGGATCGCCTCATTTCTCTCCCCGAGATCCTCGTAGGAATCGGCGATGTTGATGTAGGTAGTGATCAGTTTGCGGCTTTGCCCGAGCCTTTCCTTGATCTCTGCAGACTTGAGGAAACAGTCCAGCCCTTCTTGCTGCATAGATTTCCTGAACATCAGAATGCCCAAATTGTTCAAGAAAGCAGCTTGCTGATCCTCGTTTCCGCTTTCTTCAGCAGTCTTAAGCGCTCTCCGAATGTACTCCTCGCTTTTTTCGTCCTCGTTTATTTCCGCCAGTACAATACTGACATTGCATTCAAGATCAGCGATCTTCGTCTTATCATCTATCCTTTCAAAGTAGCCTAAGGAATCCACAAGATTCCGAAGGGCTTTCTCGTAATCTCCAAGGTGCCAGCAAGCAACCCCCAGCCTTGATCTGTAATCTGCCTTCTCACGTTCACTGGTTGAGTGACCCAAAGTCTCAAGTATTTGCCCCAGGTAATGAACGCTTTGATGATAGTTGCCAAGAGTAGAATATGCTCGTGCAAGGTGTGACAGTGCTTTCTCCTCGTTCTTCCTGTCATGACAACTACTCTGCAATCTCAGGACTTCCTGAGCTGCTTCAATAACTTCTGAGGGATCTCTTTCATCAGACTCTTCAAGAAACTCTATGTATGTGTTTGCAGCCTCATCCTGAGAAAGTCCGTCAATCCTTCTTCTGAGTTCCTCAAGGTTACTCATAGCAGCCACTCTCCTGCTGGAAGATTATTCCGCTGATCGAACACCTGGTACCAGAGTATACTAGATTTTTGAGATAAACAGATTCATTCATACATAAACACCATACGATCGCTTGAAACGATATGGTAACACACTCTCAGTACGCTATTCTGTTCCGCCCGGAGTTCTTGGCTTCGTATAGCAGCCTGTCTACATCGACTATCAGTTCATGGGCACCCTGTTGATCAAGCTCTTCTACTCCACCACTTACAGTAATTCTAGCGTCTTCGTAAAAAGTCATTCTCTCAACAGCCTTCCTGATTCTTTCTGCAACATTAATCGCCACATCTATTCCCCTGCATGGCAGAACGACAAGAAACTCTTCTCCACCAAATCTGAATGCAAGATCGTTCTCCCTTACGTTCTCCCTGATAACTCTTCCTATCTCTTCAAGGGCCCTATTCCCCACAGGATGACCGAACCTGTCGTTGAGCTCCTTGAAATGATCGAGATCAAACATAATAACTGAAAGCGTTTCGTCATTCGCTCTGCTTTGGCCTATATAGCCCTGGAGTTTCTCATATATCCTCTGATTGTTGAGTAAGCCTGTCAGTGGATCAATCTCCATCTTCACTTGAAGCTCCATATTTGCCTCTCTGAGAGCACTCTCAGTTGCCTGAAGATCTCTGAACTGGCTGTTAAGCTCTCTGTTCAGGCGGGCGAGTTCTTCCGTTCTTTCTTTTAGAAGCTCTGCTTCAAGTTCCTTTTTTTTCACTTCGTAAAGTGTGTGCGCCTCAGCAACTCTTCTGGCTGTCTCCTCGCTGAAGATCTTCTTCTGAAGCTCCATCTGCTCCTTTTTGTACTGAAGAGCGGAACTGTGATCCTCTTTTTTCTCATACAGATCAGAGAGCTTAGCCAGAACATCAACAGTATCCTTAGCATTGGAAATCTGTTGTGACATAGCGAGTGCCTTCTTCAGGAATGATTCAGCTCTGTCGTAACAGCACTCGCCAAGATAGTATGACCCTAATGCTTTGAGTGCTCTGGCGTGATATCGAGTATCATCGTTCTCTACTGCAATTCTCAGTGCCTTCTCAATATATGGAACAACCTTCTCTCTGTCGCCGAATTCTGCGTATGCATCCGCTATGTTGAGATAAGTAGTTACCAGCTTAGCTTCTTCTCCCAGTTGCTCCTTTATCGCAGCAGACTCAAGAAAGCATTCCAGGGCCTCTTTTCTTCTATCTTGCCTGAAGAGCAGTATCCCCAGATTATTCAAAGAATAAGCTCGCCGAGCATCATCGTTAGTGGTTTCTGCAGTTTGGAGTGCTTTACGAGTATACTCAACTGCCTTCTCGTCCTCTCCGATTTCTGCAAATACTATCCCAATGTTACTTTCCAGTGGTGATTTTCTTGTTTCATCAGCAATCCTCTCATAGTAGTCGAGGGCTGATATCAGATTCTCAAGAGCGCCATCGTAATCGCAGATATTCCAGTAGGCTGTGCCCAACCTGTCATGGCAATCTGCTTTCTCCTCTTCTGTAAGATCCATGCCGGATTCCTGGAGGATCGTTCGCAAGCAATAGATGCTCTGCTGGTAATCCCTGAGTTCAGAATAAGCCTTTGCCATATGTAGTAGCGCCTTCTTCTTGAGAACCTTTTGATCACCTCTCTCTGCAAGCCTCAGGGCTTCTTCTGCAACTTTGATGATCTCATCAGGTTTCAGCTGATCGTTCTCTTCAAGAGACTCTATGCAACTCTCAGCGGTATGATTAGAACTACACCTTGCTGAAGTCTCTCTGTTTTCGCCTGGATTCTTCACGGGTCTCCACCTCAAGTCTCTGCTCACGGTACTCATGCGAGCCTGTCTTTGAAAAACCCTGGTTCTAGCACCTCTTATCGCCTTATGCCTGGTACACAAAATCAGCAGTCAGTTCATCAGGCCTCTGCTCTGAACAACTTCGTATCTGCAAACACTGGCGCTTATGATGTCACGGTATTTCGTCTATGGCTCAGATCTGCTGACGCGAGCCGGAATGACCCTTTCCCTTCTTCCAGATACTCGACATCCCCCAGACAGAGAAAGCTTCGATGAATACTCCCGGATGCCCAAGAAGTGCAATATGCTTTTTCATGTTCACAGGCCTGAACTTCCTGGTTCCGGAAACGGTGTAATCCTCAGCAAAGACTTCAATAATTGACCTGTCAAAGAATATGCGTAAGTCGACCCTGCGGACATCCTCTCTCAAAGGAAGTGTTTCGTGATAGGAACAATCTGAGAGTTCTTCAACTGAAACTTCTATGAATAAACGCTTATCAGAATTCACTCCGACACTTATGTACTCGCCCTTCTTATCTTCAGAACCAATGATAATCTCCAGGGTATCCCCAATCTGGTTGATTAGACAGGACATCTCCAGCTCGAATGAATCTGATGGAAGTTCGGACATCACCTGTTCATTACCAAGAGTTGTTTCTCGCAACTCGATATAAGGCGTTGCCGTAGTCCTCAAGGCCGTAATTTCTGTTACAGGTTCCACTCTCAGACGTCCTTCCTCATTCAGTGACAGCTGTCTGGGAATTGTCTGAATCCCTGCCCATTTTCTGTTAATAGTCCGATCATGGTTAGAATACGCTTTGGTCCAGGCAATAAGAATGCGTCTTCCTGAATCATCTACAAAAGTCTGTGCTGCATAGAAGTCGTCACCAAAGTCAGTCTTCTCGACTACATCTGGCTCAAAGACACCCTCAGTAATTTCCCCGACCATGTGAAAAGCGTGATAAGTGGCAATTTCTTCAACATAGTGCACCAGAGATATGAGCAATATGTGCTTACCGTTGAGACTTAGCAGCTCCGGACATTCTACCATCCGAGCCCAGTTCTCATCACAGGTATATAAGACGCTTGAGAAAGACCAGTTCTTGAGGTCTTCCGATCGATAGAGTATGACTCGGCCTCTGTTGTCGAGGCTTCCTCCAACAACTGCACCCCATACTCCGTCCTTCTCCTTGAATATCTTCGGATCCCTGAAATCGGAGGGAATAGACTTTTCGCAGGGCATTATCACTGCATGGGAACCAACAGGTTCATGGTTGATTCCATCGCTAGTGACAACAATGTACTGACTCTGTGTTGTCTTATCGGGGTGAAATCGTGGATCCCAGTACTTCGTATACATTACAGCAAGTCGATTGCCATCTGGATATGCACTTCCAGAGAATGCGCCGCTTTCATCTTCATCACATCCGTCACTGTCTCGGTGAAGGAAAACAGGCATGTGTTTCCAGTGCACCAAATCTTTGCTAACGGCATGTCCCCAGTGCATTGGGCCCCATACAGGCTTGAAGGGATTGTACTGATAGAACATATGATAGTATCCCTGCCAATGAGCAAGACCATTTGGATCGTTCAACCACCCAGAGAAAGGCGTGAAATGGAATCTCGGCCTCAGATAATCGCTCTCGTATAGCTCCCCGAGTTGGCTTTCACAGATTATGGAGATACCTTGCGGGTCGTATTCAAGGAATAGTAACTCTCTCTCGTAAGGATTCTCAGGAATAACCAGGAAAGACTTCAGATCAAGATCAGACCCTCTATCAGCCATCTCAACGAAAACGCTTTTTGCTGAGATACCATTCAGGTCCCACAGAACTCTCACATAAGAACTCGAGGATCCCCTCTCCACCATAAGTGCTTCATAAGACTCTCTGTCCTTAAGAACAATCTCACAATCGCTAGCTTTGTAGAAGAACTCGATACTTCCTCCATCAATGGAAAAGCTTCTGCTTTTCAACAAATCAACTCACTTTCAACCAAACAATGTTCTCAGAAATACCCTGATAACTTCCGCCCCACCTATAAGGGAACCCACGGTACTCCCAACGTTCGCAAGTGCAACAACCAGCAAGACCTTGGTAACCCGGTTCTTCCAGAAACCCTTGAATGTGTACACGTCCTCGGACAGGCTTTCAAAATCCTTGACTGTAGGCTTTCTTACAAAAGCCTCTACAAGACCAGCAAACCAGCCTGCAGCCAGGAGTGGACTGAGCGAACTGATTGGAGAAACAAGAAACGCTGTTAATATACTCAAGGGATGACCAAGTGCTGCAAGAGCTCCCAGCGCAGAAAGTGATCCATTCCAGAGAATCCAACTCAGTATCTGGTCAAAACCTGCTGCGGTGTCTATGGATAGAGTAATCACAATCAGAGCGATTATGGCTACAGCAAGGGACCACCCAATTATTCTTCCTGTCTTTCCTTTCGGAGGGATCCTCTCGAGTTCTGAGAGGTCATGATCCTTCTCGAGTTCCACCTTAACGCCCGGAATGTGCCCCGCACCCAGAACGGCCACCACTCTCTTGCCGGGAGCCTGTCGTATCTTTTCGGCAAGGTACTGATCCCTTTCATCAATGAGGTATCTCTTCAGTTTCGGGAAGGCCTTCGATAATTCTTCGAGCGCTGCTGACAACATATCCTGGGTCTTCAGCTTCTCAAGCTCCTCTTCACTTATCTTTTCGTTACTCAAAGCACTCAAGACAATGACAAAAAACAGCTTGAACTTGCTCCAAAAGCCTACGCCACGCCAGATTCTGGTGAAAGTGGTCTTAAGGTCTCTGTCTGCGAGCACAAGTTCTGCCCCAATCTCATTTGCGGATTCGATTCCCTGGATCATTTCCTGCCCAGGCCTAACATCAAACTGCTTGGCGAGCCTCTTCTGGTAAGAAGAAAGCAATAGATTCGCAAGCAGAAAGAGAGCCTTCTTATCTTTGACCACCTTTATTATGTCGGTCTCTTTCCATTTCTTGTCTTCATTGAGGGAGTCATATCGTGATTGACAAAGCTCAACACAAACGGTATCTGGAGATTCTGAGGATATAGCCTCCTTGACTTCATCAGTGCTTTCTCTTGAGATGTGAGCCGTGCCGATCAATATGATCTCTCTGTTGTTTACATTCAGTCTATGAATATTCGTCTTCTCAACCGTATTCTCATGCTGCATCGTAGACAACCCGCCCTGACATTATGGTTTTGAGCACATCAAGCTCTCTGTTCATGACGACAATATCCGCCTCGAAACCTTCCGCAACTCTTCCACGATCAGAGATTCCAACCTCTTGCAGAGCATTGTAAGATGACACTCTCGATAGCTCCGTAAGGGTGCAGTCTGTGAACTGCCTGAAGTTCCTCACCGCATCACTGAACAAAAGCGTGCTCCCAGCCAAGGTACCATCCCTGAGCGTCGCCCTTCCTTTTGCCACCTCGACATCAAGACCTCCAAGGTCGTAGTTGCCATCGTCCAGACCTGCAGCACTCATCGAGTCCGTAATCAAAATGATCTTGCCGGCACCTTTGAGCGAGTATATCAACCTGATAAAATCTGGAGCGCTATGAATCCCGTCTGCTATCAACTCAAGACTCATTGGGAGTGCAATACCTGCACCAACACAACCGATTTCTCGATGATGCAAACCCCTCATGCCATTGGGAAAGTGGGTCATCCTTTTGCACCCAAGTGAATATGCATCTCTCATCTCCTCATATGTCGCATCTGTGTGGCCTGCAGAGATCGCCACGCCTGCCTTGAGCAGGAAACTAATCGCATCACTGAATCCTGGCATCTCTGGTGCCATGGTGATCAGTTTGCAGTTCTCTAGAGGGAGACTCCTCATCTCCTCAACTGACGCGTTTCTGATATAAGATGGGTTCTGTGCACCTTTTCTGCTGGGATTGATGAAGGGTCCTTCGTAGTGCACTCCTTTTACTGAAGTTGTTTCGTGCCGTTTAACATACTGCTCCAGAAAACTGCCAGCAGTCACGATAGCATCATGATCGGCTGATACTGTTGTAGGAAGGAAGCTTGTGACCCCCTGCGAGTACAGAAAGTGCTCCCACTTCTGGAGCTTGCCTTCGTCTAGACTCATCGTGTCTATGCCTATGGCTGCATGAGTATGAGGATCAAAGAAGCCCGGCATGACGATATGGTCAAAACCCTCTTTCAGTGTTTCTTTGAAGGACACTATTTTCCGAGAAGCGATTTCTATCGTCGCGACCCTTTCACCGTTTACGGGATCGACAGTAAGAACGTTCTTGAGTATCATCAGGACCTCCTGATATTCACGGCACAGAAAAATGGCGGTCGGATATTCAGTCAATCGTCATAGTGCTCTGCACACGGATTCTACCTATTATGATACATCATGCGTCAATCATTGAAGTCACCATCAACAAACGCCAAATCACAGAAAGTGAACTCCTGGTTTCTAATTGCGCTGTGCTTTTTAGGCCATACTCGTGCTTGCTATTTGTGATGATGCTGCTCGAGGCGATAAACGAGTCTTCATCACATTGCACTCTTCCCCATCTAAGTCATTGATCGGGAAAGCAACCAAGATAATCTCCTTCAATGAGTTCATTATCTATCCTGACATACTGAAAACCATTGACAGTGATTACTCTTACATCATCTCTGCCAACTATGATTCCTTTCTCATTTTCTCTCAGAACAGATACAACCAGGGAATTCGCCTTTCTGAGGATCTCATCTCTTGTCCACTTTTCTCCGAATTCATGGCTATTGCCAACATTAGGATGAACCAGTGCGTCGCTTATCAGGGTCTTTCCTGATTTCCTGGAGTAAGTTACGCGGGTTATCCAGTAATCGGTTACTCCGAACAGGTTACTCACCCCCTGTGCATGCTGTGTGACGGCCATCTTCCTCCAACGCAGTCCTTACTGACTAACATAGATTTTTCTGAGCTTATTGACCAAAAACTCGCCTCAATTGTCGAAGCATCTCTGTCTATTACCATGGTATAATTTTTCAACTTCAGTCGTTATTCAGACATTGGAGAACAAATATCGGTTTGCCATGCAAATCGAATATCTTCCAAGGAGGTTTTCTTATGAGAAAGTTCTTCGTCGTAATTGGCATCTTGAGCATGGTTTTCGCTGTAACCCTCACGGCCCAATCCTTCACAGCCTATACA
This sequence comes from uncultured Thermotogaceae bacterium, assembly GCA_964611155.1. Taxonomy (GTDB): domain Bacteria; phylum Thermotogota; class Thermotogae; order Petrotogales; family Kosmotogaceae; genus UBA9910. The sequence goes on from CAZSXB010000001.1 coordinate 9,490, forward strand.
ACACTCGATGAGGTTTTGGCTAAGGAGTTATTTGACCGTTACCAGGAAGTTACGGGAATAAGAGTCGACTGGGTTAGGCTTTCCGGTGGTGAAGCAGAAGCCAGAATGGAAGCAGAAAGGCTGAACCCCCAGGCTTCTATCTGGGTCGGTGGAGTTGGCCTGAACCACATCAGTGCAAAAAACAAGGGTCTGACTGAACCATATTTCTCGAGAATGGCTGTCCATACCCCCGATGAATTCAAGGATCCTGAAGGCTACTGGATCGGACTCTATGTTGGGCCACTTGCTTTCAGTACTAATCTTGACAGGGCCGCAGAATTGGGAATTGAACCGCCAAAGGGCTGGTTCGATATCATCGATTCGAAGTATAGGGGTCTCGTAAGAGTTGCGAATCCAAACACTTCAGGAACTGCTTATAATCTCATCACGTGTATGATTTCACTCTTCGGCGGAGATGAGGATCTGGCCTTCCTTTATCTCGAGAAGTTAGATCGCAGTATTGAGATGTACACTCGATCGGGCGCCGCGGGTGGAAGAAGTGTTGCAATCGGCGAGATTCCAATAGCCATAGGATATGCACATGACATGGTAAAGCTCAAGGCTGAAGGTGCGAACATAGAGATAACAGTCCCTGAGGAAGGAACAGGTTTTGAACTGGCTTCCATGTCACTGATTAAGGGTGGCCCTGATCCTGTAAATGCAAAGAGGCTTTATGACTGGGTTCTGGGAGAAGAAGCACAATCTATAATCGCCAGTTATTACGTTGTGCCCGTGTCACCAATTGCCCCTGCCCATCCTCTGTCATTCAACATGGACCAGATCAGGACCGTTCACCAGGATTTTGTTTGGGATGGTGCAAACAAGGAAAGGCTTCTTGACCGCTGGACTGAAGAAATAGGACTGGCAAAGACAGAGTAGCTATTTATTAGAGCAGGAGTGATCACTCCTGCTCTCTTTCTTTGAACATTCGACACTAAAGTGAAGCTTCCGGGGTGTGATTGAGTTGTTCACCAGCAGAAAACTGATAACATTTGTGCTCATAAGTGCAGTAGTTCTGGTTACCCTTTTCTGGTTGTTCGACACAATAAAAGACTCTTTCGACCGTATCGTAAGAGATAACCACAGGCAACTTGTGAATGTTGTTGCCGAATCTGCCCCGAGGGAAGAAGAAGAGATTGACAGATGGGTCAGAACAGTCAACAGGGAATTCGCTGAAGCAGATATAATCTATGTAAACGGCGTGCCAGGCTGGGATGAACTTGAAGTATATACACACAATGAGCGTCTCAAAGCTTTCTTTGAGCAACACAGAGAAACACCGGATTTTGCCAGGGGCTTTGATAGTGTCTACTACCTGGAGAACTACTATTCTCGCCTTGATTATTCATTTGATGGCAAACGTGTTTCTCTTGTCTTGTCGCCGCTCATTACGGAAAGACGCGATGACCTGACTGGTTTTCTGGTGTTCTTGATGTCCGCTGAAGCTGGCAGGAATTTCTCCAGGTTACTCGACATATTCATGATTGGATCCTTCGCTGCATTTGTGATAATCTACTTCATTTCAAGGTTTTTCCGAGACCCCGTAATGGGATTCATAATCCTTGGCTTATTCGTTATGGTGGGAGTATTCGTGGCTTACCCATTGTTTGAAGCACTGAGACTTACTTTCATAAGGGAAGGTCAGTTCTCAATGGCAACCTGGAAAACCATTCTTTCCTCCAGGCAGTATCTCGGGGCTCTCTGGGGAAGTATAAGACTGGGGATCATGACGGCATCTTTTGCGACGATGATAGGCTTCGTTTTTGCTTTCCTGATAACACGTACCTCAGTCAAGGGCAAGAAGTTTCTCAGCACAATGGGAATACTACCGGTTATTTCGCCACCATTCTCCCTTTCTCTCTCGTTGATTCTTCTATTTGGAAGTAACGGGCTGATAACCAGGCAACTTCTTGGATGGAGAGATTTCACCATATATGGCCTTGGTGGACTAACTGCTGTTCAGACAATAGGGATGTTTCCTATTGCATTCATGACGCTAACAGGAGTGTTGCAGGCGATTGATTCAACTCTCGAGGAAGCATCACTCGATCTCAATGGCAGCAGATGGAAGACATTCTCTAGAGTCACCTTTCCTCTGGCAGTTCCTGGAGTATTAAGCGCATGGCTGCTGGTTTTCACGAATTCCCTTGCTGATTTTGCAAACCCTCTCTTGCTGGGAGGTCCTTACCGTGTACTCTCCGTTGAGGCGTATATTGAGGTTACTGGAAGAAACAGGCTTGGGCACGGTGCAGCTCTTTCCCTGCTTTTGCTTCTACCAACGCTGACGGCTTTCCTTGTTCAGAGGTTCTGGGTAAGCAGGAAGTCCTATGTGACGGTTACCGGGAAGCCCTCAACACGTTTGAGCGACCTTGTCTCGCGCCCGGTCAAATATGTAATGCTATCCCTTGTCATCCTTTTCACTGTCTTTATTCTCGGCCTTTATGGAACTATTGTTGCAGGATGTTTTGTTGAAAACTGGGGGATAGATTATTCTTTCTCTCTAAGGAATATTACCGAGGCGCTACAACGAGGAAGAGCAGCAATCGCAGACACGTTCACCCTGTCAGCGATTGCAACACCATTTGCCGGTTTGATTGCGATGATGGCAGCACTGGTACTTGTCAGAAAGCGATTTGCGGGGAAACGATTGCTTGAAGGACTCATTCTTGCACCATTTGCGATTCCTGGAACTCTCATTGGTATCGCGTTTATCCTCGCATTTAATAAACCACCACTCATACTGGTTGGAACAGGGGCGATAATCGTCATCAACTACATAATCAGAGAGCTCCCGGTCGGAGTTGAAGGCGGAGTGGCTACACTCAGACAAATAGATCCGGCTATAGAAGAGGCTGCTAATGACCTGGGTGCAGACACGCCAACCGTATTTCGTACAATTGTTTTACCGCTTATAAGGCCAGCATTCATCTCTGGAATGTCATACACTTTTGTAAGATCAATGACAGCTGTGAGCGCAATAATCTTTCTCATATCTGCGCGCTGGTACCATATGACTGTTCTGATATACAACTTCTCTGAGAATATCAGGTTTGGTCTCGCCAGTGTTCTATCAACGACTCTTATAATCATCGTCTTTGCAACGTTTGGCCTTATGCGTCTGCTGGTGAGAAAGAGCGAGCATCTTGAAAAGAGCGTCAGTTTGTAGGGACATTACTCGTATGGGGTGGTCATATGTCAAAAGCTTCAGTTCCTGTAAGAATTGATGAAGTAACGAAGGTCTTCAAAGACGTTAGAGGTAAGGCAGATGTTATTGCTGTTAACGGCGCCAGCTTCGAGATCTCCCCGGGAGAGCTTGTTACCCTTCTTGGTCCTTCAGGTTGTGGCAAAACGACTACCCTGAGAATGATAGGAGGATTTGAACTACCTACCAGAGGGAAGATTTTCGTAGCGAACGAGGACATAACTAACCTTCCTGCAAACAAAAGGGATACTGCTACAGTGTTTCAGAGTTACGGCCTCTTCCCCCATATGAACGTTTTTGATAACGTCGCTTACGGTCTGAAACTGAGAAAACTCCCTAACAAACAGATAAAAGAGAAAGTCATGCACACTCTGGGGCTTGTTGGGCTGCGCGATCTTGCGCAACGTTCACCGGGGAAGCTTTCAGGCGGTCAACAACAGCGCGTTGCTCTGGCGCGGAGTCTAATCGTCGAACCATCAGTTCTACTTCTGGACGAACCGCTCTCCAATCTTGACGCTCTGCTCAGAGAGCAAATGAGAGTTGAGATCAAGAGGATACAGAAGTCTCTCGGAATAACCGCAATCTACGTGACTCACGACCGTGTAGAAGCGATGAGTCTTTCTGACAGGATTATCGTCATGAAAGATGGTTTCATAAGACAAATAGGCTCGCCCGATACCATCTACGAAGACCCAAACTCGAAATTCGTAGCCGGATTTGTTGGTAAAGTGGCTTTTCTCCCCGTTGAAGTCCTCAGTATTGGCAACACCTGCACAGTGAGATTCAATGGCACAAGACACGACATCTCCAAGTTCTCTGAGGATCTGCATGTCGGTGACAAGGCAGTGATAATGGCAAGACCTGAATCTCTCAAGCTTCTTGAGCCGGCCAAAGGGATCATCGAAGGTCAGGTCAACACCAACATCTATCTCGGAGGTAGCCTGGAGTCCTTTGTAACAACCGAACACGGCGAGATCCTTGTGCAGATTGATAATCCGGCAGAGAAGAAGATCTTCCCTGAAGGAGATAGAGTTTCGATAGGGATAATTCCAAATCTTGTCAAGGTTCTTCCCGACAGCAACGAATGACCGATCGAGGATGCAGGCGTAATTGAGCAGGATTCTGAAACCAGTTAACCTACCTGTTCTTCAGGACAAACCGGTTTCCTAAGCGATAACGTAACTTCCCGGCAATACACTTTACACGAAGAGTAAGGCTTCATAAATAGGCTTTTAGTGGATATTGTTTCAATCTGATTTGTTGCATATTGACATACTTTATTATACTTTTCATATCTTAAGAGAATCGAAATGTACACTTGCCTTAATTAAATCTGAATCAATTACTTGTTTTATCGGGTTTGCCGAGTCCAGTACATTTGTGCAATAATTGTTCATCAATCTCTACTGTGGTTCTGCAATCACCTCTTCGTGAGGTAAAGCATAGGGGTGATAAAGGGCAATGAAAACTCAGGAATATGCGTTACAGAACACCCAAATATGAAGGAGGTTGGTTTATGAGGAAAGTACTGGTATTTGCTTTGATGCTAGCATTAGTCGCAGGGCTAAGCCTTACCGCAATGGGGTTCAAGATCGGTTTGGTCACAGGTACAGTCTCACAGAATGAAGAGGAATATCGCGGTGGAGAGTACGCCGTCGCGAAGTACGGCGATATGATTGTCCATGTTACCTACCCGGATATGTTCATGACGGAGCAAGAGACGACAATCGCCCAGATTGTCCAGTTTGCCTATGATCCTGAAATCAAGGCCATAATCATCAACCAGGCTGTTCCCGGGACGGTTGCTGCGCTTCGCAGGGTACTGGAAATGCGCCCCGACATTTACACGATTGCCGTTTCTCCGCAGGAAGATCCGTGGATGGTTCTGGATACCGTGGATATTGCCCTAAACACTGATGACCTTGATCGAGGAAGAACGATTCCCATGGTTGCAAAGGACATGGGTGCAGAGGTCTTCCTGCACTACACATTCCCTCGTCACATGTCAATCGAGTTCCTCGCCCGAAGGCGCGATATCATGAGAGAGACCTGTGCAGAACTTGGTATACAGTTCGTAGAACTGGCTGCACCAGACCCAACAGGTGAAGGTGGAATCACTGCTACTCAACAGTTCATGATGGAAGATATTCCGAGACAGATTGCCATCTACGGACCTAACACTGCAGTGTTTGGAACCAACTGCGCCATGATGGAACAGATCATCACCCAGGTCATTGCAACAGGTGCGCTCTTCCCTGAGCAGTGCTGCCCGTCTCCTGCACATGCATATCCAGCTGCTCTGGGTCTTGAGATTACCCCAGAGATGAATGCAGAGATTCAGGCTGGTAACATGGCTCCACTCGTTGCGGCAATTGATGCCAGGGTTCGCGAACTTGGAGCACATGGACGTCTTGGCACATGGCCTGTTGCATTGCCATACGAGTACTCCAAGGCCGGGGTCGAGATCGCTATTGCCCTGATTGAAGGAAAGATTACACCAGACGACATGGACGGTGTTAGAGAGATCTTTGAAAAGTCTGCTGGTGGGACCTCGCTGGGATTTTCACGCTGGGATCCAAGTGGAAACTACTACTTCATAACAGTCGGCTCGATCATCTTTGGCCTTGACTAAGCTTCAGCCTCAATAACGGAAATTCACAAGATGTCGGGGGTTCTGTACCCGACATCTTGTCTGTTCAGGAGTGAAATATGGCGGAACACGTGCTGGAAATGAATCATATCAGTAAATCTTACTATGGCGTACCCGTATTGAAGGATGTGACCATAGATATCGCAGCAGGTGAAATCCATGCTATAGCTGGCGAGAACGGCGCAGGAAAGTCAACGTTAATGAACATACTGTTCGGTATGCCCGTGATCTTCGAGACAGGAGGATTTGATGGGGAGATACTTGTTGAAGGTGAACCTGCAAACATAACCTCTCCGCAGAAGGCAATGAGTCTTGGTATCGGAATGGTTCACCAGGAGTTCATGCTACTCCCGGGCTTTACAATCACAGAAAACATCAAGCTGAACAGAGAAATCACAAAACGCAACCCTGTGAGCGCTGTTTTCGGAAAGCCTATGGAATCGCTTGATTTTCCGAGGATGAATGCAGATGCACGAAAAGCAATAGAACAGCTGGGTATGAGTCTGGATGAAACAAAACTTGTCGGGGGTCTTCCAGTAGGTTATATGCAGTTCGTCGAAATCGCTCGTGAAATCGACAAAGGTGATGTGAAGCTGCTTGTGTTTGATGAGCCCACAGCGGTGTTGACCGAGAGTGAAGCTCAGCAGCTCTTGAAGGCAATGAGAGATCTAACTGATAAGGGGATAGGCATCCTGTTCATAACTCACCGTCTGGACGAGATTATGCAAGTTGCCGATAACATCACCATTTTAAGGGACGGAGCAATGGTAGATCAGAAACCAAGAACTGAGACAAGTATCGAAGAAATCGCTGCAAAAATGGTGGGAAGAAAGCTGGAAGCCAGTGAAATCCTCAGACGCGAAGATCTTTATACTGAAAAGGATATCGTTCTCGATATACAGAACCTCAGTGTCCAGATGCCCGGAGAAGAAGTTTACGACGTCTCTTTAGAGGTACAACGTGATGAAATCCTTGGGATCGGTGGGTTAGCTGGTGGTGGCAAGATAGGTATTGCCAACGGAGTAATGGGATTGTTCCCGGCATCGGGAAAAGTGATTCTGGATGGCTTACCTGTTGAGCTTAACATGCCCAAAGATCCACTCTCGAAAGGAATAGCCTTTGTTTCTGAAGATCGCAGAGGCACGGGACTACTTCTTGATCACAGTATCGAAATGAACATCGTCATCCCGACAATACAGGTTCATAGTCGTTTCCTCAAGAAGAAGTTCTTATCCGAATGGCTCCGATTATACGACACAGCCAGTATTCGAGAGCATGCACTCAAGTTCATAAAGGACATCGATATCCGGTGTACCGGGCCTGATCAACTCGTTCGACGTCTCAGTGGTGGAAACCAGCAGAAGGTCTGCCTTGCACGTGCATTTAGTCTGGATCCGAAGATCCTGTTTGTTTCGGAACCCACAAGAGGAATTGATGTAGGAGCAAAGCAAATCGTCCTGGATATTCTGGTCGAGCTGAACCGCAACCATGACGTGACGATCATAATGACTTCCAGCGAGTTGGGAGAGCTGCGCAAGATCTGCGATCGGATCGCAATCATATCTGAGGGGCACCTGGCTGGTGTTCTTCCACCTGATGCACCTGATGTTGAATATGGCCTGATGATGTCAGGGCAGAAGTCAGAGGTGGTTTGAGATGTGGAATAAGATCAAGGACTACATTCTCGGTCTTGGAATTCCCAGGTTAACTATTGTTGGGTTCCTGGCTGTCCTTTTTGTTATTGCTTTTATCACCGGCCTGGCGATACCACCCCTTATTGGCGACTCCCTGAGAAGGGTTGGGATGGCAGGTATCATGGTGCTTGCAATGCTTCCAACTGTCCGTGCGGGAATCGGCCTGAACTTTGGTCTACCGCTGGGGATTGTCTCCGGGTTAGTTGGAGCACTGATCAGCATGCAACTGGATTTCACCGGCTTTTTTGGTTTCTTCATGGCTGTGCTCTTTGGCATACCGTTCTCAGTTCTTTCGGGTATCGGTTATGCCTGGTTGCTTTCTAAAGTGCGCGGACAGGAGATGATGGTAGGAACATACATCGGTTTCTCCTCGGTAGCTTTCATGAGCATCTGGTGGCTGGTGTTGCCTTTCACTCATCCAGAGATGATTTGGGCTATAGGAGGTTCGGGACTGCGGAGTCAGCTCTCTCTCGGGAATCACTTTGGTCAGGTGCTGAACAATTTCCTCAGGTTTGAGATTGGTGGAATGGCTATCCCTACCGGATTGCTATTGTTCTTTGCTCTCTTCTGTGTGATACTGTATTTCTTCTTCAGAACAAAGGTGGGACTGGCAATAGATGCCACCGGGCAGAATGAGAGTTATGCCATCGCATCCGGGGTGAATACAAAGCGCATGCGTACCATTGCTGTTGTGATCTCAAATGTACTCGGGGGAATAGGAATCGTTGCCTATGCACAGAGTTATGGTTTTCTTCAGTTATACACGGGTCCAATGTTTATGGCATTCCCAGCGGTCGCTGCCATCCTGATTGGAGGAGCGTCGTTGCACAAGGCATCCGTTACCAACGTTGTGGTTGGGACACTACTCTTTCAGACCTTGCTGACCATTTCATTGCCAGTAACCGCACAGGTCATAACGGGAGATATTACTGAGATAGCCCGTCTGATTATTGCCAACGGGATGATTGTATATGCCCTCACCAGGGGCTCAGGGAAAGGAGGGCGATGAGATGCGAATAAGAGATTTGCTGAAGAACAATGCAGTGCCCATAGTATTTGCTGGTCTTTCGATCTTTCTGGTAATCGCATCTCGAATGGATCCAGTGTTCCTCTTGCAGGAAGTCATCACACGTCTTTCTCGAAACTCTTTTCTGGTGCTAGCGCTGATCATACCCGTCATTGCAGGACTTGGGCTTAATTTCGCGATCGTTCTTGGTGCAATGTCAGGCCAGGCGGCTGTCATCATGATTACACACTGGATGACTACACTGACTGGTGAGAGCACCATGCTTGCTTTGTTCCGCTGGCAAGGGGGATTAGGAGGATTCCTGTTCGCTACAGTTCTTTCGACCCCGATCGCCCTGATCCTTGGCTGGCTGGTCGGCAAGACATTGAATGCCGCCAAAGGAAGAGAGATGATAACTGCTCTGATGCTGGGGTTTTTCGCAAACGGAATCTATCAGCTGATCTTCTTGATCGGAATAGGAACAGTTATCCCTATGACAAACCCGAGAATGGTACTGCCTGGAGGAGTCGGTCTCCGCATCACCGTTGACCTTTTCAATCCGGTTGGTCGCCCAGTTCGTTCGATTGGTGCTGCCCTTAACAATCTGATCCTCCCTCGTATAGGCTTGATTCGTATACCTGTTGTTCCCCTGATAATAGTTGCATCACTGTGTCTCTTCATATACTTCTTCATGCGAACCAAGCTCGGGCAGCAGATCCGCGCTACAGGTCAGGATATGTACGTAGCTGAGATTGCTGGAATTAAGGTCAATCGAATCAGGGTCATCGCAGTTATGTTCTCGACCGTCCTGGCGGCATGGGGACAGCTGATCTGGTTGCAGGACATAGGCACATTAAACACATATGCCTCACACGAACAGGTTGGGATGTTTGCAATAGCTGCGCTTCTTGTAGGTGGTGCAAACGTAAAGCGTGCAACTATCTGGCACGCGCTGCTTGGTGTTGTGCTATTCCATACCCTGTTCGTTGTTTCACCAGTCGCCGGTCAGCGCCTATTTGGGCAATCACAAATCGGCGAGTATTTCCGAGCTTTTATCGCTTACGGTGTAATCGCATTGTCTCTAGCGTTACATGCCTGGAAACAACGCAAGAGCAAATGATCCATACCTGGAACGCCGAGAACTGATAAGCAAATATCCATGGGGTATTCTATAGTAGCTGAATACCCCTTTTTTCATAGAGTTTTGTTTGCGATACTTTGCAGTGAAAACCTGGACACCATTTCCCATCTGTCTTCTTGAGATAGATCAAAGTCTTTTCTACAAACTGTAACAGTGTCACCAACAGTACAAGCGTGTTCTAGCTTGCAGTATTACGCTCCAGCACTGTCTCATTCAGGATAAAGATTGGAGCAGGTTTGTTTTCTGTACAACAAAAGCCGCAGGTCCGTCCTGCGGCTCATTGTTGGGGGTGTCATAAGTACGTCTGCTTTATTGGGGGGTAAGCATCAGGTTTATTACAATCTAATTATACACGATTCTGATGACATTGTCAATATACGATAAATCTTCTCTGTTTTAATTGCTCCTGCTCTGTAATCATTCAACAGCAAGTGCTACCTGCCAAGATTCAGTATACTGACAAGCTTTTCCACAGAAATGATCTCGACCCTCCGGCCTTTGGTGGTTATTGCACCAGTATCAACCAATTCTGAGAACACTCTTGAAAGAGAGGGGCGTGCTACTCCAAAGAAGCCTGCAAGAGCTTCCCTTGTCATGTCGAGTTCAAAGCACTTGCCATTTGACCTGTGAAGCTTCAGGAGATAGTTCGCCAATCGCTGTTTTATTGTTCCCAGGGTAAGCATAAAGAGCTTGTCTGCAAGGAGATTGATACGGTCTCCAATATCCCTCAAAAGATTTGATAGAAACTTCTCTTCATCGCGGCACAGTCTGAGTACAGATTCTCTGCTCATTAGCAGAAAGGTTGATCCGTTGACATCTGCGACAAGGTCGACAGGGAACTCCTGATCAGATGAGAACAGAAAAGCCGATCCCAAAACCGCTGGAGCTTCGAGCTTCTCAACTCGAATGACTTTCCCGCTCTGATCTTGCATCTCTGCCACGGCTGAACCGTCAAGAAGAATCAGCAGTTCGTCATGAACAGATCCTCTGCTACGCACCAGGCAGCCCGAAGGGTACTTCTCCATCCTGTAGTGAATTGATGAGAACACGCGCTCCAGTTCCCCAATAGTGTAGCCCTTGAAGAGAGTTGATTCGCCAAGATTCAGTATTAGTGGGTTCACATATTCACCTCGTAACAACTGTTACCGACATGCTTCTCATCCTCAATTATACTCAACTGGAGAAAACTCAGGCAGAAGTGGAGGTAGTGTTCTTGGAGAGCTTCGAAGAGAAGAAAAACCGGCTCATATCAATTATAAGGAGTATCATTGATGACCCCGAGAGGCCTTCTTCTGAGGAAGAGACAATACTTGGCGATATGATTCGTGGTTTTACCCCTATGGAGATCCTGGACCTGGAAAAGGAGTTCAAGAATGAAGGACTCGATCCATCGAATATCCATGTCTTGTGCGATGTTCACCTGGGATTGCTCAAGGAGTTTTCAAGTGATGCCATAGAGAGTTATTCTTCTGATCACCCATTTGGCATTCTCTTGAAAGATCACAAGAGTATCATAGATACGCTCAAAGCATCTCTAAAGGAACTGTCTGGTTTAAATGAGACAGAAGAGCTTTCAGAGAAATTGGATGCAGCCTTTGCCAGGAAAGAAGTTCACATGAAACTTGAAGAAGAGCTACTGTTTGCCCCAATAAAGAAGAATAGCGTGTCGCCAGGACCCATAATTCTTATGAGAGAACATGAAAAGATACGATATTCAATGAAACTGATTACTGATATGAAAAGTCACTTATCAAGACCAGAAATAGCCAAGAATAACAATTCCGAGCTCTCAAGGATTCTCAGGATGGTCATCAGTCATCAGTACAAAGAGTCCACAATTCTTTTCAAGATCGCGGCTGATGTTCTTGATAAGAGTGATTGGTGGGCTGTTCAGGAAGAAATCTCGAGATTGAATCTTTAGCCGTTCTCTGTCTCTTATGATAATAGGCTCGATTTCGACACACATAACAAGTTCAGGAACGATCTTCGGAAGATAGACTGCTCGGAGTGTTATAGCTATACTCTCTGCGCAGAACTACTTTGGTATTCAAGATCATAAGTGTTAACAGCCATCAAGCACCTGCTCATTGCTAGATACATTTCTAAACAGCTTTCGCGACACGTTTTTCGAGATCTATAAGGAATGCCTTCCAACCAGTACCAGCTGTAGGGCAGAATCCTCCTATGCCACTTGAAGCAGTAACCCTGTGACAGGGAACAATAATGTGTAACGGGTTCCTGCTAAGGGTATTGCCCACTGCTCTTGCAGCACTGACATTCCCCAGAGTACGTGCAACCTCAGAGTATGTCATTGTCAATCCATAGGGAATGCTCTGTACAATCGAAAATACTCTCCTCTGGAATCGTGTTGCCTCAAAGGAATAAGGCAAGTCAAATACTCTTCTTTGGCCACGAAGATATTCATCAAACTGCGTAGTGTATGGCTCAAGGGATGCGGGAGGTAAGTGCTTACTGATGAGCTCAACCCTGACAAGTTGATCTGAAGCCACCGTTATCATGGCTGAGCCTGGCTCTGCTATAACGATACCCGTCATCCTAACACCGATTCATAAGTCTCCATCTGAACAGGAATAATACGTGAAACTCCGTCCGTCATCGTTACACCGTGCATCAGATTGGCAGAGTCCATAACTATCTTGCTATGGGTAATCACCACGAACTGTGTATCAGAAGCGTGCTGCCTCAGCATTCTCTTGAACCTTTCTGCGTTGTAATCGTCCAGGGGAGCATCAACTTCGTCGAGAACATAGAAAGGACTTGGCTTTATGCTCAGCAAGGCAAAGACAAGAGCAATTCCCACAAGGGCTTTCTCACCACCAGAGAAGAGCTGCAACTTCTGGTATTTCCTTCCCTGCCTCTTCACTGCTATCTCAATGCCTGATTCCAGGATGTCCTCTGCCGGGAGGATCTTCATCTGCCCCTCTGCACCCTCGAAAAGCTCCGCAACATATCTACGGAAGCTGATATTTATCTTCTCTAGAGTATTGAGGAAGATTGATCTCGCCTCTTTGTCTGTCTTCTCTATGAGGTCTTCTAGTTTTCTCTTGGCCTCTTCAAGGTCCTCCTTCTGGGCATAGAGCTCCTGAAACTCACCGTCAACAAGCCTATACTCATCTATTGCTTCAAGGTCAACACTTCCGAGGAATTTCAGCTTATTCTCAAAGTCTTCCAGTTCCTCCTTCGTTGAACGCAGTTCTTCATCAGAAAGCAGCTCGACCTTCTCGGGCTCACCGCCAAGTGTCTCCCTGATCTGTTGCAGCTTCATCTCCGACTCCTGTATGCTTAACTCCAGCTTGTGAGCAACCTCTCTTTTATCCTCCCTCTGTGACTTGAGTTCATCTATCTCTTCTTCAACTTCCTGCAGTGTCGCAAGTCTCTTTTCCTTTCCTTCGCGCTGGTAACGAATATTCTTGAAGAGTGCTTCTGTCTCCTTCTTCAGTGACGCGAGCTCCCTCGATTGCTCTTCGACGTTTTCCTTGAGCTTGCTCGCTTCGTCTTCAAGATCTGTGAGTTGCTTACTCAGAAGATTCACCTGTTCACCATTATCAAACTGCTTCTGAGTTATGTGTTTCAACTCTTTGCCATACTGCTCCTGTTTGTCGTACTGCATAGACAGCTGCATCTTCATGTCGACGATTTCGCTCTGCGTGCTTTCCAGCTCTTTCTTCTGCTCTTTAAGCTCCCTTGAGAACAACCCGATCTTCTCATCGAGTCTTGCTTTATCGCCTTCGAGTTGATTTTTCCGGGACGTCAGCTCATCTCTTCTCTTGTCGCCTTCCGAGAGTCTCTTCTGATAGTCATCTTTGATGCGCGCGAGTTCTGAAATCTCCTTCTCAAGCTCGTTGATAGCGTTCAATGTGTCACTGACGGAACGATTGAGTGAAACATTCTCTGAAATAATCTGGTTTAATTCTTCGCGGAGGATTCCCAGGTAACTCTTCGTTTCTGATGCATCATCTTTCTTTCTTTCAGTATCTTTGCTCACCACTGAGAGATCATTCTGAAGAGAGATCTCCCTTTCAGCAAGCTCGTGTATCCTTCTCTTGCGAGATATCAGGTCTGTCCTTGCATCACGTTCAAGAAATCCCCCGGTAATAGCTCCTCCAGCAGACAAGAGTTGACCATCGAGTGAGACTATTCTTCCGTTAACACCCTGTTCTCTGCGCAGTTCTATAGCATCGTCCAGGGTTTTGACTACAATTGCATTACCGAAAAGATACTTCGGAACGCTCTCAAAACCCTGTGGAACTTCAACCAGTTCAGCAGCATAACCAACAAAACCTTCATGTTTTTCAGCCTTTTTGCTCTTGGAGAAGTAATCTGAAATCATATCAAGAGGGAGCAATGTGGCTCTGCCTATCTTAGACTCTTTGAGAAAAGTGACAATTCTCTTGGCCGTAAGCGAATCATCGACGATTATGTCCTGCATCCTGTTCCCCAGCAAGACACTAATGGCAGTTTCGTACTCAGTGGCAGCTTCAATGACGTTTGCGACGACGTCAACCAGTCCACTGAACATGTCCCGGCGCTGAAAAACCTCTTTGACTGATCTGGAGAATCCCTCGTAGTCTTTCTGTTGACGCTCCAGCGTTGATCTTTCAAGTTGAGAGTTTCTAAGGTCATCAGAGAGCTTTGCCTGTTTCTCTCTAAGTTGTTCCAGCTCCTGTTCAAGCTTCGTCAGAGAAGCTTTTGCTGATTCAATGCTTGATTCTGTTTCCTGTTGCTTCTTCGAAACTTCTTCGTTTTGCTCAGTGAGGCGCTCTGCTTCCGTCTGAAGGTCCTGAAGACGATTATTCTTGCCATCAAGTTGAGAACAGATCATCTGCAATCTCTTCTTGAAGTCTTCGGTATTGTTCATGATCCTGTCCAGATCATTGTCGATTTTGCTCACTTGCTTCTTCACGGAATCAAGTTCTTCCTGCAGACCGAGCCATTCCTTTTCCTTTTCGCTGTAGTCGGCCATTGCGGTATCACGAATTTTCTCTAGCTCATTGAGTTTTACCTCATCTTCCTGAATCTGCTGCTTCATCTGATCACTGATAAGCTTCAGCTCTTCTCTTCTCTTCTGAAGATCCTCCAACTCAGCTTTGAGTGAATCGATTTTCGTGCTAGTTTCTATGATCTTGCTCTCTTTTTCACTGTGTCGTGATGAGTACATTTCTTTGAGCTCAAGCAGATCATTCTGTCTGCGTTTGTGGTCTTCAAGGAGTTGTGTGAAGGTTTCTATTTCCTTATCGACCTCGGAGAACTCCTTTCTCAGCGCTGACCACTTTGATTCCTTTTCAATCAGGTTCTTCTGAATATCTTTCAGTTCGTCATCCGCGGTGCTCTTTTCCTCTCGTTTCTTCTGGAGCAAGCCTCTTTCCCTTTCGATAAGGTTACCAAAATAGACTCTCTTGAGTTCCCCAACCTTTTCAGAGTATTCGACGTGCTTCTCAGCTCTCTTGGCTTTGAGATAGAGAGACTTTCTCTGTTTGTCGATCATGTTCAGGTTATCAAGGATTCTCTCCAGGTTAGACTCGGTTGATTGTAGCTTGCTAAGAGCCTCTTTCTTACGCTGTTTGTATATGGCTGTACCGGCAGCTTCTTCCACGAGAAGCCTGAGTTCTTCAGGGGTAGCGCTTACAACCTTATCAACCTGTCCCTGACCAACTATTGAATATGTGTCAAGCCCTACGCCCGTTCCCTTGAAAAGCTCCTTGATATCTTTCAGTCTTGCGGGCTTATCATCTATCAGGTACTGAGACCCACCATCACGAGAGACTTCTCGTCCGATAGAGAGCTGGCCCTCAGGAGTTTCAAAGGTAAGCTTTACATATGCGGAGTTCGCTGGGGGGGTCTTGTCAGAACCACCGAAGATAACGTCTTCTCTGCTTTCAGCACGGATATTCTTCATTGACTGTTCGCCGAAGAGCCACCTTATTGCGTCAACAACATTCGACTTTCCGCTACCGTTAGGTCCTACAACTGACGTGATCCCTTCCGATATATTCAGCCTCATCGGAAGCGCAAAGCTCTTGAACCCTTTCAGGTGGATCGAGGAAAGCCTCATTCACCTCACCCCCAGACACGCAAAAACGAAGGTCCTCAAGAAGCTGGCCGGTATCAAGAACAGCGTCATCAACGATCTTGTATTCAACCCTGATTCCTGATTGCTCCAAAAGACGTTCAACCATTCTCCTGTGACCCGTAAAAAACGACCTCTGCTGCCGTGTAACAGGCAACAGAATATACTCCTTCTTACCCTTTGAGCATAACAGAAAAAGCATCTCAAAAGCAACTCTACTCAACACCAGATCACCGATAGCAGGATGATAGGGACCGGCGACTACCTTGTCAGAATCGCACTTATTGTCAAGACAAAGACCCATTCTTATAACCCTGACACCAGCTCCTTCCAAGAGCACATACATTCTCCACAGTGAATCAATCGCATCATCAATACTCTGTGCCCTGTAGAGTCCCTGCTCAATCCTTTCTTCAAGCTCGGTTCCCTTGAGAACCAGTGTGGGATTAAGCCTGCACTCTGATGCACCAATTCTGAAAGCTTCCTGCGCTGAAAAGAGCTCGGCAGAAACTGTACTTCCTGGCAGACCTGTCATTAGATGGACAGCAAATTCTATTCCAGATGATTTGAGGAGTTCCGCTGCAGCATATACCTGTCGAACTGAATGCGGCCTCTTCGAAAGTCTCAAGACATTGTCGTCAAACGACTGGACACCCATTTCTACAAGCTTCACTGGATAGCTCTTCAGCAAGTTGATCGTATCTTCGTTGATGCTATTTGGAGTAGTTGAAAGCCGCAGACCATCAAATTTCGCATCAGGAATGTTTTTCAGAACCGTTTCAAAGTAATCAGTTATCATTTCCATACCCAGAGAAAGGAAGGAACCACCATAGAAAGCCACCTGGTAGCTCTCCTCGTTTCGCATGTGAAAACGAAATCGACCAAGTCTCTCAGCAATAGACTCCATTGTCGGAATTCGTCGCTGCCCTGTAAGCAGATGCTCATCACAGAATACACATCTATACCGACAGCCAGCAAATGGAAAGAACAGCGGGATTATTTTCATATATGCATTATACTCCGCTTCTCACAATCATTCCAGCTCATTTCAGCGTGGCCTATCCTGTAATGATCAGGAAATACAACCTCATTTTCTGACAAGGTTCTTCTCACCGTAGAACTGTTGGATGTTATCATCGAACTGCAGGCATGGAGGTGTTGCTGATGAAGTACAGGCGCTTTAAAGATACTGATATTAAACTCTCCTTGTTCGGATTGGGTTGTATGCGCTTTCCTACCGAGGAAGATGCTGACGGAAACCAGAGGGTAAAGAAAGACGAAGCAATTACTTTGATTCATGCCGCTTTGGAACGAGGGGTGAACTACTTCGATACTGCATATCCCTATCATCGCGGAGAGAGTGAGCCCATACTGGGAGAAGCTCTCTCAAGCGCTAATCGAGAAGATGCTTTCATTGCAACGAAATCACCCGTCTGGGACATCAAACGGCATGATGATTTTGAACGCATCATTGACGAGCAGCTTGAAAGGCTGAATACCGATTACATAGATTTCTACCTTCTCCACTCTCTCAATCGGAAATACTGGGACACCGCCAGGAAAAACGATGCGCTGAGATTCCTGGACAAAGTCAGAGGAGACAAGAGAGTAAGATTTGCGGGCTTCTCTTTCCATGACAATTTCGATGTATTCCAGGAAATTCTCCAGGCATATGACTGGGATATCACACAAATCCAGCTGAACTTCCTCGATCAAGAGTATCAAGCAGGCTTGAAAGGGTTAAGACTCGCTTCCGAGAAAGGTGTTCCGGTTGTGGTAATGGAGCCACTTCGTGGCGGCAGACTAGCATCACCTCCCTCTGGTGAGATCGCCGAAGCCTGGAACAAAAGTGCAGCTAGAAGAACTCCTGTAGAGTGGGCCTTTCGTTGGCTTTACAATCTTCCCCAAATCAACGTCATACTTAGCGGTGTAACTACAATGGAGCAACTGAAAGAAGATGTCGAGATATTTGACAGGGCAGAAGCCAACTGCATGTCGCAGGAAGAACTGAGGATAGTCGATGAAGTGAAGCGGCTTTATGAAACCAAACTGGTTGTGGGTTGCACGGGATGTAATTACTGCATGCCCTGCCCTTCAAGAGTAGAGATCCCTTCGATCTTTGAACTTTACAACAACTCTTCGTTATACAACGATCTTACTCGTCAGGGCAAGTTTTACAGAAAATGGTTTGACGAAACAGGTAGGGGAGCACAAGCCTGTATCGAGTGTGGCAAATGTGAAGAAGCCTGCCCCCAGGAGTTGCCTGTTATAGAGCTTCTCAAAGAAGCGCACTCACATCTCGTTTCAGAGTAGTTTTGGCAAGTCAGCAAACTGACAGCATCGTGACATTATCATTCTGTCGTCCATAACTCGGATCTGTTGCCGCCGCGGCGCTTGGCAACATAGAGGGCTTTATCTGCTTTTCTTATCGTGTCCTCTACATCCATATCAGATGCTTCGCGTTGAGAGATACCGAAACTACATGTTATTCGTGGAGAGACCTTTTCGAATACGATCTGTAGTCCTTCAATCTTCTGTCTCATCCTTTCTGCAAGGTTCCTGGCTCCTTCCAGGCTAGTTTCAGGAAGTAGTACGACGAACTCGTCGCCCCCGTACCTTCCTATCATATCGACGCGCCTGGTAATTCTTCTGCAGACCTGGGTAACTTTCTTGATAACCGTGTCACCAGCTTCATGCCCGAATGAGTCATTGATCTTCTTGAAACCGTCAACATCGATCATCACCAGAGAAAACACGCAACCGTATCTCTTACACCTCTCAAATTCGCTTTCAGCAACTTCGAATAAGCCACGCCTGTTAAGGACACCGGTCAGATAGTCTCTTCTGGAAATCTCCCTAACACGTTCATGAAGAAGAGAATTCTGCAGTGCTATCGAAACAAAGTTTGCGAAACCACTCGTGATCTCTACCTGCTCATCGGAAAAGGCCTTCTCTTTCTGACTATCGATGACAAGTATGCCGATCACTTCATCTTCTGCTACAAGTGGTATGCCCAGCCAGGACCTGATAAAAGGAAATCTCCTGAGGACGGGATAGCGTTCCTGTGCATCAAACACAAGATGAGGACGCTTTTCTTTAACAACAACCCATGCGGGACTCTCTTCGTCAACATCAAACACTGTTCCCGTATAATCTTTACCGTCAGGCCATCCTCCTCCCCCAATCATTCTGAGTCTCCCTGATTCAAGAAGCTCAACACCTGCACTATCATAAGGAACAACATGCCGCAACTCTTCCAGAACGGTATTGACAACTCTCTCAGTACTCAAAGTGGAAGTCAATGCTGCAGCGGATTCCATGAGTGTTTCGGAAATACCGATCCTCTTCTTTGCCTCATCCAGCAACCTGGTCTTCTCTATAGCATAAGATGCGTAACGTCCTGTTATCTCAAGTAGTTCTCGTTCAGAGTCAGAAAGGACGTAGGTTCTTTTGAATGCAAGAACTATAACTCCCAGTCGAATCTCACCAGCTGTAAGTGGTACGGCTACGGCTGCCTTAACTCCCAACAGGCTACGAAGCCGATCATTGAGGACTTCGCTATCTTCTGTTGATTCCACAAAAACAATCTTCTGGTCCTGAAGGGCTTTTCTGCCAAGAGTAGCTTCTCCAGGGTTGAAGACTACCTTGCGGTGCTCATCCTGGTCTTCGCCAGCTACGGCCACCCGGACCGGTCTTTTACCTACATCATCCCATAAAGAGATTATGGAAGTTGCCGCAGGAATAACAGAAAGAAGCACCTCTGCGATATTCTGCAGCACTTCTTCCATATTCGTGGACTTGAGTACCGTCTCCATAACAGAGCTTAATAACTGATACCTGGTGTTTTCTTCAACAAGACCTCTTGTTTGAATCTCAACAGGCATATGGTAGATGACTACCAGAAAGGCTCTCTTTGCATTTTCCAGGGAAACAGGAGTTATAACCATGTCTACGTCTTCTTTCAGACTGAGTTCTTTCTGATCATCGATTCGAGACAGGAAGAGAACATCATCCGGACAGTTCCCGAAATGCTGCCCTATTAGCGAATCGATTCTGTTCATAGTGGCCTCTTCTGGCGTCACTCCAAAATAACCACAGAAAGACTCATTTGAACACTGAATGCTCAAATCTTCCAAAACAACAGCAGCAGGATGCTTCAATGCCCCAACAAGGATAAGAAGGTGTTCATTAAAACTCAAGACATTACTCCTCCAACGAGAGCTCAACTGTTCGCTCAAAGCTATTTCAATTCTACTATATGTGTCTTTCATAGTTGCGTGACAAGAACTACAAGCTTGACTCGTGCCATCTGCAGAAAGATCTCTACTACGAATTCTGACCTGAGATATGTGCAGGAATATAACAGAAGAAATATACCATCTGCTGCTTGAGGATATGTAAACTACCTGATCACTTAGGCGCTCTTCCTGTTCCGAGCAATATCAACGGGCCGCTGACTGTCCCTGGAGTCAATCAAATCAATCGTTTCTTCCGTTGTCTTTTCTTTCCTAAGCCATATCATCAGTCTTCTCCAGCAGATCAGTAACGAGAGGCCGCCTGTTGTCAAACCTGCAATCACGAATGATGCCCCGGCGCCGAGAGCATCTGCAATACCTCCAACGTACAGGTTCCCAAATGGACTAGAACCCGCGAATACCAGAGAATAGACACTCATCACACGTCCCCTGTATATATCTTCCGTATTGATCTGCACAAAGGAATTCGCAGTTGTTGTAAAACCAATATTGAAAAATCCAATGAGACCAACCAGGAACGCTGATAGAGCAAACGATGTGTTCAGCCCGGTAAGCACGAAGAGTGTTGCGACGACGAGGGGGAGTATATAAAGTCTTATCTTACGAGGGCCACCCCTGCTCCTCGTAGCAACAAATAGAGCTCCGATAAGAGAACCGACTCCAAGGCTCGACATCAGGTATCCGAACCCGGTCGCATCGGCGCCGAGCACTTCCCTGGCAAACACTGGAATCAACACATTGTAGTTCATGCCAAAGGTAGCCACAACTGCCAGGATTGCCATTGTTGATTTCAGACTCGTTGAACTCATGAGATACTTCAGCCCTGCTTTAATCTCGGGAATGGTTTTGGTTCTTTCAACCTGCTTCGGCGTTCCTCTGGTCTGGATCATGTAAAGACCTGCAATGACAGCTATGAAGCTGACACCGTTAATCAAAAACGCCCAGCCCATTCCCGCAACAGCAGTTAGAATCCCGGCCACTGAGGGACCGATTATGCGTGCCAGGTTGAATACTGAGGAGTTCAGTGCAATTGCATTCAGTAGCGTGTCTTTTCCGACAAGCTCGATCATAAAGGCCTGTCTTGCAGGAATATCAAATGTCTTCACGGTTCCCAGAAGTGCTGAAAGAACCAGCACATGCCAGTAGCGTACAAAACCAGAGAACACAAGTGCAGCAAGTATGAGTGCAAGAAGCATTGAGGCAAATTGAGTTATCAAGAGTATCGTTCTCTTTGGCACTCTGTCAACTATCACACCCGCAAACAGGGATAAGACGAGAAGAGGAGCGAACCGAGCTGCTCCCATGATGCCCAGGAGCAAAGGTGATTCTGTAAGCGTTAGTACCAACCAGGCCTGAGCAGTAGTTTGCATCCAGGTCCCTGTAACGGATATCATCTGACCTGTCCAGAAAAACCGGTAATCACGGCTCTTGAGTGCTGGAAAACCATTGGAGAAGAAGCCTTTGAGTTTTGAGATAATATTGTTCGTAATGCTAATCATATCATTACTATTCTACCAGAGAATATCTCTTTCATCGACAGATAATATGACAGAGTCGGTGGTCAGGGCTCCTGTATTTCAAAATAGCATACAATGGAGCTTCAGTAATGTGAGAGGACATGGTGAGAGTAACTTTGCAGTGAATCTAATCTCAATCAGGAAAAGCAGCTACTTCGTCAGATCACAATGACTCTGTAAACAGCACTCTGAACATGCCGGAGTGCTCTTGCACACGGTCTTGCAGTGTTTGACAATAAGAGCATGGTACTCCCTGTAAAGCTCGACATCTTTGGGGAGACTCTTTACGAAGATGGCCTGCAGGGCCTGGTATCCTTCAGGAGGATTCAACCCAAGACGAATCAGAAGTCGTCTTGTATATTTGTCCACAACAAATGCTGCCTCTGCAAATGCATACAGTAGTATCGCATCCGCCGTTTCACTTCCGACTCCTTTGATCTCCAGTAATGCTCTTCTGGTAGGCTTGTTGCAGCCTTCTTCAAAACTGTTTTCAGAGAAGACTCTCGCAATGCTCTTTATCGTCCGTGCCTTTGCCTTCCAGAAACCCGCCGGTTTGACAAGAGCACCAATCACTTCAGTCGATTCCTCCGCAAGCTTTCTGGCATCAAGCATCCCCGATTCTCTTAGACGGTCAATTGCAGCCTCTACGTTGGCCCAGCTGGTGTTCTGCGTAAGTATCGCACCAACAGCAACCTCAAAAGAAGAGTCGTCAGTCCACCATTCCTGGTGTCCGTACTCCTTCAGAAGTATTTCATAGATCTTCAGCAGATTTATTTCCATGGCGCTTCTCCCAATTATCCTCAGCCAGGGATCTCTGCAGATATAATGGCTGGACTTCCCTGAAAGGTTTTGATCCAGTATTTTCCAGCGCTGCGTCGATCAAATGCAGTACCGTATCTGCAGAAGGTGAAGAGGCAGAAAGCCACGCAATTGAGGGAAAGTACTCCTGGTCGAAACGGCCATCAACAAGAAGTAATGAGTCGCTCTCTTCGAGGACGTTGCGGACAGATTCAGCACTTGAAAATGACGGCTCATTACCCGGTATTACTGTACCGTCTTGACTTGCACAATATTCTCTCCAGTAATAATACCCTGCACGCGCCCTCCTGATGACGATCCTTTTCTGGTTCGCCATTTGTGAGGCAACAAGATCCAGCGAGCATATCGGCAACAGTGGCGTCTCATGCGGGTAACACAGTCCCTTCGCGGTAGCCATTCCTACTCTCACTCCTGTTAGTGATCCCGGACCTATTCCACAGCCAATAAAATCAAGATCTTCACTTTTCAAGGAGACCTGGTCCAGAACATTGTCAATACACGGAGCAAGAGAGCCACCATGCTTTTCATCTCCAGAGAATTGCATAAAGCACATTCTTTGCCCGTTTCTTGCTGCAAGAAAGAGATTGGGTGATGAACTATCAAAGAATAGGAATCTCATAATCTCAAGAAGTTACCCTCTTAAATCCTTCACCGAAGATCTCAGAGTTGTTTACCATGACCATGAATGATTCAGGGTCTTCATCCTTCAGAATTCTTCTGAGTTGAGGGATCTCGCGCCTTCGAAGTGCAACCATTATTAATGGGCGTCCTTCCCCAGTGTATCCACCAAATGCGCTGAGCATTGTTACACCACGATCCATCTCATTGAGTATTCGCTCCTTGATCCTCTCAAAGCTCTTGCTCACTATGAAAGCCGTTCTGGTGTTTCCGACTCCTTCCAGAACACCGTCTATCGTCTTGCTGGTAACAAAGATCGTTATTATCCCGTACATGGCTGCCAGAGGACCGAGCACCATTACAGCCATCAACGTTATTATTGTATCAGCAAGAAGAAGTCCAGAGCCCGTGCTTACTCCCACATACTTGTTGAGAATCATCGCGATTATATCTGTTCCTCCTGTAGAAGCACCTCTCCACATCACCAGTCCCATCCCGAGACCTGCAAGTGCCCCTCCATAAATCGCAACAAGCAAACCGCCATCAGAAACTGATGTTGCTCTGAATACAGGGAACCCAAGGTAATTCATGAGATCGACCATGATCGACAACACAACTGAAGAATATATGGATTTGACACCGAAACCGAGCCCCAGGAGGGAAAATGCAAGAAGAAAGAGAAACAGATTATAAGCAAGCATCTGAGCACCGACCCACCAGCCGAAGAGACTATTGAAGATGATGGCCAATCCACTTACTCCACCGGCGATGATCCCGTTCGGTAGCATGAAGCTAACAACAGCAACCGCTGTAAGAAACGATCCAGCGGTTATCAGTACATAATCAAATACTCCTTGTCCCCGAGCATTCATTCCATTACCTTTGCTTTTCTCAATTTCGCCACCTCGTGAAGAATCTTCCTTTCCTTGCTGGAGGGTTTGGTGATTTTGACTTTCACCGAAACATTCAGGTCACCACGCCTGCTGTTCGAGATGGAAGGAATGCCCATGTTCTTAAGCCTGAACACTGTACCCGGATTCGTCCCCTGCGGAACCGTGAGATTCTCGTAACCTCCCTCAGGAAGAGGAACTTCAACTGTTGTTCCCAGAACAGCTTCAATATAATCTATCTCCGCGATGTAATAAAGATCTGTTCCCCGTCTCTTGTAATTGTCAGGTATCTTAACTCTCACCATCACGTACAGATCCCCGCTTGGTCCACCTGACCTCCCGGCGTTGCCGTGTCCTGATATTCTGAGGGTTGAACCGTCTTCAACACCAGGTGGAACGTTTGCTTTTACCCGATGCTTCTCCTTGATACCCCCTGAACCGCCACACTTTCCACAGCGCGTATCTACAATTCTGCCAGCTCCCTCACATGTGGTGCAGACTGTCGTATTTGCAAACACGCCAAAGAACGAACGGTGTTCTTCCCTAACATAACCGCTCCCACCACAACTCGGACATGTCCTGAAGCTGGTACCATCTTCAGCACCATTTCCCCCACAAGCTGCACACGCGGCATTCCTGTCATATTCCAGGTAGATCGTTTTCCCGCTGATCACATCCTTCAGGTCAACCGTAACGGAAGCGTGAATGTCTTCGCCCTTCACAGCCTGCCTCGCTCGCTGCTGTCCTCCTCTTGACCTGGAACCACCGAAGAAGACATCGAAGATATCCTGGAAATCACCAAAGCCTTCATCAAAGAAGCCTCCGCTGGTACCAGCTGTTCTTCCATAACGAACTCTTTCAGAGGGCTCACCCACATAGCCGAATTTATCGAACATCGCACGCTTTTCAGGATCGCTTAGCACATGGTACGCTTCCTGAATCTCCTTGAACCTCTCCTCGGCTTCTTTCTTGTCACCACCTTTGTAAGCGTCCGGGTGCCATTCCCTGACAAGTTTCCTGTACGCCTTCTTTATGTCTTCTCTGGAAGCATCTCGGGGAACGCCAAGAATTGAGTAATAGTCTTTTCTACTTGCGGCCATATTACCACCCTCTGATTATTCGCCTTCAGATTCTTTCTTCTCCTTAGGCTTCACTGCCACGATAACCTTGGCTGGTTTGAGTACCTTGCTCTTGAAGGAGTATCCCTTCTCTTCAACCTCTACCACTGCCATTTCTTCGAAAGAGTCTGTTTCAACAGTCTCACTTACTTCGTGAAGAAATGGATCAAAAAGCTTGCCTGTTTCAGGATTGATCTCCTCAATACCCTCTTCCTGCATAATCGAGAGCATCCGTCTGTGTATCATTCTCACACCTTTGAGGAAGTTCTTATCAATCTTTTCAGTATGGTCAAGAGCTCTCTCAAGATCTTCGTAGAGTCCAAGCAACTTAAATAGCAGGTTCTCTTCTGCTCTGTACAAAAGTTCCTGAGTCTCTCTGTCAACAGCTTTCTTGAAGTTATGAAACTCTGCTCTCAGTCTTGAGTTCCTGGCTTCGAGCTCTTCAATACTCTTACGTTGTTCCTCGACCTGTGCTACGAGTTTTTCTATCTCCTGTTTGTCTTCCTTTCTGGATGATTCCTCTTTGTCTTGTTCAGAATCTACCGATGAGGATTCGCTACACTGGTCTTTTCGAACAGCAGGTTCTTTTTTCTTCTTGCTATCCATCTATGATCACCTCTTGTTAATCATCTACTCGAAAACACTTCAGTGAGCCTGTTGGCAGCAAACTCGAGCTGCGAGAAGGCTTTCTCATAAAGAACTACTTTCGGAGATATCATGATCACATTCCCAAGAGCTTCTTCGTGCCTGTTATACGGTGCAATCATGACAGTGAAGTTCCTCAGTTGCGCCTTTCCGATTTCTTCACCGATGAACACGCGCGATTCATTCACTGGTCCCTTTTCACTAAGATCTCGCAATAGATTGCCAAGGCTCGATGGGTTTTCGACATGCTGTACAACTCCCATGATGTCGTCCCAGTCAAGAAAAGGATTGGACATCAAGAACTCAAACCCATATCGATAATTCTCTTCATCCATCTCTGAGTCAAAGACATTTTCAAGGAAATAGATGATCTGCTGCAACTCTTTTCTATACCACCGCTCGTCTTCCAGTTTGACATTCCGTATCCCCTCTCTAATCTCTCCGACTGTTCTTCCTACAACAACATCGTTCACCGTTGTACGAAGTTCACTCAATCCCTCCTGCAGGGGACCCGAAAAAACCGTAACATTCATGGTGACACCCAATTCAGTCACTATAGTGAAATTCAGGTATCCATCTGCTACTTCGGTAATTCCGATATTCCTGACAGTCAGTTTTCCAACATCAGGTTTCTCAATAATGACAAGTGCTGTAACAGCTTTGGCTATAAACCTGGTTGTCGTGCGCAACAGTTTCTCTACGTCACCAATAACACTTGCACTTCTAACAGCGATATTCCCCGAAGGCGCATCGAGTTCACGAGAAAGGTTCTTCACGGACTCAAAATAAAACCTCAGGCCTTTGTCGCTCGGAACTCTCCCGGCAGAAGTATGAGGTTGTGTAATGTATCCCAGGTATTCGAGTTTACGCATATCATTCCTTATGGTGGCAGAGCTGAAATCAAGATTTGAGCTCTCCAGTACGTGTTTCGAACTCACCGCCTTACCTTTGGAAACATAAGTTCTGGCTACACAATATAGTACGCTGAGTTGTCGATCGTTCAATTCAGGAGAAGGCGAGCTTCTCTTTGCCATTAGCACTCACCTCATAGGACTGCTAATTAAGCTTAGCACGGGGGTTCAGTATTGTCAAGGTAAATAACCGATGATAGAATACGTTCAAGCGGAAGGGGGGTTTCTAGTTGAGGCTGTCTCAGGTCATTGAACTCCTCGGCAATAATGTTTCTGAAGTAAGCAGGCTTGATGGAACAGATATTGAACTCACCAGTATAGAAAGCGACTCCCGTCTTCTGAAGCCCGGAAACCTTTTTATCTGTATTTGTGGTCATTCATTCGACTCTCATATTCTTGCCCGAGATGCTGTTGATGCCGGTGCCTCGGCTATTATTGCTGAAAAACCACTCCAAAATAATGAGAGTATGCCTGTTCCCATTGTCTATGTTAAAGACTCAAGGCTTGCCGAATCTCTTCTTACAATGGAGTTCTACAAAAACCCCTACAGAGACCTTACTACGGTCGGAGTTACCGGAACGAATGGGAAAACAACAATCACAACCCTCATTTATCATGTCCTCAACGTGTTTGAGTCTTCGCCGGCACTGGTCGGTACGGTTCGAAACGTCATCGGGGACAAGGTGATAACAAATCCTGAGAACACCACACCAGGTCCGTCGACGTTAGCAAGATATCTAAAGCTAGCCCTCGAAAAGAGATGTAGATATTTCGTGATGGAAGTATCTTCCCACGCACTATCAATGCATCGGATCGATGGCATGCGTTTTGATGTTGCAGTGCTAAACAATGTTACGCGAGACCATCTTGACTTTCACGAATCTTTCGAAGAGTATTATAAGACCAAGTTAAGGGTCTTCCAGCGGTTGAAGGCCACAGGAATGGCTGTGGTTAATGCAGATCAGATTGATCTGGGTGACATACGTGTGCCAAGAAACCGGGTTTTTACTTATGGTTTCGGAGATGAATCTGACTACAGAATGGAAGACCTGGAGATTTCCAGAACTGGTATGGAGTTTCTCATTCATACCCCCAACGATACAGTTAGCAGGGTTTACACGCGGTTACTCGGAGAACACAATGCCTACAATGTCGCAGCGGCCATATCGGTGCTTAACACACTGAATTACGATATGGAACACATTGTGGAAGCAATATCTACATTCAGCGGTGTCCCGGGACGGTACGAGTTTGTAGAAGAATCCACCAAGTATGGCTTCGATGTTGTCGTGGATTTTGCACATACTCCAGATGCGCTCGAGAAGCTCCTTAAGACCGCCCTGAAGCTTGCGACAGGAAGAATCATCCTTGTCTTCGGAGCAGGTGGCAGTGCCGATCGTGGCAAGAGGCCTCTTATGGCTTCGGTAGCCTCCAAGTTCGCCAGCGTGGTTATTCTTACTTCAGATGATCCGAAGCAGGATGACCCCAGAGAGATTCTGGAAGATCTCGAGCTGGGAATGAACAAGTTCAAGCCTTATCTCGTTATTGCCGACCGGTATGAAGCGATATCTGTTGCACTGACTCTTGCAAACCGAGAGGATACGGTCATTATCGCTGGAAGAGGACACGAGGACTTCCAAATACTGGCAGACAGGAAGATCAACTTCAATGATAAGCAAGTGGTGAAAGAAATTCTGGAAACGAAATTCCGGAGACATGTGAAGAAGTGAAAAGAATCTCACCGGAAGCTGAAAAACTACTGCAGCTTGCCAAAGGAAGAAGAATCCGTGTCGATTCGAGGCTAGTTGAAGCCGGTGATGTCTTCATTGCCCTGAAAGGCAAGAGAACGGACGGCCACCACTTCATCGGACAGGCCCGGGCTAATGGAGCAGAGGTCGTAATAGCAAGCGAAGAACGTTCCGGTGTGTCGCTGATAGTGCGAGACCCAGTGACAGTGTTGTTCGAGGCTGCGAAACTGGTTATCGAGTCTTTGAAGAACGTCCATAAGATTGTGATCACCGGTTCTAACGGAAAAACCACCGCGAAAGAGATTACCGCGTTTTTGCTATCTCAATTGGGCAAGACTTTCAAGACACCCGGAAACATGAACACAGATATCGGAGTCCCTGCTTCAATTATCGAAAGAGCCGACGAACTCGCCACAGCAGATTTCGGCGTCTTCGAAGTTGCCACTGATGGTCCTGGAGACATTGCAAAGCTCACAAAACTAATCGAACCGTCTGTGGCAGTTCTTCTAAACGTGGGTACTGCCCACGTAGGAAACTTTGGATCAGCCCAGGCCTTGCTTGAGGAGAAGCTCTCGATTTTCTTCTCTAATGAAGGAATCAGCATCGCCGTTGCCAATTATGATGACAGCAGGATAGTTGAGAGACTGAAAGACCTGCCGGGCATTAAGTGCTATTTCGGAATGAGTGGAGGAGATTTCAGGGTACGTGATTACGATTACAGGAAAGGCAAAACACTACTTGCTTTCGACACACCAGAGGGAACTAAGATGACTCGCTTGAATGGCACCTGGCACATTGGCCATATCCTGGACCTTGGAGCGGCCTATCTCACTGCACAGGGTCAGGGACTAGATGAACCTTCTCTATATCTCCCTTCTTATGTTCTAAGAAACGATGGTCGCTTTGCAGTAAGGTCTTTGCATGGCATCACTGTGGTGGATGACACATATAATAGCAGCCCAGAGTCAATAAGGGCTGCCGTAGAATCAATAAGCAGATTCCACAAGACGGGTCGGAGATTTGCTGTTGTTGGCTCAATACTCGAACAGGGCGACAACGCTGTTTCCAGTCATCAGAAAGCCGCTGAATATCTCAGAGACTTTGAAAGCGTGATTCTCTACACAAGGGATGACCAGGTTCTATCTATGGAAGAAGCCGTAGAAGTCAGCTTTAGATCATCTGCGGCTGATGAAATTGCCTCCTGGCTACTCCGGAACACGAGGATCGATGATCTGATTTACTTCAAGGCATCCAGAGCAGTAGAGATGGAGACAGTACTCGAAGCCTTCCTGGAGATGATCAATGATGGTTCGTGAAATCCTTGCCCTTGTGCTCTCTTTTGCTGCTTCATCTGCCCTTCTAACACCATTCATAGCCTTTCAGAAGAAGAGAAGAATCGGTCAGTTTATCAGGGAAGAAGGTCCGGATCTGCATAATCACAAGACTGGAACTCCAACATCAGCAGGACTGGTCTTTGTTTCGATGATAGTCACTTTTACTCTGATCCTCGATTTCAACACAGGAAATGCCATCATTGTCTTATCTGGAATTCTCTTTGGATATATTGGTCTTCTCGATGATGTGGCGAAAATGAGGAAGAGGAATGCACGAGGTATAAGTGCTCGAACCAAGCTTCTTCTTCAGTTTCTTTCGGGAGCACTTGTGCTTGTTTTGGTCTATTACCTGAACCCTGAATCGTTCGGCACTCTCCGACTGGGGTCACTGAGTGTAGAACTTGGCTGGGCTAGAGTGCCGATCTCATTAATCATCCTGGCCGGTATGAGCAATGGTGTTAACCTCACCGATGGTGTTGACGGCCTCGCAGCGTCTGTCATGATCTTCGCTGTTCTGCCGCTAGTATTTGTTTCTCAGCAAAGCATATTCTTTTCTGCGATGATCGGGGCCCTCGCTGGTTTTTTGCTTTATAACTGGTATCCTGCAAAGGTTTTCATGGGGGATACAGGATCGCTGGCAACAGGTGGGATGCTCGCCACAGCATTCGTAGTCACAGGACAGGAGCTATTGCTTTTGCTGTTTGGCTTTGTATTTGTTGTCGAGATCTTAAGTGATATCATACAGGTAAGCTATTTCAAAGTAGCGGGAAAGCGCGTCTTCTTAATGGCGCCGATTCATCATCACTTCGAGCTGAAAGGATGGAAAGAAACCAAGGTCGTCGTTGTCTTTTCTATTGTAGCCCTATCTGCTTCATTAATAGGGCTTTTTGCAATACGTGGGGGTTGAAATGCTTAAGGGTAGAGTCGGTCTGGTAGGTTACGGGATTTCAAACAGGGAGCTTCTAAAAGCATCACTTGAAGCTGGGATTCATGATAGCTTTTTCGTTTCTGATAGCCGCGTCATACCTGAAGGCTTAAGGGACCTTCTCCGGGAGTACAACGTGGAATTTGAGGATGGAGGACATACGTCAAGGCTTCTTGATTGTGATATGTTCGTCGTCAGTCCTGGAGTATCACCGGTCTCAGAAACGGGCAGGATGTTGCTGTCTACAGATAAACGTATTACCACAGAACTTGAAGTATCACTGCATATCCTCCAGCAGTCAGGACGGAGACTGGTAATAGGTGTCACTGGCACAAATGGCAAATCTACCACTGTGACCATGCTTGGCCACATAATGGCCTCAACAGGAGCAAAGTCTTACACTGGTGGCAATCTTGGTAATCCTCTGGTATCAGGACTTGACGACGATACTAGTGTTTTCGTTGTTGAGGTAAGCTCTTTTCAGCTGAAGTGGTTCAACCTTGAGTCCAGTTATTTTCAGTTGTCTGCGATCACGAACATCGCACAGGATCATCTGGATTTCCACGGTTCCCTGGAGGATTATGTGCGTTCCAAACTCAGAATTACCCATCTCACTGAAGGCTATTCTCTTGTTCCCGAAGAGATAAGGCATCTGTATTCCCTGGCGATTGAACCAGTCAAGCATAGAATCCTGGGATTCTCCAAAGAAAACAGCTTTGCAGAAATCAAAGGAAAGCTCTTGAGGATACACAAGCTTGAAATACCTGTTGACAACCGCTTTCTACTTCACAATCATGTCGCTCAGAACTATCTCGTCGCACTCACACTGGCTCACCTTGCTGGTCTTTCCGTGGATGATGCAACCGAAAAGATAGCTGATTACGCGTTCCTGGAGCACAGAATGCAGAGCGCAGGTAGTGCAGAAGGCATTGTCTTTATCAACGATTCTAAAGCAACCAACGCACATGCAGTTGTTGCAGCGCTCAGAAGCCTTCAGGCAGAAAGAACCACTATTATACTTTCTGGTCGAGAGAAAAAGGAGTCCTATGAAGAGCTGATACAGGAGCTTCAGAGAGTCAAATCAATCATTATTCTGGGAGAAGAGATGCAGGCGCTTCGAGAAGCGTTAGAACGTTCTGAACTGAACTACTCAGAAGCTTCTACGATGGAAGACGCGGTTCTTATGGCGATGAGGTCATCGACCCGTGGAGATTATGTGTTGCTCAGCCCTGGTGGTTCGAGTTATGATCTTTATAACAACTACGCAGAACGTGGACAGCATTTTACAAGCGTCGTCCAGGGAGTGGCAGGGAGACAGAAATGAGAAGATCTTACTTTGCTCTGGCAATATACGCAAGTGTCTTTCTTGCTTTTGGATTTGTGTTCATCTATAGCGCCGGAATAAGTATGGAAGCAAGAAATCCGTATCTTTCAGCATCTGATTTTCTTTTCAAGCAACTGGTAGCTTTCTCTCTTGGTCTTGCGGGAGCGCTAATAATCGTCTATTTCAGGGGATCGCGACACTTCAAATATGTCCTTTCCATATACTATCCTGCTATCATCCTGTTACTCGGTGCGGTCTTCCTGTTTCCGGGGCGCGGAGGTTCCAGAAGATGGATCGATCTCGGATTCTTCAATCTTCAAGTCTCTGAGTTTGCGAAAATCGTACTGATTCTTCTTCTGGCGAAATACTTCGCAGACCTGAAAGAGAAGAAACAGACAATAGTGAGAGCAGTTATCATTCCTTTCCTTCTTGCAATACCTCTTATAGGACTTGTCTTCATCCAGCCTGACCTTTCGACAGCTGGTATCCTTTTCGTTCTGACCCTGATGATGATGCTCATTGGCGGTGTCAGAATAAGCTATCTTGTTGCAATCGTTTCGCTGATGGTCGTACTCGTGGTCGTGGGGTTTGTTTACGGGCTTATTGAGCCGTACCAACTCGAACGCATTACTGCATTCTTTTCGTCTTTTGGAGGAGAAGAACATGAGCAAATCTCCTACAGCTTGATGGCGCTCTCGTCAGGAGGGGTCACGGGGACCGGTCTGGGGCTGGGTATTGTGAAGTACTATATTCCCGTCAGCTACTCAGACTTCATTTTCGCTGTCATTGGTGAGGAACTGGGACTGATCGGCATTATAATCCTGCTTATCGCGTACGTTGGTTTTGGTCGAGAGCTGATCATAACAGGCATACGAGGAGCAAAGTCAACAGAAGGAAAACTGTATATCTCGGGTTTCGCTCTATATGTGCTCTTGCAGGCGTCTGTTAATATCGCTGTCAACCTGGGGCTCTTTCCTCCCACTGGAGTAACACTGCCTTTCATAAGTTATGGAGGATCGTCTCTCATATCTCTGATGATAGGTTTTGGAATGGTGTTCAGTATCCTTTCAGACAAGGAAGAAGAGAGTGTCGAAGCCGCTTAAGATTGCCGTCTGTGGTGGAGGAACTGCGGGACACTACTATCCTGCCTTGAGTGTGGTCAAAGAAATGCAGAAGAGAACCGCCTGTGAAGTCCTCTACTTTACCTCTTCAGGAAGAATTGATGACAAAAGAGTTGAAATAGACCTTCCAGGAGCAATAAGAGAACCACTGCTGCTTCGCGGCCTTCAAAGACCTTTGTTTCATCCCAGGAACGCGAAAATACTGTCTGAGCATTTCTCTGAGACTTCGCGTGTGAGGGTTGTTCTGAAGGGCTTCAAACCTGATCTCACTTTCTCGACGGGTGGGTACATATCTTATCCTGTAGTAAGGGCTTCTAGGCGCGAAAGAGTGCCTGTCTACATTCATGAACAGAATGCCCTGCCTGGACTCGCCAACAGAAAACTTGCCAGGTACGCCAGGCTCTTTTTCGTATCCTTTGAAGAAAGCAAAGCACTTATTCCAATCAATAAGGAGAAAATAATCCTTTCTGGCAATCCTGTCAGATCTCCCTCTAAACAAAAGGAAGAAGTGCTATCCGGACTGAACTTCAAGCAAGATCTCCCTTTCTTCGTAGTCATGGGGGGAAGTCTTGGTTCTGATATGATCAACAATCTTTGCGAGAAGCTATACATCCTTGTGCAGAAAGAAAGACCTGACTTCCAGTTTCTTCATGTTACAGGGAATCCTGCGGCGACAAGAAGGCTTCGAAGCTTCTCATTTGTCAGATCATTCGATTACGTCGAAGATCTGAATAACTACATGTATTTCTCTGACTGTGTGTTAGCCAGAGGAGGAGCCACAACGATCGCCGAACTAATGCGATATAAAACTAGAGGAATTATCATCCCCTGGCCTCAGGCCGCCGACAACCACCAGTATTTCAACGCTTTGTCACTTGCAAATGCCGGACTTGGTTGTGTTATACTCGAAAATGCAGCGACAGAAGATCGCATCTTCAAAGAGCTTATCAAGTGTACTGAGAAAGGTCAGAGTTTCCCGGATACCGAAAGTGAACCAGCAGAAGTTATTGCAGAATATTTACTCCGGGGGGTATAAGGTGAGATACCATTTTGTTGGCATCGGCGGTATTGGAATGAGTTCACTGGCGATGCACTTAAGGGCTGAGGGGCACGAAGTTTACGGTTCAAACAACGAAATAAACGAGCGTTCGAATTTCCTTCGAAGCAAGGGTTTTTCTGTCTATATTGGTCACTCTTCCTCCAATTGGGAAGACCCGGACATCCTTGTCAGGACAACTGCTGTGAAAGATGACAATCCCGAAGTACAGAAGGCTGTGAAAACTGGTGTACCCGTAGTATACAGAATGGAGGCGTTGAAGCGCATAACCAAGCAGACTAATTCCATATGTATTACTGGTACCGACGGAAAGACCACAACTACGGCAATGCTCTCGAAAATCCTTATCGATGCTGGTTGTGATCCTTCAGTTCTCCTTGGTGGAATCAACAGCTCACTTGAATTCGGGAACTACCGGCGTGGAGCCGGGCCACTACTTACTGAACTTGACGAGAGTGATGGTTTTTTTGCCTCTGTTAAGTGCAATCATGCTGTTGTCACAAACGTTAGAAATGACCATCTCGAACACTACAGCAACAAGTCCGAAAATCTCAGGGACCACTTCTGGCACTTCGGCAATAACGTGAGCGGTCTGCTTGTATACAACTCTGACGATCCTATCCTTTCTTCCATCTTCAATGGATCATGCGTATCTTTTGGGCGTGACAGCGGGCTTTACAAGATCACAGGCAGACGTCACAGTGCTGCTGTCCAGGAGTTCGAAGTTCTCTATAAGAATCGTTCTTTGGGAAACTATGTCCTCAGAACTCCCGGTGAGTTCAATGCTTACAATGCTCTTGCTGCAATAACCGCTTCTGTGGAATTCGGTATTGATCCAGATAGCATAAGAGAGTCTCTGCTGGAGTTTTCTCCGGTGGACAGGCGTTTTTCCTTCAGGGGGAAGAACGACTTGAGAAATCTTGATCTGATTGATGATTACGCTCACACTCCTGATGAGATAGCCTATACTATTTCTGGAGCAAGGGAGTTCTTCCCTGACAAGAAGATCGTTGCTGTCTTCCAGCCACACAGATACTCGAGACTTGTTCGTGAAAACGGTAAGTTCGCCGCCTCCCTGAGAGGGGCAGACGCTGTATGCGTCTACAAGCTTTATGAGGCTTACGAAAACGAACCCCACGAAATAGATGAACGAGAAGTGGTTGATGGGTTGAACCGTTACGGAACCCCGGTTGTTCATGCAAGCAACTATGGTGACATTCTTAGCTGGCTTGAAGACCTTAGAGACGCCGTGGTTATCTTCATGGGAGCTGGTGATATAACCGAAGCCTCAAAGCTTAGTGCAATGAAATTCTGCACGATGACATGAGTTCTGTTGTTTCCTATTTCTGCAAGTTAATACCGGCTGAGCAGCCGGTTTTTTTGTACTTCACTTCAGGGAGATCCGCAACTCCACATTGTGTGCAGTGGGACCATCTGCAATCCTCGGTAGTCTCCCCTCTAAGAGCCTTGTAGTATTCTCTGACAAGGAAATCCTTTGACACCCCCATCCCTATATGATCCCAGGGCAGTTCCTCTTCCGTGGAACGGGAACGCATGTATTCATGAGGAGAGATACCAGTATCTGCGAAAGTCTCTTCCCACTTTCCATAGTCGAATTCTTCATGCCATTCATCAAACACTGCCCCGTTTTCGAAAGCACCGAGCACTACTTCTCCCAGTCTATTGTCTCCCCTGCTCAGTACTCCTTCGAGCAAACTCTTTCTCGGATCATGAACCTGCAGAAACCCATATTTGCGTATATCGTAGAGCTTCTTTGCTTTCTCTTCAGCTTCCTCCACAGAAACCTGCCTGCAGAACTGAAACGGAGTATGCGGCTTGGGAACGAATATCGCCACCGATACTGACAGTTGCTTTATTCCCATGTGTCTGACCGTTCTCGCCAACCGTATGATTTCTCTCAGGTCATCGTCTGTCTCTGTGGGCAGTCCAATCATGAAGTAGAGCTTCACTCTTCTCCATCCACTCTGCTTTGCTGATTCCACGGTTCTCAAAAGATCACTCTCGTTTACGTTCTTGTTGATCACCCGCCTCAATCTCTCGCTCCCGGCTTCGGGAGCAAACGTCAGGCCGGTCTTACGTATAGATGAAATCCTTGAGGCAAGATCTATCCCAAATGCATCTATTCTGCTTGATGGAAGTGAAAAGGCTACCTGCCCATCTTTCATCGCAGGCAGAAGCCCTCTGGTGAGCTCGTCGATATGACTGTAGTCAGTGGAACTCAGCGAAAGCAGAGACATTTCCTCAAAGCCCGTCGAAGATACTAGCTGTGTTGCGCCGTTCGAAGCTTCTTCCAAACCGAGTTCACGGACAGGTCTGTATATCATACCGGCCTGGCAGAAGCGACATCCTCTTGTACAACCTCTCATTACCTCAAGTACAGCGCGATTGTGAACGATATTTGTGAATGGCACAATCGAAGACGCCTGTGAAAGAGACTCGTCAAGAGAAGCAGCAACTGCTCTGGTTACCTTTTTTCTGCCAAGGCTTGGTACATAGACACCTCTGATAGTTGAAATCTTCTTCAGCAAAGTTCTTCTTTCGGGTCTGGATGAGGAGCGTTTCGCAGACCTTATTATCCTGGCGATTTCCTGGATTACAGCTTCTCCTTCACCAATAACAAAGGCATCAAAGAATCTTGACATTGTATCTGGATTGGCTGTGCACGGACCACCACCGATTACGAGTGGATCGCTGTCCTTCCTCTGGTCCTGAAGGAGCGAGATTCCGGAGAGCTCTATAAGGGCCAGGACGCTGGTGTAGCTGAGCTCATACTGCAGTGTTATTCCAAAGATGTCGAAATCCAACGCAGGTGAAAAGCTCTCCATTGAATACAGTGGAACGCCCTTGTTGTTCATTTCAAGAAACATGTCTTTCCACGGAAGATAAGTGCGTTCAGCCTTTGCCCATTCAAGAGAGTTTATTGCTGAATATATTACTTTGAGCCCGAGGTGGGACATTCCGACCTCATATATGTCAGGAAACCCGAGAAGAAAGCTGACAAGTTGTCGCTCGTTTTTATGAACAGTGTTCAGTTCGTGACCAATGTA
Source organism: uncultured Thermotogaceae bacterium (assembly GCA_964611155.1). Classification (GTDB taxonomy): domain Bacteria; phylum Thermotogota; class Thermotogae; order Petrotogales; family Kosmotogaceae; genus UBA9910. The sequence goes on from CAZSXB010000001.1 coordinate 46,661, forward strand.
CCTGGAAGGCTTTGTGACTCTGTTCAAAACTCCTGAGTGCACAAGCCACTTTCTTATCTCATCGCGTCTCACCCGACTATACCTTCAGGATCCCTGCATATTTCCTGCATGAGTTTGAACAGATTGTCGTAGTCGTCGACATGAAGGCATTCCGTCTCTGAATGCAGGTACTTCATTGCGAGTGCAAGAGGAACCATTCTGACACCTTTCTGGACGAATGGGATTCCGTCAGTACCACCTCCGGTGGCTCCATATTGAAGAGGGATTTTCTTCTGGCCTGCGAGCCTGATAACTCTCTGTGACAGATCATAAGATGCTAATGATCTACTGTCAGACATTCTAAGTACGGGACCTTTTCCTGGTTTTACAGAACCGGTAAGACGTGAACAGCATCCAAAAGAATCAACAGGGAAGAAAGCATCGAGATCCTGACAATTCGAAACTGCATGTGACCCGTACAATCCTATCTCTTCCTGAACGGTCCAGGACAGAACGATCCTGCAGTGGGGCTTCTTACTGGATAGAACCTCTGCCAGGTCAAGAAGAAGAGAGCAACCGAATCGATCATCCAGAGCCCTCACTGCAATGTAATGCTCGCACAGAATGGAAACTTGCTTTCTGAACACAGCATAATCCATGACTTTAATGCCCATGTCTTTTACCTCTTCGACAGATCGTCCCCCCACATCGATTACTTGCACTTGCTCATTCTCCGAACCACTCCCTCTTAAGTGAGGCGGCACAACTCCAATTACACCTTCTACAACTTCTCCCGAAGAAGTAATGATGTCCATATGCCTTCCCGGAAGCAATTCATCAAGAACGCCTCCGATTTTCCTGAAAGAGAGTGTTCCATTTTCCTCAATCCCGGTTATGAGAAGCCCGATTTCATCCATATGGGCAGCAAAACCAATAGTGGTATTACCCTCGCCAATTGTTACTGAAAGATTCCCCAATCTGTCCTCACTGTAATCCATACCAGATGGAAGCATTTCAACAATCTTTTGCCTTACGAGTTCTTCTCGCCCGGAGATCCCGGGAACGAAGACAAGTTCTGTCAGCCTATCGAAGTCCATGAGACCACCTCCAGAGAGATTATAACTTACCTCTTTGTCTCTGGCTGTCCCTATTTCGGAAAAGCCCTTGTTGACTACAGCGTCTTTTTGATTTAACTTTGAAGCGTAGACAAGGGAGGGATCTCAGTGTTCGATCAGAAAAAACTCCAGAAGATTCGTGATGAACTCGATATTTGGTACAAAGAACAGGTTAATCCGACTCTAGAGAAGCATCCGGAGCGACAACAGGCGTTCAGGACTTCTTTCGGAGAAGAACTCGAAAGACTCTATACCCCTCTTTCAGCTGAAGAGACAGACTACCTCGAAGACCTTGGCTTCCCCGGAGATTATCCTTTCACTCGAGGCGTACAACCGACTATGTATCGCGGCAGACTCTGGACCATGAGACAATACGCAGGCTTCGGCACTGCCCAGGAATCTAACGAAAGATACAAGTACTTGCTGGGGCAGGGACAGACCGGCCTGTCAGTCGCCTTTGACCTCCCAACACAGATCGGCTATGATTCAGATCATGAAATGTCTGATGGCGAAGTCGGAAGGGTGGGAGTTGCAATATCGTCTCTGGAAGACATGGAAACCCTTTTTGATGGCATCCCTCTGGAGAAAGTAAGCACATCTATGACGATAAACTCGACCGCTGCAATACTCCTGGCAATGTACATCGCCGTAGCCGAAAAGCAGGGGGTGAGTCAAGACAAGCTAAAGGGCACTATTCAGAACGACATTCTGAAGGAATACATAGCAAGAGGAACTTACATCTTCCCCCCACAACCATCAATGAGAATCATAACGGACATCTTTGAATACTGCTCGAAAGAACTGCCATATTTCAATACCATCAGTGTCAGCGGCTACCATATCAGAGAGGCTGGGGCTGATGCAGTGCAGGAAGTTGCTTTTACGCTCGCTGACGGCATCGAATATGTAAAGGCAGCCATAGATGCCAAACTTGATCCAAACGTATTTGGCCGGAGAATATCATTCTTCTTCAGTGCACACAACAGTTTCTTTGAAGAGATCGCCAAGTTCAGGGCTGCCAGACGACTTTGGGCCAGGATTATGAAGCAGCGTTTCGGAGCTTCTGATAAGAGAGCCCTCACAATGCGTTTCCATACCCAGACAGCAGGATCAACTCTGACCGCTCAGCAACCTCAGAATAACATAGTGCGCGTGGCTTATCAGGCACTTGCAGCAGTCCTTGGTGGTACCCAATCTCTTCACACCAATTCATACGATGAAGCCCTCGGACTGCCAACAGAAGAATCTGTAAGGGTGGCATTACGAACGCAGCAGATTATCGCCCACGAGTCTGGTGCACCGGATACGGTAGACCCTCTCGGCGGTTCGTACCTGGTGGAGAACCTCACAAACAGGATCGAAGAACAGGCTTCATCGTACATTGATAAAATCGACGAAATCGGCGGGATGATCAAAGCCATAGAAGAAGGCTTTGTACAGAGGGAAATCCTGGACACTGCATATAGAGCTCAGAAGGAGATCGAAGACAACGGCAGAACAGTCGTTGGAGTTAACAAGTTCACTTCTGAGCACGCCGAAGTACCCGAAGATATTCTCAAACTCGATGAGTCAACTGAGAAGCGACAGTGCCAGAACCTTGAGCAGCTTCGCAGGAAGAGGAACAACAGTTCTGTTGGCAAAAGCATCGGAAAGATCTCTGAAGCAGCCAGGAATGGTGACTCCCTTATGCCACCTATCATCGAAGCAGTGAAGAACTACGCAACCCTGGGAGAGATTACAGGCGCTCTTAAGGAAGTGTTTGGAGAGTATACAGAATCTGTGATAATTTAACCGAGGTGAAGAGAATGAAGAAAACTCGCATAGTTTTGGCCAAGCCCGGACTCGACGGTCATGACAGAGGAGCCAAGATAGTGGCAATGGCATTGAGGGACGCTGGTATGGAAGTGATATATACCGGGCTGCGTCAAAGCCCCTCCGATATTGTGAATACTGCCTTACAGGAAGATGCAGACGTAATCGGCCTGTCGATCCTCTCCGGTGCTCACATGAGGATTTGTGATCGACTTCTCGAACTGATGAATGAAAGAGGAATAGCAGACAAACCGGTCGTGGTAGGTGGCATTATCCCGCACGATGATATTGAGATTCTCAAGAAGAAGGGGATCGCTGAGGTGTTTGGGCCGGGAACATCCTTGAAACAGCTTGAACAGAGAATCAAGGAACTCGTAGAGAAGAAATGAACAGGAAAGACCTGTTGAGAGGCGATGAGCTAAGTGTATCTAAGGCACTCACTGTCATTGAGTCAGACAGGGTTGCGGCCAGAAGCCTCATAGAAAGCCTCCCCGAAAGGGAATACTATGTGATTGGGATTACCGGCAGCTCGGGGGCAGGCAAATCCACGCTTGTTAACTGGTTAAGCGTCAGCTTCTCAGATGCCTCCAGAACTGCAGTTCTGGCAATTGATCCATCCAGTCCTTTCAAAGGCGGGGCTTTTCTGGGTGACCGCATCAGAATGAGTAGAGCTACTCGTTCTGGAAAAATCCTTATCAGGTCGATGGCCAGCAGAGGAATGGTAGGCGGTTTGAGCCCGAGCATTTTCGATGCAGTGGAGTTGCTAGGGCGGTGTGGTTATTACTACATAATCGTTGAGACTGTGGGTATTGGGCAGGCCGAAACAGATATTGTTAATCTATCAGATGTCGTGGTGCTGGTTCTGGCCCCTGGTATAGGAGACGACATACAGATCATGAAGGCCGGTATTATGGAGATCGGTGATATATATGCAGTCAACAAAATGGATACCAATGGCGCTGATCAACTCGCGAATAGAATTAGATCTGTCCTTGATTTCGTGGGTGTGAAGCGAGAAATAGTGAAGACCAACTCTTTGACGGGAGCAAATGTTGACAGTCTCTTTCAGCTTATGATAAAAGAACTAGACAAACGCGAGAAGCGCGGCAAAATAGAAGAAAGCAGACAGAGGCGAAGAGAAATCGCAGAGTTGAATACTGCATTTTCTGCTTTGAAAGAAGCTCACTCCAGAGGTGTTAAACTAGAAGCAATTATGGAATGCATAAATAGGCTTCGGGAGGATGGATGATTTGAAGACGAAGAGAATCGACCATATCGGAATAGCTGTCAAGTCGATCGAAGATAGGATTTCGTTCTTCGCCGACTTCCTGGGTATGGAAGTACAAGGCGAGGAGCTTCTCGCTGAGCGAGGTCTGAAAATAGCTATTCTGAAGATCGGTGAAACAAAGATTGAGCTACTTGAGCCGATCGATCCGAATAGCCAAATATCCAGATTCATCGAAAAGCGTGGTGAAGGAATACATCATATTGCATTCAACGTCACTGATATTGACACAGCCTTTAAGAATGCCAGGGAAGATGGTTACACACCTCTTTCGGATTCCCCTTCCGCAGGTGCTGGAAATACACGCATAGTATTTCTTCACCCAAAAACAACAGGGGGCGTTCTGGTAGAACTTGTTGAGGGATCACACAAAGGAGCGAGCAACGATGAGTGACAGACTCGAGGAATACAGACGTCTCCTTGAAGAGACCAAACTCGGCGGAGGAAAAGACAGAATTGAAAAGCAACACGAGGCAGGTAAGCTAACCGCGCGTGAGAGAATCGATCTTCTTTGTGATCCTGGAAGCTTTGAAGAGATAGACGTATTTGTGAAACACAGAGCAACGAGCTTTGGGCTGGCTGATAAGGTCTTCCCCTCTGACGGCGTTATAACGGGCTTTGGGGATGTTAACGGCAGCAAGATTGCTGTATTCTCTCAGGACTTCACTGTTCAGGGTGGGTCACTGGGAGAAATGCACGCGAAAAAGATCATGAAATTGCAGGATACCGCAATGAAAATGGGTATTCCGATAGTTGGCATCAATGACTCCGGAGGAGCGAGGATACAGGAGGGTGTAGATTCTCTGTATGGCTATGGAGGGATTTTCTATAGAAACACACTGGCTTCTGGTGTTATTCCACAGATAACCGTGATCGCGGGGCCCTGTGCAGGAGGAGCCGTATACTCTCCTGCAATAACTGATTTCGTTCTCATGGTCGATAAAGTCTCGCAGATGTTCATAACTGGCCCACAGGTGATAAAGGCAGTCACAGGACAGGAAATTGAAAAGGAAGACCTCGGAGGAGCATCTGTTCATAACTCCAGGAGTGGGGTTGCACACTTCCTTGTTGAAGACGACAAGGTGGCTATGCAGACCGTGCGCGACCTCCTGTCTTACATGCCTCAGAACTCAGCAGAAGAACCTCCCATCATTGATTCACCCGGCTCAGAGACGCTTGAAGAACTCAGAGAAGTGGTTCCGGAGAATCCGAAAGAGTCTTACGATGTTCGTGATGTAATAGAAAAGGTTATCGATGGCGAGAGCTTTTTCGAAGTCCACAAGCATTATGCGAAGAATATGGTGACTGGCTTTGCCAGAATTGGAGGACGATCGGTTGGGATTATCGCGAATCAATCGAGCATCTTTGCAGGCGCACTTGATATAGATGCTTCTGACAAGGCTGCCCGATTCATTCGTTTCCTTGACGCTTTCAATATCCCAATTGTAACGTTTGTTGACACACCTGGTTTTCTTCCAGGGGTCGCGCAGGAGCACGGAGGAATAATCAGGCATGGCGCGAAGTTGCTTTTCTCATATAGCGAAGCAACAGTTCCCAAGATCACCACGATACTCCGGAAAGCATATGGCGGAGCATATATCGCAATGGGTAGTAAACACCTTGGTGCTGACTTTGTTTTTTCCTGGCCAGGAGCAGAGATCGCTGTTATGGGGCCGGAAGGCGCAGCAAACATAATATTCAGGAAGGAGATTCAGTCATCCCAAGATACGGAAAAGACAAGAATCAGGATGATTGAGGAGTACCGTGAAACATTTGCAAACCCATATGTTGCTGCAGGTAGAGGTTATATTGAAGAAGTCATCGACCCGGCAGAGACACGCATCAAAATCGTCAGGGCGCTTGAGATAGCTTCAACAAAGGTAGAGGGAAGGCCGAACAAGAAGCACGGCAATATCCCTCTGTAAGAGGCGAAATGGCAGAATACGTTGAAATCACCATACTGGGACCAATCGTTGTTTTTGCCGTGCTGGCAACATTATATATTGCTTTCGTTTTGATGGGAAAGCTCCTTTCCCCTGCAAAGAAAGATGTAAGTTTTACTGAATTTGCAGAACAAGGTACGGATGATGATGAGATTGCATATGAAGACAGCAGACTGATCGCAGCAGTGACAGCTGCAGTAGCTGCTTACATAGGCGATGATCAAAACATAAGATCAATTACAGAGGTAACTCCTGCAAGATGGAAAACGAGAGACCCGGTAGTCTACTGGAGCACAGGGAGGCGTAGAAATGCTCAGAAAGTTCAGAGTAAGAGTCGAGGGAAAAGAATACATCGTTGAAGTCGAAGAAGTTGGCAAGTCTGGTCATTCGAAGCAGATAGGACAGCCTCTTAATCGTACCGCAGAGCAAGTCTCTGAGGGAGTAACCTCTAGCACAGAAAGAGCTGAGCAGAAGTTTGAGCCGGCCGCGCGAGAGAAGACTGAGAAGAAGACATCAGGAGGCTCAAGGCTGGTCTCACCGATGTCAGGAACAATTCTTGATGTGTTGTCTTCCAGGGGAGACTCTGTGAAAAAGGGAGACAAGTTGATTGTTCTCGAAGCAATGAAGATGGAGAACACTGTGCTTTCTGAACATGATGGTGTGGTAAAGGAAATCACAGTGTCAAAGGGGGATAATGTTGATGCAGGAGACGTTCTGGTCATCTTCGAATAGCTTCCGAAATCACGCAGCTTCTTTCAGATCTCTGATAGTGAAGTAGACGGTTGTTCCAGAACCTTCTTCGGACTCTATCCAGATTTTGCCCCCAAGAAGAGAAACAAGCTCTTTTGCAAGAGATAATCCAAGTCCTGTTCCCCTGCTGGATCCAGCCCTGCTAATCCTTACAAACCTCTCGAATACCCTTCCCAGATCTTTGCTGCTAATGCCAATGCCGGTGTCTTCTACACGGAAGAGGAGAGTATCCTCGCTCTCCCTTCTTACCATCAGAGAGATCCTTCCCTGCTCGGTAAACTTCAGGGCATTACCCATCACATTGTTCAACACCCTGACAAGTTTTACGGGGTCGGTGCTGAAACGTTCCGGCACTTCACCGGTCGAAGCCATGAGTGACAGGTGCTTACGCTCTGCCAGTGGGCGAAACTGTTCTACAGTTTCATTGATAATCTGCTCAATATCAACAGGCTCAATCTCAACATCCAGCATCTTCGAACCAAGACGGGTAAGATCAAGCAGATCGTTGACAAGTCGGAGCTGATACTTTGCTGACTCAAGAATCGCGTCAACCATCTGCTGCCTCGACGGCGGCAAATCTTCTCTGAGAGTCTCTGAGTAACCCATTATGATCGTCAGTGGTGTCTTCAGTTCGTGTGAAAGGTTTGACAGGAATGTCACTCGCGCTTCATCGAGTTCCGATGCCTTCTCTCTCTCTCTCTGAAGTTGTCTTTCTTTTTCGATTTCTGCCTGTATATCTCTACCCAGAAAGTCAAAGACTGTCTTGTGCCCGTATCTGTTCTTCCTGATTCGAAACTCATACCAGCGATCAACCTGGGACAGATGTACCCTGCATGTTTCTTCTTCGATGTCTTTGTCGCTGATTATCCTGCTTACCAGGGCTTCGAGCTTCAACGAGTCATCCGTGTCATCTGCTTCACCCGGTTGTCCCGGCGACAAGTGCTCTTTGCTCCCCAGTATTTCCTTGAAAGACTTGCTGCTATAGAGTATTCGCCCATCGGCTGACACTCTGAATACAATATCCGAAACATTTTTAAGTATTTCGTTAGCCATCGTCTGATACATCTGTCTCGACACAAACTCTTCTCTAACTCTCAGGGTAAAAAACAAGAAGACTGCCAGAATAACGAAGATCGTATTAGCGATATACCTCAAAGGAAGCAGAGCCGAACCTTCAGGAACAACCACCACTAAGAGGGTCTGACCTGCCAGAATCATTATAACTACCGCGACAGCTATCTTCAGGGTCTTTGAAACCGTTTCGGACAGCATTATTGCGACTGAAAGAATCCCCCCGTACAGCCCGAGAAAAGCGATTCCCAATCCAGCGAGGATTTGCGATTGATTGAGAACTCCAATTACCAAAACAGGCAGCATTGTAAAGAACGGTGAAAGAAGATACAACCTGTTCAGCAGTAGTCTCCTTCTCAAGTAGACAGTCGCAAGACCCGCCAAGGCAAAACCCTGCAGTGTTATCATCACAGAGCTGATCAACCCTGCAGGAGTCACCATGTATGATCCCCCACTCAGAAAGTGTACCAGCCTGTTTGAAGCAAAAGCTATCCAAAGGATGTCCCAAAAAGCGGAATATCTCCAGACAACTCTGTTTAGCAGTACAAGCATGACAGCAAAGGGAATCACTATGCCTGCCTGAATGAACAGAGCGGCTCTGTAGAAGACTTCTATGTTCTCTATAATGAGATTCATCTGCCAAATGCCACTTTCAGAATATGTTTTACGATCCTGTTTGCCGCTTGGCCATCACCAAAAGGATTCGAAGCTCTGGACATCTTGCTGTACTCACCTTCGGAATCAAGTAGATGTGATACTTCAGCAACAACTTTGCTCCGATCGGTTCCAACCAGCTTTGCTGTCCCAGCCTCAATCGCTTCCGGTCTTTCAGTTGTCTTTCTAAGCACAAGCGTTGGTTTCCCCAGAGCTGGAGCTTCCTCCTGAATACCACCGGAATCAGTCATCAGGAACCTGGCTCCCTCCATGGCAGCCACAAACTCGAGGTAGTCCATAGGTTCAGTGAGAATCACCCGCGGGTTTTCACCCAGTTCACTGTAGACGATTTCTCTGACCACAGGATTAAGATGGACGGGAAAAACCACCCTGACATCAGGATATTTCTCAACGATGTCGCTGACAGCCTTCACGACGTCTCGCATTGGGTCGCCCCAGTTCTCGCGACGGTGCATCGTCATAAGTATATACTCCCTGCCGTCAATTCCAAGTCCTTTTCTCTTAAGCAACAGGTCGTCTCTTCTATTGTTGACAATCCACTGCAACGCATCAATCACTGTATTGCCTGTAACGACTATCTGGTGACCAGAATGACCTTCTCTGATTAGATTTTCACACGCGGTTCTCGTCGGAGCATAATGGTGATTCGACAAGACGGATATCAGGCGCCTGTTCGCTTCTTCGGGGTAGGGATCATAGAGACTATCAGTTCTGAGACCTGCCTCAACATGCCCTACGGGGATTTTGTGATAGAAGGAAACGAGTGCCGCAATAAACGCAGAAGTTGTATCCCCCTGAACGCAAGTAAAACCAATATCTTCCCCATAGTATATCTTCTCCAGGGAATCTGTCATTCTTGCCGTAAGCTTCGATAAGCTCTGTCGATCCGTCATAACCTGCAAATCGTGGTCTGTAGAGATCCCAAAGAGCTCTGTTACTTGTCTTAACATCTCTTTGTGCTGGCCAGTTACAACCACCAGTGCGGGTATGTGTTCTCTCTTTAAAGCCAGGTATATCGGTGCCATCTTTATTGCTTCAGGCCTTGTGCCAAAAACCAGCGCTACTTTTCTCAAGCTGCTGAACACTCCTTTATTTTGATTATAACTTAACTTCATTGTAGTGCATAAAGAAGAATCATCATTATCGTATGTTGAATCAACACGAATCAAAGTGATATACTTATTTATACCATTTGGTATACTTATCTTACGTAATCGGGGGTATAACATGCTTGATGACAAGAAATCTACTGATGTAACTGTGGTCTTCAGACGCGGTTCTTTCTTCCCTGTCAATTTCACCATGAGAGAGCAGAAAATACCCATAAAAAGAGTTGTGGCCTCATGGAAAGTATCAAGGGGTAGCGAAAGAATTCTATACAACTTCTCTGTGATAACTTCTCATGGAACTTATGTCATGGAATATGACGAATACGACAAACAATGGTACTATTCTCAGCCTGGCGGATGGTAATGACAATGAACAGGGTAAGCTACATAGCACATGTTGATATGGATGCCTTCTTTGCAAGCGTAGAACAAGCAACAAATCCCTCTCTAAAAGGAAAACCAATAATAGTAACTGGATCAGCGTTACGACATTCCGTTGTAACGGCCGCCAGCTACGAGGCCAAGAGACACGGGGTGAAATCCGGCATGACCGTTCTTGAAGCTTCTAAACTATGTCCTGAAGCTATCCCCGTTGAGGTAGACGGAAAGAAATACGAATACTATTCTGAGACCGTCATGAAAATGCTTCAAGAAATGTCGCCTTCCGTGGCAATAAGTAGCATTGATGAAGCCTTTGTGGACCTCTCCTATTTCAGAAACATTCCGGCTACCATAGAGAGACTTAATGAATTCAGAAAAACGCTTAAGAAGCGACTTGATATCTCTGCATCTATCGGTATAGCAACAAATCCTATAATTGCTAAAATGGCAAGCGATTTCAGAAAACCGAATGGTTTCACTTTCATTCAGGAAGGTTTTGAGCGAGCTTTTCTCGAAAATATTCCTGTTTCAGACGTTCCGGGAATTGGTAAACACACCACCGTGTTTCTCAGGAGCCATGGGTTTGAGAGTGTCGGAGACCTTCTGAAGGCCGATGAGTTCTATCTCTTCAAAAATCTTGGAAATTCTTTTCTCGGACTTGTGAAATCACTTTCTTCACGTATCTTCAATAGAGAAGCTTTCTTTCGAAAAGAAGCTCCAAAATCTATGGGACATTCAATGACATTCGGCCGAGACGTAAGTGACCCTGAAAAACTCGAGAATATCATAAGCTTCCTGGGATCTAGAGTGATCTATCGTATGAGAAAAGAAGGGTATGAATCCCAGGGAATTGGAATGTACGTAAAATACACAGACATGAGTGTTTCCGCTATATCGAAAAAGCTTTCATTCTATCTTTCCGGAGTTTCCCTAATGAACGAAATCGCGCATTGGCTTCTGAAAAAGATCTGGAATGGCGAACCGGTAAGGGCTATGGGAATCAATTGTCAGCGTCTCAGAAGACTTGGTCCTTCAAGCGAACAGATACACCTGTTCGAGATGAAGAAAGACCCAATGCAAGTAGCATTGAACATGGAAGACCGATTCGGTAAATACATGCTGTTCCCCGCTTCAATACTTTCTGCTACAAAGGCATCATGTATCTCTTTGAAGAATCGAGATCTCTTTAACAAGAGCTTCGGCCGTGGCCAGGTTAGTCGCCAAAGACACGTTGTGAACGTCACACACTCTCATTAACGCAGAAACATCGGGCTCATGAGGCTGTGCCGTCAACGGATCTCGAAGGAATAGCACAAAATCAACCCCATCTGCAGCAACCATTGCCCCGATCTGAAGGTCCCCACCTTTTGGACCAGATCTCATTTTGGTTATTTCAAGCTTCATCTTATCCTGAATGAGTTCACCTGTTGTCTTGGTAGCAAAGAGATCGCATTTCCTGAAGACTTCGTAATGCTCTCTGACGAACATCAACATATCCGCTTTCTTCTTGTCATGAGCGATAAGTGCAACTCTCGGTCTATTCATGAAGATCCTCCAGAGTTTCTAAGAAGTCAATCGTTCAATCCCATAGGGACTACCTGAACGAAGAGTAGTATTCATCGCGCAAGCTAAGAAACAATTGCTCATCAGAAGTCATAGAAAACCTGATCACGGAGATTTCCATGTGTTCCTTTGCTGCACGATCTCGGATAGTTATCGAACGAGGAATAGGAAATCTTCCTTCACTTATGGGAAACACGATTTCCACAGACATGATATTAGGAACGTAGCCACCACCGAGTAATCCTAGCAACCTTATCCTTGCCTCGTTTGGCTCGATTTTGTAAAGGACACGGTCTTCTTCACGAGAAGTATTCCACACAAAGCTCGCTGGCTCCAGAAAGGCACCAAAGAACTGTCTCAAAAAGGCATCAATAAGATCACTCTGGAAAATCCCTGTTCTGTATTGTTTCCAGGGTTCGCCTTCGACTACCGAGAAGAGCACATCCTCTCTTGCAAGATATACCATGGCAATACCTTCGAGTTCTTCCGGCTCAATGAACTCGAAATACCAGTCCCGCCGAGCGTTGAGCATTACTGCAAGCCTCATGGAGAAATCAACATACTGCTCGTCAACACTCTCTGGATCCTGGAGATAGAAGTCCAGCTGTACCTCCGTGCTGAAAGAACCGATTTCAGCCAGGCGAGTTACAAAAACTGTGAGCTCATTATGACCGAAAGCCGCTATCGACAGCAAAAGAGTAACCAGAAGCACGAGCAATTTCAAGAGACCATACCTCCTCAAAGGATTATATCATGCTGGGTTTGGGAACACCCTCATTCAACCATTCAAACCAAAAAGTGTTATCATCTATGTAGAGGTGATCCTGCTGAGAGTACTTTTTCCGAAGGAAATGAAACAAGTTGACGAGAAGATTATCAGGAATGGGATCCCTTCGTTTCTTCTCATGGAACATGCTGCAAGATCAGTTGCTGAGACAGTCCTCGAAATGAACAGAGAACCCGTAACTGTTCTGTGCGGAACCGGAAACAACGGCGGTGACGGATATGCTTTGGCGCGCCTGCTGAGAAACGCAGGAATCCGTACCTCGATAGTATCTTCTGGAAAGCCAAAGACCGAAGACGCAATCCTGAACCGTAATCTTTTCATCGAATCAGCAGGCAAATGCTTCAGTCTTGATGAGGTGGATGATGGGGTTCTGCATTCATTGCTTGCTGATTCTTCCATCGTTATTGATGCACTTTTCGGTACAGGGTTTTCGGGAGCGTTATCGGGAAGGATCGCCAGGCTTGTTGAAGTTGTGAATTCTCTGGAATGCGCAAGGGTTGCAGTGGATATCCCCTCAGGAGTTGACGGTTCTAGCGGGCGAGTTGACAATCTTGCTTTTCAAGCCCATAAGACCGTTACATTTGGTGCACCCAAAGTTGGCCACTTTTACTATCCAGGCAAACACTTCACCGGAGAGCTTGTCATAAGCAGCTGGGGTTTCCCCCAGGAGTGCATCGATGAGTTCTCTTCGATCAACCTGCTTTCGGACGAAATCGCCAGCTCCTTGCTTCCTTCGAGAAAGCAGAATTCCCACAAAGGCACTTACGGGGCCGTTCTTGTTGTCGGCGGTTCACAGCGTTATGCTGGTGCCCCGGTGCTTGCAGCAGAAGGAGCCCTGAGAACAGGAGCCGGTCTTGTGTATTGCTTCGTGCCTTATGAAGTCTTGCATCAGGTCAGGAGTAAACATCCTGAGGTCATCGCATTTTCTGGAGGAGGAAACACTGACCATATGACACCTGATGATATTGCTGATCTTGAAGAAGTCATGGATAGAGTAACTGCAGTTGTAATTGGTCCAGGAGTCGGCAGAAACCCAGAAACCGGGGATTTCGTGAAATGCATCTTGAGTGAGTGCTCAGCAAAAGGAAAAGGGATTATTGTCGATGCAGATGCCCTGTTTCACTACTCGAATTTCCAGGAAGAACTGAAAGGTCTCAAAGGTGTAATCCTTACCCCTCATCCAGGTGAGTTCTCAATTATGACCGGAAAGAAACCCGCTGAAGTGAAGTCTAATATCTCACTTGTTCGAGAATACGCTGAAAGACAAAAAGTCGCAGTGCTTCTGAAAGATGCCACAACAACGTTCGTCTCAGACCGCGGGCACACATGGATAAGCTGTCGTGGAAACTCGGGACTCGCTAAAGGGGGAAGTGGTGACCTGCTATCAGGGGCAATTGCTGGTTTCTACTCACAGACAAGAGATCTCGAAGGATCTGTTCTCCTTGGAGCTTACTTCCTCGGAAAGTCCGCGGAAAGTTGCGGGCTTTCCGAAGCGTTTATGCAACCTGTAGATGTTGCATCGGGCTTCGACAAAGTTTTCAAGGAACTCCAGAGAACTAGAGATAACAGAGGCAGTGAATAAACGATGGATGCAAGGCTCGAAGGAAAGATCTCTCAGAGGCTGGAACAACGCCTTGGCCTTTCGCTCAAGACACAGCAGGCTCTGAAGATTCTTCAACTCAATACCATGGAGTTGAGCGAAGAGCTGGAGAAGATTATCCAGGAAAACCCATTACTTGAGATCGAAAGGGATGACTATATTCTCTGCACAGATGGAGACCTTCCTGCAGATGACTCTGGTGATGAAGAAGTTCCAGAGAATATCTACATGAAGAGAGAAAGAAGCGATGACAATGGCTGGGATTTCGACAGGCTTGAAACAGATGATCTGTGCTTTGAAGATGTTGTCAAACAGATTGGTTACCTCGTCCTGGATCAGGATGAGTTCAGTGTGCTTGAAGCACTTCTCGACTCAATTGACAAGCATGGGATCCTGAAAATCCCATTGAAAACTCTGGTCTCTCAAGTGCCTTATACCCCAGAAATGATTGAATCTGTCGTAGATAAGATCCGAGATTGCGGATTTGAAGGCCTTTTTGCGGAGAGTGAGGAGGAAGTTGCTTCTCTTAGAGATGACGGTTTTTATCCCACGTCAGGATACGGTAATGGGGCCTTTACAAAGTTCGTTGAGCCGGATGTATTCATCGAGTATGTTGAAGAGAAACTTGTTATAAGTGTTCGAGATATCGGTCTGGCTGTCTCGGTTGACGATAATTACAGGGAGATTCTGGATAGTCCTCATGAAAACGAGGCCCGTCAGTATCTTGAGAAAAAGCTGAATGAAGCAGTGTTCTTTGTCAGTGCACTGGAAAGAAGGAAAGAGACCCTTATTGCAATCACGAGAGAAATCGTAGCATCAAATGCACCTTTTCTTGTGGGAACATCGCAGAAAATCGAACCACTTATTATGATAGATGTAGCATCAAAAATAGGGTTGAGCGTGTCGACCATAAGTCGGGCGGTGAAAGACAAATACATGAGTTCACCAAACGGCCTGTTTGCCATCAGGCGGTTCTTCGGCAACAAAGACGAAAGAGAAAGAGCCATGGAGATCATAGCAAGGCAACTCCAGAACGATCCCGATATGAGTGATGCTGATCTTACCAGGTTTCTCAGAGGACAGGGAATAAGTATAGCCAGAAGAACCGTGAACAAATACAGGAATCTCCTGAGGTTGTCAAGAGAATGAAGAAATCAGCAGTAGCAGTTCTTGGCGGAGATACCAGCGATACAGATGAATACTATCGTTCGCAGATAGAAGAGACCTCCTTTATTGTTGGAGTGGATGCAGGTGCAGACACTCTCCACAGGCTTCAGATAGTTCCTGATTTACTTGTAGGAGATATGGATTCGATCAGTGCTTCTTCCCTGTCCTGGTGTTCGTCCAAGGGAACAGAGATAATTTCGTTCCCTGATGAGAAAGACGAACCTGACACCGAGTTGGCCCTGTCAGAGATTGAACGGAGAGGTATCAGTCGTGCAGTTCTGCTTGATTTCGATGGGAGCAGGCTCGACCATTTTCTGGCGACACTGATGTTGATGTACGGATTTTCCGATTCAATTAATGTCGAAGCTCGCAGCAGTCGCTTGAACATCGGAATAGTTAGAAAGACAGCGAGCCTTGAAGCTGTTTCAGGAGAAACCTGGTCAATTCTCCCCATCGGACCCGAAAGAGCCGTAGTAACACTCAGGGGCTTCAAGTATGAAGTTGAGAACAGAGCTTTCCCCCACGAACGACCTTTGGGCGTTTCGAACATGGCACAGGAAGGGTCTGTGGAGATATCGGTCTCAAGTGGAGCAGTCGCCTATTTCAGATGGATCAAGAGCAGTGGATGAGAAAATGGAGATAGTTCTATGCTAGCACTGGCGAAGCTATTCAGTAGTTTCTCACATCGCAGGATGCTATGTGGGGAGCTTCCTGTATTTTCTTCAACGGAGCTTCCAGGCCTTTATATCCATATACCTTTCTGCAGATCCTTCTGTTCATTCTGCCCTTATATCAAAACCCCCCATGATCATGGCATCTACAGAGACTACATGGACCTTCTCATGAAAGAGCTCACCATGCACAGCATTGCTGAGTTTACTTCGCTGTATATAGGTGGAGGAACCCCAACATCTGATGTTGATTCACTCTGCAGAATGATAAGTATCATCAGAGATAGAATACAACACGAAGTTGCTGTTGAAGTACACCCCCTTGATGCTTCCCGTCATAACCTTGATTTGATGAAAGCTTCTGGAACAGACTACATTAGTATCGGCGCACAGTCTTTCAATGACGAGATGCTTCGGTTCCTGGGAAGAGATCATTCTGCCACTCAGGCTCTTGCTGCAATTACAAATGCCGTAAGCGCTGGTTTTGAGGTTGTGGATGTTGATCTGATGTTTGATCTGAGCGATTTTCCTCCTGAAGTTGTAATGAGTGATTTCAGCGAACTCGTCAATCTTGGCCCAACACAGGTTTCAGTGTATCCGATGATGCGTTTCGGTAGCAAGAATGCTGATAGAATCCTTCACGACTGGAGAGCTGAGGCGGCAGTATTCGAGAAGCTTGAGAGAATCGCTGAAGACTCGGGCTATTCAAGAAGTTCACTGTGGACTTTCTCATCCAAAAACACAGACAAGTCATACTCTTCAATCACAAGATCTTTCTTCCTCGGCCTCGGTACAGGTGCAGCCTCCTATGATGGTAACATGTTCTCCATGAACACTGCCTCGCTCGAACACTACACAAAGAACGTGAGTAACGGCATCAAACCTTCGCGGGGGTACTTTCGGCTCGATCAGGTAACATCCTGCCTTTACTACTCATTCTGGTCACTGTACAGGGGGAAGCTGTTACACGATGAAGCTCGTAAGTTTTTCCCCAAAGCATGGAGACATGTGACACTGATTCTTTCTCTGCAGAAGATCGCAGGAAATGTTAACCGTAATCGGCAGGAGACAACGCTGACAACGAAAGGAAGGAGGGTTTTCCATAAGCTTGAGGAATGGGTAACCTACAGACTCATTGATCCACTTTGGAAGGAGATGAAGTCTGAGAGTTCCTCTCTCTAGAAGCTTCAGGAAACTTTCCTACGTCTTCTATAGGCATCTGAAATTCTGTTTTGGAGAGAAGTCTCATTCTCCTGACCGTGTCTTTTACACCAAGCGAAACCAGAATGTACTTGGCAAGACCATACTGGAAGGGCAACCATGTTACGTGACCTGAAGGAATAAGATATCTTCTTGGCCTACCCAGAGCTTCCCAAAAGCCTTTTCGTGTCTCGCGGGGCAGTGTTTTATCGAAGAGGGCTTCAATAACTGTTGCTTTCTTCACAGGTATAAATCTCGCAAAGCTCAGTGGATCTACCTTGAGTAACGGATGAACATCCGATGACAGAAGGTCCTTGACTGTCTTCATGGTCTTGCATTTCTCCAAATCTTCATCATATCGCCTGTACAGTCTCTCTCTGTCATTCAGAAACCCTTCTGATCCCTTTCCTTGCTTGAAATCTCTTCTGACAAACTTGAGTGCAGGAGATTCCCAGAGTATTCGTGCCATGTTTCCACCGGTAGTCATCAGAATGGTGCGCGAGATCCGCTCATCGAGTACCGTTGCAAGGGTGGCAACCATTCCTCCGAGGCAGTAACCAACGATGCAGTTGTTTTTTGACCATTCTCGCCTGCTTTCCAAAACATCTATTGAAGCCTTTACATCAATAACTGCATGTTGCCAGAAGCGAAGAAGGTTTGGTAAGTCTGTTGAGAAGTAATCTTTGCCACTAACAGAACCATCGGCGGTTCTTGTGTAATTACCAGGCAACACGACAAGGGAAGCTCTCAACCCTGCCGATGCCAGATGAGTACCCATCCAGAAGAGGAAAGGGATATTCACACTGCCCAGTCCATGAATCATGATAAGTGATCCAGCAACTTCCGACTTGGGAACGAAACTGTAAATCTCAACGTTTTCTGTTCCCCTGGCAGGTCGATCATACGGGCTTTTGAACCTCAAAAGCGAGCAACGATAGTGTCTGCCTTTAAACATGAAACCGCTTGTGACAGAGTACTGATCGTGGTTATAAGAGTAATCAATCGTGTAGTCCACTCTTCACCCCGGATGTCCTCGAAGCTGTGGTGAGATGCTTCTTGATAAAAGCCACCGTTTCTTCTATATATTTGATCGTTCTCGAAGACTTTCGTTCGATTTCAAAGCCGTGCTTTCCATTGACTTCGATTTTGACGTATGCTTCTACACCGTGTTTCTTGAGCTTTCTGTACATCTTCAGAGAAGAGGCTGCAGGAACAACCTGATCTTGAGCTCCATGAACAAGAAATACTGGCACCATTCGAGCCGAAATCCAGTTTATCGGAGAGTGTTTCCGGTAATCCCCTTCAAGCTGTTTTGGTGGCCCACCTATGGCAAAGGCCGAGCCGATCCTGGCAAACAGCGATTCGTTATCTTCACTCCATATGTCCATAAGATCACAGGGAGCATACCAGGCAACGACACCCCTGATCCCTCTCATTAAGTCCACGTTGTTCTCAAAGGAGTTTCTGCATGCGTAGAGGAGTGAAAGATGACCGCCCGCAGACAGGCCCATCAAAACCATTCTGTCAGTATCGATTTTGAGAGACGGTGCATTATCTCTCAAGAATGCCAGGGCATTTGAGTAGTCACTCATTATATCGCTGATCTCAATGGTGTACGCGAGTCGGTAGTCAATGGAGGCCACGGCAACACCTCTCGATGCCAGTAGTTCACACCATGAAACATTCCTGGTCTGCCTTCTCGAGCCTCCAATCCAGCCACCGCCGTGTGTAAATAACACCAGGGGGTATCTTTCGCCGTTGGCAGTTCGCGACTTCCTGGGATAGTAGAGATCCATGTTCAGCTTTTTGTCGGAAGAAGTGTATTCATGCGTAATTGGTCCCAAGAAAGAATCTCTGTCAACCTGAAGCGGAAGTCTTCCAAACGCTGCTTCCCACAGGACTCTTGCGTTTAGCGCAATAACAAGTGCCAGTGATACTGCCCAGCTCGTGAGCGCGCCAACGATAACCAGAGTGATCAAGACTACGATTCTGGCTGCCAGTTTAATTCTTACTCTTATTCTCTTCCTGTCCGTTTTGATTCGTTCCTTGCTTGTCTTCCTCATCAGCTTCACCTGGCAGCTCGTAAGAGAATCTGCCGAGTCTGCCCATAGCCAGCTCCTTCAGAAAGAAGCTCGCAGCTTTGCTCATATCTTCCTCCCCGCCAGATATCAACAGACCGCGTGATCTACTCACTTTCCTCAGCATGTCCAGGGAATCATCAAAAGAAATACGCAGTGCATCTTCCAGGGTCTTCTTGCCATATCTGGATACTACCAGATCGTATACATTTCTGGAGGCATCTAGAATCTTTTCGGGAGGCGGAACAATTGAACCTGCAGCCATAAGCTTTGTCTTGATCGATTCGCTGAACAGATTCCTGTACAGAATTCCCGGAGTATCCATAACGAAAAGAGTATCACTTATCTGCACCCACTGAGGCCCTCTTGTCGTCCCGGGCTCACTGCGGACTCTCGCCGCCTTCTTCCCTCTCAGTCTATTCACAAAGGTCGACTTACCTACGTTAGGCATCCCGGCAATCAATATCCTCTTCTCTTTCAGGCGACTTCTTATTGAAGGTGAAATCTCCTTACTCAAAAGCGTCTTAACCGACTGTTCCTTCAGGCTTATGTAGAATACCTTCTCTCCAATCGATGTGAAATGATCTTTCCATGCCCTGGTCACCGACAGGTCAGCAATGTCCGTCTTGTTGAGAAGAAATATCTCCTGCTTGCTCGAAAAGACATCAGAATATTCATAAGCCCTGCTTGTTACAGGAATGCGGGCATCCAGCACTTCCACAACAGCGTCCACATACTTTATTACCTTCCGGATATTCCTTTTGGCTTTCTCAATGTGCCCTGGATACCACATGTTACCTCCCGATCTCCAAAAGCGTTGAATTCTCATTATGGGCAAAACAATCAATCGGCAAACTGCAGGAGAGCTTTACGAGAAACGCTCTGTCACATCAACTAGCTGCAGATAGTTTGTAAAGAAATACATCATTCTCTCTCTCAAAAAAGGAGTAACCGTTCTCAATAAAGGGAGCGATTTCTACATCAGGGGGAAGCATTAGATGGATTTCACTCTGCCCCCGATTGTAGCAGAGCTTTTCAGCATGGAGAATGATGTCATCATTGAGCTTCTTACTTTTGGACCGAACGGAAGAAATCTCGAGAGAACTACTCGCTTCGCAATTCCTTGCCACAACAATACTATCGCCGCTGTTACTATTGATCAGGATCAGATGCTCCGGCAAGAATCTCCACGGCGCTTCTGTGCCTTCCGGATAGAAACTCCAGCCATTCCAGAAACCCGCTTTCACAATGGGAAGAGACTCATCTAGCATGAGACACCCTCGGAACGAATCCTGAGGCGGTGTATTCACAGATTTGTAGAGATTCGTGTACACTCCTATTCTCTCAAAACCGATTTTCTCGTGAATGTGTATTGAGCTCTTATTGTCGAAGTAAGTGGAGAAGTACAGGTCCTTCAAACCAATGGAAAAGCAAAAGTCCACCATTCTTTCGGCGATCATTCTTCCATAACCTTTTCCCTGTTCAGAAGGATCAACCCTGAGTCCCTGAAGCCAACCAACTGTGTTACTTAGTCTTTTCAACCTGCTGAATCCAACTAGTTTCTCACTGATGAAGAGACCTCTGCAACAGGAACCCTCTTCCTGTATCCAATTCATGAAAACACTGGGAACGTAATCGTCTCCATCCCAAATATCTCGGACTATTTCGATAACTTCTGGATAATCATTTCTTTGCAACTCTCTAAGATGAATGTTCATACACTTTCTCCACAAATGGCGAAGTCATTGCCCTCAGCAAAGCACCGTATGAAAGCCTGAATTCCATCGTCTGTCCCACCTTCAGAGATCTTTCGCACCTGCTGACGTCAACTATGAGATGATCACTTGACGCATGCAGAACCTCTGCCCCCTGATCCAGAGGAATCATCCCTCCAGAGTAAGTATCCTGTTCACCAACATTCAGGATTGCCCTGAGTTGCTTTCCTTTATCAGTGAAGACCGGTTTTCTTCCAAAGGCATCCTGTCCGATCAAGCCTTCGGGAACCGAGGGTTTGGTTTTCAACTCGATGATCTCAGCAGCCATGATAAATGTGTCCTGTCGTGTCCCGGGAACATCTCTGTTATTGGTCACATCAGTGCCACAGATGATAGATTCACCCAGACGAAACTGGTTAACTCCCTCAGGCACAGTTTTTCCCTCGACAAGAGGAAGAGACGCGGTATTTCCTGCGGAATAGATTCTGATCTTCTGTCCTGTCTTCTTCTCTATCTCTCGACCTATGCGTACCAGGATCTCGAACTTCTCGGGAGTTGCGATCACTCCACCATAACACCCGAGATTCGTGCCTATTCCTGACAGGGAATCTCCTGCAAGTTTTGCTGCTTTTGATAGTTCCTGTAACGCGTTCTTGTGGTACACTCCTTCTCTAAGATCCCCTGTATCAACCATATAGACAAAACTACATCTTCGCCCCTTCTCCTCCGCTGCGTTCTGTATGACCCTCATGGGACCCAGTTCGCTTACCAAAAAGGTATCCACCAGTTCAACCGCTCGTGGGATTTCTATGGATTCCGGTGCGCGCAGAAGAACCATATGATGGTTTATCCCGCTCCTTCGGAGACGCTCAACGTTAGCCAACCTTGATTCCCCGAGGATTCTCATACCCGCGTTGAGCATCTCAGTAGCAACTATAGGATCTCCCAGTGTTACCTTGGTTACACCCACAACCTCAATACCTCTGAGCTGGCATAGCGCTCTGAGGTGTTGTGCGTTTTGGCCAATTCTTCTGGGGAAGATTCTGATAACAGGCAAGCTTATCACCTCTTCGCCATTATACCAATGATCTAATAACAAGTCTCTGTTTCAGATATAATGGTAGCAATGAACAAGGGATCGTACTTATTGATCCTCGAACTAGAGGATACCGTGGTATATACTGCCGGCAACAGATGGGAGCTGTCAGCAGGTTATTATGTGTATGTGGGTTCCGCAATGGGAACGCTTACAGGACGATTGAAGCGGCATTTGGAATCCAAAGACACTACTCGCTGGCATGTCGATCACCTCAAACCGGAGAACCATATTGTTGCTGCGATTCTTGTCCCATCCGGACAAAGAATTGAAGAGCGGTTATCGAATTACCTTTCATCGATAGCTGAGGCAGTGAAAGGATTCGGTTGCTCTGACTGCAGCACGCAATCAAACCTTTACAGGGTCGATCGAAATGTTCTTCAGAAAGTTCTAATGCAGATTCTTGATATGCGGAGGGAAGACTCATGATAGGGTTCATCAGCGACTGGGGATACTCAGAACATTACGTAGGCGTAGCAAAGGCTGTAATCAAATCGATTCACCCTGAGGCATCAGTGATTGATGTTACTCATGATATTAGACCATTCAACATCAAGAAGGCCGCTCACATACTTCACAGGGCTGCAAAGGATTTCCCTGCGAAATCAGTATTTCTTGTTGTTGTCGACCCTGGTGTAGGGACTTCAAGAAAAGCAATTGCAATGAAGACAAGGAACAATCAATACTATGTCGGACCGGATAATGGACTTTTCACATTCGTTGGTGATGCGTTCGGAATCGTTGAAATTCGCGAACTCGAAAACAAAAAGCTCCGTTTCAGCGGTTCAAACACGTTCCACGGCAGGGATGTTTTTGCTCCTGCTGCAGCATATCTCGATCGGGGAATATCGATGGAAGAGCTTGGATCAAGGTTCATGACTTACGAAATACTGAGATTCAGAAGACCTCACAAGAAAGGAACCCTCATTTCAGGGGAGATAGCCTATTCAGACAGATTCGGAAACCTTCAGACTAATATTCCTTCTGAAATGCTTGGTTCCTTTGAAGACTTCTGTGCAGCGACTGTGAGCAGTCGAGGTAAGCCTCATAAGGCATCACTGTGCAAAACATACATGGAGGCAAAACACGGAGAGATTATCGTTCATCCTGACAGCAGCGGGTTTCTGGAGATCGCAGCCACAAAAGATAATGCCGAGAAAATCCTCGGCCTCGGAGAGGGGGATCTGGTAGAGATTGAATTGGAGTAGCTTACGGAGACTCTGGCATAGCTACGGATTTAAACTATTCCTTACGATTACCATAAGCGGCACCATAGTTGTTCTGATCTTCCCTTTTCCACTTGTGTCACTAATACCCGTATTTCTGTCAGGTGCAGTTTCCTGGGGTGTTGTTGCAAGGACAGTCGACAGGCAGATTGACCTTCTACTCAACACGATTAACAGAACCCCAAGAAAAACACGATCGCTTGCAGGAGTCTCACAACCTTTCCGACAGGTCCTCAGATCGTACTACAATGTTCTTCATCAACTGGAACAGGAAGAACACTTCTTTCAGAAGCTCTATACCGATCATCACGAGCTAATAGATTCACTTAATGTAGGTGTAATGAAGGTCAGCAGACAGAGGAGAGTCAATCTTGCAAACGAGTACTTTCACAGGATCTTCTTCTCAGATGGTAAACGCGCTGACAGACTGGAGCTTTCACATCTACTCAGACGAATCGGTGTGAAGTTTCCGCTGACTGAGGGAACATATGAAGTCTACTCCAGGAGGGTCAATAGAAGGTTTATGGTAGATGTTATGAACACCAAGAATCACGAGTGGTTGGTAACGTTCACCGATGTTACGGCCTTCTGGAAGACCAAGAAACTGCTCGAGAAGACCAGAAAATACGCTGTTGACAGCGTTATGGTTGCAGAATTCACTCACAGTCTCAAACAGCCACTCGCAAACATAACTCTGGCACTTGACATGTATCGACGTACCCAGAAAGATAAGCACCTGGAAAAGCTCATCAATGAAGTAAAGCTATTTCAGGAGAAGGTTAGGGGTGTACTACAGGTTTTCAGACACGGAGAAGAACCGGAGACAGCGAATCTTTTCGAGATTGTGAAGCGGGCTGTACGTTATACAGAACCTATAGCTTCAGCACGCAACGTCAGAATAACACTGGCCTTTTCCTCTGATGCGACCGTTAACGTGCAGGTACGGCGACTTGAGAATACTATCAAGAATCTTATCCTGAACTCGATAGAAGCCTGTGATAAAGAGGGAAAGGTAACGATAGCAGTAAGAAACCGAAGGGACACTGCGAGCATCTACATTGGCGATAACGGCCGTGGAATCACCGAAGATGTTAAGATGAATCTGTTCAGACCTTTTTTCACAACGAAAGAACAGGGAACTGGCCTGGGCCTTTTCTCTGCAAAACACTTCTGCGATGAAAACGATGTGGTAATGAAGATCCGGGGTAGCCCGGGCACAGGTTGTTTTGTCTCGCTAACGTTCCGGAGGACACCTGATGAAATACAAAGTGCTGCTGGTTGATGACGACAAGGTTTTCAACGAAATGCTCACAGAAGCTCTTTCTGAAGAAGGTTATGTGGTCAGAAGTGAGCTAACTTTCTCGGGAGCACTCAAGGCCATTAAAGAAGAGCTCTTTGACTGTGCATTGCTTGACATAAAACTCCCGGACGGCAATGGAACTGAGCTGATCGGCCCCGCAAGAGACTATGGGGCGGCAGTAGTGATAATGTCTGCCCACGGAGATATCTCTGCAGCAGTTGAGTCGGTGAAGCTTGGAGCATTCAACTTCCTGGAGAAGCCTTTTGATCTTACTCATGCATTGATTGAGATCTCTAGGGCGATTGAGTTTTCTGAAATGGCCAAGGAACGTGACACTCTTCTTGAAAGACATGCTGGCGAAGCAAAAGGACTCAGACGGATAATCGGCAACTCCCATGCAATAAGAAAAATCAGAGAGACTGTCAGGGCCGTTGCTCATAGAAATGTAACCGTTCTGATCGAAGGAGAAAGCGGAACCGGTAAAGAAGTGGTCGCAAAAGCTATTCATGATCTGAGCAGGAGGAAGAAGTTCATAGCGATCAACTGTGGTGCCGTCCCTGAGGCGTTATTCGAGAGTGAGCTCTTCGGACACGAGAAAGGATCATTTACAGGAGCTGACAGGCTCAAGCGAGGCTGGATAGAAGAGGCAGATCGAGGAACACTTTTCCTTGACGAGATTTCTGAACTACCTTTGCACATGCAGGTCAAGTTTCTGAGAGTTATTGAGTCAGGCTTCATCCAGAGAGTTGGAGCCAACACCAGCACAAAGATCGACACCCGAATAATCTGTGCAACAAACAGGAACCTGTCCAAGCTGGTGGAAGAAAAGAAGTTCAGGGATGATCTGTACTACAGGATCAAGGTGATCGGAATAGAGATCCCCCCGTTACGTGAGAGGCCCGAAGATGTCGAGCCTTTAGTGAAACACTTCACAGCAGGTATTGTCAAGGAGCTTGGTCTGAGCGAGGCACCTGAAATCACCACGGAATTCATCAGTTGTCTTGCCTCAACGCAGATGCCAGGAAATGCCAGGGAACTGAGAAACACTATTCTTTCCATAATGGCCATGAACAGTGATTTAAGGCGTCTTGAACCGGAGCTGCTTCCTTCAGAGATGATAACGGAGACTTCAGAGGATCCAGCTTCCATTCCATCGGGACTGACCCTTGACGAAATGGAGAGACGGTACGTACTGCAGATACTGGAAAGAAACAACTGGAACAAGACTCGTACGGCCGATGTTCTGGGCATAAGTAAGAGTACCCTTTACGACAGGCTCAAAAGGTGGAATATTACTTGAAGCTCATTACCACACATATCAACCCGGATTTTGACGCTTTTGCCAGTGCCGTTGGCATACAGAAGTTGTACCTGGATCACAGAATAGTAGTGGAAGGAGATTTCTCGTCCTCTCTCAACAGGTTTATAGATTCTCAGAGACTTCTGTTTCCCTTCTACCGCACAAAAGAGATCGAGTTCAAGAGGATTTCCTCGCTTGTCGTGGTGGACACTTCCGACCTCGGACGTCTGTCTTCGCGCATAACGGATCACATAACTGATCAGACTGAAATTGTGTTCTTTGATCACCATGAATACAAGAACCTTTCATCGATTGGCAAACACTGCTCGAAAACGCTTGGCGCCTGTATCAGCCTGGTTTGCTCAATCCTGAAAGAGAAGAAAGTCGGTCTCTCTCCCCGTGATGCCACATTGTATGCAACAGCCCTTTACAAAGAAACGGGGATGTTTTCCTTTGCCACAACCACTCCCGAGGATCTGAATATAGGCGCCTGGTTGCTAGAAATCGGGGCATCGCTCCCGGAGATATCTACCTACGCCGGGCTGGAGCTTGAGAAAACCCAGATGGAGCTCTATGATGCACTGCTTTCAAATGTCAGGACAGAAAGAGTTGATGGTCTTGAGATTGCGATAGCTTTGACCAGGGCAGATGAACTCCCCGCGGGACTGAGCGCTGTTATTGACAGGCTTTGGGGGCTTCTTGGTTATGATAACCTGATCACCCTTGTCCAGGTGGATAGCAGGGTGTACTTCTCTGCGAGGTCAAGAAACAGACAGATCAGACTGGAGAAACTGTTCGAAACTTCCGAGATCAGGCAACATCCCCTGGTCACGTTCGGGTATATTGAGGGAATAGATGTTGAGACTGTTTATAAGAATGTAATTGATCACCTTACTGAAAACATCACAGAGTTCATGCAAGTCAGGGACATCATGACAAGACCTGTAAGAACTGTTCTATCTGAGATGCCGATATCTGAAGCATCGAAGATAATGAAGAACACCGGACACAGCGGGCTTCCAGTTGTCAGTGGTAGCAAACTTGTTGGCATTGTCACCAAGCGCGATGTCGAAAAAGCTGAAAGGCATAGCATTTCAGATGAGCCGATTTCCACGATAATGTCAACCAACCTGGTCACAATAAAGAGCTCTGACTCTGTGAGTGATGCGATCATGAAGATGATGGATTATGATTTGGGACGATTGCTTGTTCTTGAAGACGGTATCCTGGAAGGAATACTTACAAAGACCGATCTCATGCGCAGCAGGTATGGATTGAAGCTTGCAAGTCCTGAAGGTGTTCGATCCGATGACAGTCACTCACAGGTAAAAGTGGCCAAGTTGCTTCAGGACAGACTCGGTGCAAGAATAGCTACGATGTTACGGTTCCTTGGCAATGTAGGCTCAGAACTCTCAATGGCTGTATACGTGGTCGGCGGATTCGTGAGAGACCTGCTACTGGGAATCCCGAACTACGATATTGATGTTGTTGTCGAGGGGAACGCCAATATCTTTGCAAGAACCTTTCAGAGATACTTCAAAGCAAAAGTGGTTGATCATAAGGAGTTCATGGCAAGTTCCATGTTCTTGACCGACGGAACAAGAATCGATGTCGCAACTGCAAGAACCGAGTACTACGATGAACCTGCAATGCTGCCAAATGTAGAAATGAGCACGATCAAAAAGGATCTTTACAGACGAGACTTCTCAATAAACGCCATGGCAATCAAGATCAACCAGGAAGATTTCGGACTACTCCTCGACTTCTTCGGTTGTCGCCGAGATCTTGCAAGAGGTATCATCAGGGCCCTGCACAACCTGAGTTTTGTTGAAGATCCAACAAGAATACTTCGTGCCGTAAGGTTTGAGACACGATATGGTTTCAAAATTGAGGATCAGACTGCTACTCATCTGCAGCGTTATGCTGCTGAAGGTTACATTGAAAGAGTCACTGGTCAGAGAATTCGGGATGAACTGGAAAAACTCCTCAAAGAGCCCCACATGGCGGGTGCCATAGAGAGGCTTGTTCAGTTTGGCATACTTGAGCACGTTTTCCCTGTTCATACATTCGATACAGAAACCAGAACGATGCTTAGAAACTTCTCAGAGAGGGTTTTGCGAAGCAGAGAGATAATCGGCCCGATTAACAACCTTTATGTTGTGAGCATGATATTGCTCAGAGATTCTGATAGGAGTAGCGTGAAGAGGGCAATAGAGAGATATGGCTTCCCCAGAAGATTTTCCGACAGGTTGTTTCACGCCGCAGGTGTTCTTCAAGAGCTCAAGCAAAAGAAGCCCCAGAAACTCTCCCAGTTCTACCTGATTGTCGGCTCACTCAATTCCGAGGAGCTCGCTTTTATTGACAGCGGTCTAGAAGATGAAGCTTCCAGTCTTTTCCTGTCTTATATAAATGATCTCAATGAGCTAAGGCTTGAGATTGATGGAAATGCTCTTATGAAGGAATACAATGTGCCGGAGGGGCCGGCCATCAAGAAACTCCTGCAGGAGCTGGTGTGTGCCAGGCTTGATGGTCTGCCTCCTGAGAAGGAACATGATTTCGTCCGAAAGCTTCTCAAAAACAGGGGTGATAA
>CAZSXB010000002.1:0-1482 GCA_964611155.1 uncultured Thermotogaceae bacterium
CGGCGGATCTGATCAATATCACAGGCAGCGTCTCGAAAGTCTTAACTTCGATATTATCAAGTGAGTTCATTAGCAGACCTGCCAGCTCTTCAGCGTTGAACGTGAAGTCTCCGATATACTTGCTGTGAACTACCTTGGGTTCAATCTCTTCTGGTTCCTCCAACTGCGATATCTCTGACAGAATCTGCTTCAGTTGTCTTATTGTATCTGGTGTACCTGTAACCATGATCTTCTCGCGCACAAGACGCACAATTCCGATTTCAAGTCCAAGATCATCGGCCAGCGACCTCAGTAATTCTGGAGTCATGCTTGCAGGCAGATCAATAATCTCAAAATACTTCTCAACGTACCTCTCAAGTTGATCAATAGCATTTGCTACCTTAACAAGCTCCTCTTCTTCAGCAACAACAATATACCCATCAAGGAATTCCATGACCCCAGTGATTCTAATTCCTTCAGCAATCAGATATCTTTGCAGGGTATTAGCATCAATGCCTGGAAGCCCTGGAAGAATCTTCATTGTGCTTTCCAGTTCAGGTCTTTCATCAGTTTCGAGTTCGGAGATTACTCCTAGAAGTCGATCTATGCTTCCCGGCAATCCGAATAGCACAATTCTGTCCGCGACTTCCTGTATTGCTACATCAAGTCCAAGGAATCGTGCCAAGGACTTCAGTTCTTCGGCCGAACTCTGTTCAGGAACATCGATGATTCTATATACCGCAGGCTCTACAACATCATCCTCTTCAACTTCCTCAGGTTCATCAAGTCTGAACAGCTCAGCCAGCTTCTCCACTTCATCAAGGACAGTCTCAGTTGCAATTGCGACAACACCTCTTGGGCTTTCGTGCAAGGAGACATCAAGTCCCATCTCTTGGGAAACGGACCTGAGCACGTTGATGTCTACACGAACCCCTTCAAGCAATCTCAAGCTCCTGACAATCTCATCTTCCTCAGGCTCTATCTCGACAACTTCCGGCCTAATCTCTTCTATCACTTTCATGAGGAGTTCTACATGACCAGCAACACCGTAAAGTACAAACTTCTCACGCGTCTCAAGGTATTTTATCTGGAGTTCAAGAGTTTCCACAACGCTCGAGAGTTCTCCCGCACTTATTTCTTTGGGTCTTATCTCCAGCACATTCTCGCGGTCTGGTGGCTTGATTCCCAATCTCTCAAGTTCTGTGATAATAGCTTCCGCGCGACCGATCTCCTCTTCGCTTCCAATAAGAACAGTCACCGGGCCTGCCTGCACAACGTCAAGGCTAATTCCGATCCTGCTGAGAATTCTATCGATATCTTGAATCTCAAAACCCTCGGGCAGAGACTTCAACCTGTATGTCTTCGGCTCTTCCTCGATATCTGGTATCAGTTGATTCATGAAGCTTATCGCTATCTCTGTCTCTCTTTCTGTCCCTATCACCAATAGTCGCCTCTGCAGTTCCAATACGCTTACCCTCAGCCCCATCTCCGCAAAGGCTTCTT
>CAZSXB010000002.1:1582-74395 GCA_964611155.1 uncultured Thermotogaceae bacterium
CCGCCAGTACTCTCAATACTTCTTCACTTACCACTATGTCTGGCAGTATTTTTATCGTCTGTCTCTCCAGCTCTTCTTCTGCATCAAATTCTTCAATGAAGCTTATCGCTATCTCTGTCTCTCTTTCTGTTCCTATCACCAATAGCCGCCTCTGCAGTTCCAATACGCTTACCCTCAGCCCCATCTCCGCAAAGGCTTCTTTCAATACTTCTGTACCTATCTCTACAGGCTTCTCTACTATCCTGTAGATTATTTCTTCTTCTACTTCTTCTTCTACTTCCGGTATCTCTTTCACTATCTCTAGTATCCCGTCCAGTGCTCTCAGTTCTTCTGCATATCCTACCGCTATCACTTTCGTCACTGTCTCGTATAGCTCAAGCTCCAGCCCCAGCTCCCTCGCCAGACTCCTCAGTATCTCTGTCCCTACTACTGTGTCTGGCAATACTTCTATCACTTTCTCCCTTTCTTCTTCTTCCGGTAGCTCCGCTGGCCTTATCTGTTCTATCACCTGTTGCAATAGCTTCACTTCTGACGGTATTCCATACAGTATGTATTTCTCCGCCGTCTGTAGTGTCTTCACTTCCATTTCAAATGTTTCCACTACTCCCGTCAGTTCCTCATATGGCAATACTTTATCTATTACTTCAAATACGTTCTCTTCCCATGGCGCCCTTACTACCATCTCTCCTATCATCGTGATGATCGATCGCGCACGCTCTATCTCTTCTTCTTGCCCTATCATTACTGTTACTACCCCTGCCTGGACTGTGTCTACTTTTATCTTCACTCGCTCCATTATCGTTTCTACGTTCTCTACACTCAGCCCTTCAGGTAGCGTCAGTATCGTGTACGTCCTCGCTTCTATCTCTTCTTCCGGCAGCTCTACCGGCTTTATCTGTTCCATGAAGTTCTGCGCTATCTCTATGTCTCTTTCTATCCCTACTACCAGTAACTGCCTCTGTAGATCAAATAACCTCACCTGTAACCCTATCTCTTCAAATGCCGACCCTAATACTTCTACCGGTATGTCTGCAGGCCTTTCAAGTACTTTGTACCTCGCTTTCTCCGGCTCTTCTGCTTCGAATAGCCTCGCTATCCCTTCCAGGGCTTCCAGTTCTGCTTCTTCCCCTACCGCTATTACTCCTCGCGCACTGTCATATATCTTTACTTCTAATCCCATGTCTTCCGCCAGTACTCTCAATACTTCTTCACTTACCACTATGTCTGGCAGTATTTTTATGAGTCTATCTACTTCGACGGAGACTTCATCGAGCGCAAGATCCTGTAAGAGGTCTTTAAGCAGTTCAACATGGTTGGCGTTTCCGTGCAGAAGGTGCTTTTCCCTGAGTTGCAGGTATCTGACGTCAAGCCCAATTGTTTCAATGATTCCTGACAACTCCTCAAGGGTGAGGGTTCGATCCACCAGCACAAACTCTTCGGGTGTTTCCGTTTTGAGTTGAGCATAGATTGACTCGAAAGAGTCTACGTCTTCTTCAATACCTGTCACAACTAATGTTTCTGCGATCGGGATAATGTGAACGTTCAACATAAAACTCTGTGATAGTTCTCTCAGGATCTGGCCGTCAAGATCGGGATGCATCTCGAGTATCGTGTAAGATCTGCCATCAGCTCTGGCAGAATCAGGTTGCTGTCTTCGAGATATGGAGTAGACCAACTCTCCTGCGTCTTCAACAAGTCTTGCGGGGCCGATAATCAGCACACCTGAAGGGGAAATCACCAGATCCACACTTATCTCAAGCCTTTCAAGTATCTCTTTATAGGCTTCTATTGTCTCTGGCAGGATATCAATGAATTGATATGAAAGCATAAGCTCTTCTTCAGCTTCCTCTGACGATATCTGAGTCGCCCTTCGTCTGATGATTTGATTTACGATTTCATCCGTTCTTGAAACCTCTTCCCTGGAACCGATCACCATGAACTGATCCCCTACAGGGAGCAAAGTAACACTGATGCCCATTCGTTCCAGAAGTACCTTCAGTTCCTGCACCGGAGGAACATCCTGCAGCAGAGCATAATAGGGTTCAGTGATCTGTGTTACTCGTTCTACTTCATCAAGAATAATCTGCACTATTACAGAATCCCCTACAATCATGTAACCTGAAGGACCAGGGGAGATAGTTATCTTTTCATAGTTATTGATGCCGAGGAATGTCTTGAAATACGATCTGAACTCTTCATCTGTCCATCCAGGTACTCGAGCAGAGAATCTTGAAATCCGCGTTTCTTCTTCGAGTTGTCTCTCCAGGCTGACCCTGTCACTTATTCTGGGAGTAAGGTACTCTATGAGTGCCTCAACAGAATCAGCTGTACTTAGTGGAGCCTGAACAATCAGAAGACCCAATTCCGGAATGAAAGTGTGATCCAGCGTATCAGAGTACAGCTCGACAAGAATCTTCTCGATACCTGCGCCATAGAAGTCGCTGGGAATATCGATTATCCTTTCCACCCTGTCCAGGAAGAAATGCGACTCGTATTTTCGGAGACTCTCAAGAGCCTCGGCAAGCATCTCATGAGGAGCCACAATGTGAATCAGATTGTCTGAAATCACATCGACCCGAAATTCCTTTTCAGTGAGCCCTCTTGATTCAAAGAAACTGTAAAGAAAACCTGACACACTTTCGGTTCTTGCTTCATTCTTGAGTTCAATAAACTCTGAAGATAATTCCGACAAGGGGATCCCTGTAAATCTCTCAAGAAGCGCTTCTGCCATTGCTATCCTGTCGCTTTCGCCCTTTATCATATATCCATTTCGTTCACCCACAAAATCGATTTTCGTTCCGGTGACAACCTCTATCTCATGAATAAGTGCCTGTTCCAGAACGATGGCAGACTTCAACAAGGCATAGGATACTCGAGCACTCAACTCTGTAATATCTCTCTGAAGGCTTGTCAATGTCTTCTCGAGCACTGTTGGGATCCTGAAGAGGAGCTTGCCAAAGCTTTCCAGACTCCGATCTACTTCAACTACTTCTTCTTGCGTGTAGATGTTAAGCAGTCCCTTCATCAGGTCAGCAACAGAGTCAACTTCAGCCCCTGTGACAGCAAGCACTTCTTCAAGTACCCTGTGATTATCTGGCAGAAGAAACTCCCTTACAACAAGTTTCGTTCGATCGACATCTGATAGCATTACATCAGCATATTGGTCAAGATAACCACTCAGTATGCTCAGACTCTTCTCTTCTCCAGAGAGAACTATTCTGTTGAATTGTGGCAAGATATCCAGGGTAACAGATCCACCACATACTATTCTATTCACTTCTTCAGCAAGTCTGAAAAAATCTGTGAGAATCTCTGGAAAGCTCTCAACAAGTTCATCAGGCACATCGAACTCAAGTGAACCGGTTTGCATTGATAAGAGAGAGGAGATAATCATATGAGTGCTCAGGTCTCCAAATGCCAGAATAACTGATTCGTTAGGGAGATACTCAACGAAGCTTTCCGCGGGAATCTCTTTTCGAATTCTCTCAAGCTGTTGTTTTCTATCATCATCGCCATCAAATATATCTACACCAATATAGGTTCTCCAGAAGCTGTTTACAATACTTCTAACTTCCTCTTGCGTGCCCAGATAGAAAGTTCCGTCTGTCAGGTATGCGTAAGCAACTCTGTCACCGAGTGAGATAAGTATATTCCGCAGAACATCTTCAGCCAGAGCCGTTGTAAAGCCAACAATGACCTGAACATTCCTGACCGAAGGGGATACTACATAGGATCTGTTAAGCATTTCCGAACCAAAGATGAAAGAGATCGCCTGCTCTAGCGTGGTCCCATACATTCTGAAGCTGTCAATATCCACGTCTGGGGCAGCACGGGGGATATCAATTCTCAAGCGGTTTGACTCAATCGTTACTGTCGGAGACTCTGTTGCAGGAATGAGCAACGCGAAGCTAACAAAGAAGCGGTCTCCAAGATCGCGAGTCCATAGACCTTCAACAGGCCCAAGTCTCAGCGGTAGATCCATGTTCTTGCCTGCAACACCATCAAGTGTAAGAGAGAAAACCGTTCTGGACGGATTTGGTTTGATAACGATCTCCTGATCGATTTCTTCACTCAGGGTTATGGTGATCGCCACAGACCTTTCCTCAAGAACAGGCGAGATTGATACCAGCGAGGCTGATATCGAAAGTGCGGAAGTAACCATAATGAGCAGTAATATAACTCCAAGTCGTCTCATGTGTATCCCCCCAAGAGCATTGTCTTAATTACTTGCGGCGTACTGTCTCACCACAGCGAACGTATTGGTTTCTGTTTCATTCAGAAGCACAGCAAGATCAGTTATTCCGTAGATCACATAACCAGCTACTTCATCGCCGACTCTAACAATATATCTGTTGCCTCTTATCTCAATAACAGCGAGATCCATGCTATTCATTCTGAAGTATCCTCGATAGACAATGTCGTTAACTTCTTCACCAACAGCAAGCATCGAAGCTATCATTTCTGCTGGACTTGCAAGAAACGGCTCAAATCGGTTTTCCAGAGCGATGGCTTTGTAGATGACAGAAGTGTCGACAGCCTCTATTCTCATCGCACTCTGAGCAGACAGGTCTGCTATCTGCACCGGACCAAGCATGATCATATAGACGATTAGCATCGCGACAAACGCACCCATAACCAGAACAAACAACACGAAGTATTTTGCCATCAGATCACGCCCATTCAGAAAACTCTCGCAATTGAAATATCCAGCGTCGCATTTAGTCTTATAACCGGCTGCATCGCAGTTCTCGGAAAGACAGGAAATGAGAGACTGGAATTAAGGTTGAGTCTTCTTATGACAACAGCCGGTTCATTTATGATCAGGTTCAGAAGCTTGAGAAACTCTTCTGCAGGCTCGGATATTCGAAGATTATTGTGGTCGTGCTTTGCCCTGCTGATTCCAAAGTACTCTTCGATCTCCTCAATTCTGCTGTTATCTCGAATATCTCTCACAGCGTCATTTCTTACCTTTGTGAGACGTTGTGTTTCGAAAAAGACATCAGCCAGTTTTTCTGTCTCCTCTGCCATTTCGACCAGAGCCTGACCGCTCTGCCACACGTAGAATCCTATGAAACCTCCAAAGCCAACTGCGATAAGCAGCACCAGGACAACGCCAGCAATCAGCGATTTCACCCCTTTTGTTTTGAGAACCTTTCTTTTCGAGCTCATCTTCGCTGAGAATCTCTTCGAGACGAAAACATTCCGTACCTGGTTTTCTCCATTGCTTACTTCATGCTGATCTTTTGAGAAGGCGTCACTGTCCGACATTCTTATCAATCCCCATATCTATGTGTCGTACTTCCAAACTCTCCGCAAAGAAAGACAGCTTTGTCTCCTGAAGCTTCACATAAGCTTCGGTTTCAGGAATCACGGCCAACACCTTTTCAGACTCTAATGAGCTATCCAGAACAAGATAATAGAGGACGTTTCCATTCCCTTGAGAGTAATCAATTCTTGTCATTATCTCCTTCAGTGCCAGCTCACCGTGCTTTTCCAGATACAGGCAAGTGATCTCAAAGAATCTGTGAGCTTCTTCTTTCTGCTGTAAAAACGCTCTGATTTCACTTATCTGAGACGTCAATCTCCTCCGTTCCTGAACAAGCTGGTTGTGCTTCTCCTGGATCACTTCTGTATCTCTTTCAATAACGCCTGTGAGTGCAAGTCCAGTATGCTCAAAGATGTAACTTCTTGCGCGCACTAATTGAAGGTGCCTCGTGCTGAAGGCAGCATTTGCCATCATTCTCACTGCCAGCACAACTGTTACAACAAGAATGACAAGAAGAAGAAAGGTCTCAAGTTTGTTTCTACGCTTCTTCCTTGTATACAAGTTTACGCTTACCAACAACTTCACCGCCTTCAATTGCCAGACCTGCAGTAGTGTAGGATATCTCCATGATCTCGCCTGTTTTCAGAGGGAGAGGCTCAATAGTGCTTTCTCCACCAAGAATCGATCTGAGAGCCTGCGAATATATCCGTGTCGAAAGACTTGATTGTCCGGACACGAAGAAATGATTGAATTCCTTGTCATCAGTCTGTTCAGTGTTTGGAGAACTCGAGATCATATTGCTAAGATACATTCCTATCTTGTACCCCATCAATCCCTGTAAGGTTGTTGAAAAATCGCTTTCATAGCTTTCGTAGTGCAGATGACTACCTCCAAGAAAACTCATCTTTAATCTCAGTAATTCGGCCTCTTCTAGAAGACTCTGTCTATCGAGCAAAGTCAAGAAACCCTCGTCAATGTAAGTCAATCCGACTATTTCTCCATTCTTGATTGCATAAAGGAAAGCAAAGTCCATATCCACCACAAATAGGAGAAAACTCCCCGATGAGACAAGTCCATCGACTGCGAGGCTAGTAATGGGGAGTGGACGAAGACTTATTCTATCAGGCTCAGGAAAACCCAGGCTCTTGAGATCGTTCACGAAATCATTCATAGACCTTGTTTTGAGTATGACAAAGGAAGGAACCAATCCTTCCTTGATCGCTTTGAAGGAATTCATGCAGTCCATGTAGACCTCATTGGGAGGAAGAGTAAACTGAGAAGCAGCTTTGAAACCGGCAACATCCATCAGGTTCTTCTTGTTCTTGACTTTCGGTATTTCAATGTGCTGGAATATTGCGTTGGAGGGATGGACAGCTGTCACAAATACCTCGTCAACGGGAAGGAAATTGTGCTCGAAAAATACTTCGGCAGATTTCTTCAGTGAGTCAGGTCCGAATTCCAGAACTCTGAACATGAGGTGCAGATTTCTGCCTTTGAGCAGAAATCTAGCGATCTCTGTATAACTCTTGCTGGTGCTTAGTGTCGTGATCGCTGGGTTGAACATCCTGAACCCCCTCTAATATGAAACTCTGCCAGTTACCGGGGAGATAGTCAGTCTGGAACCATCTCTATAGGTTAATGTAGTCGATCCGCTCAGAATCGCTACAGCCCCGTTCTGGTTATAGGAAATGCGAAAGTCACTCTCTGAAATCACGTTTGAATCCAAAAGCGTTCTTCCTGTCGAGGTAAAAAAGACTCTGTCAACTGCCCTGTAGTATACCAGCACTCTTCTAGAACCAGATATCGCCTCCATTCTTGCGCCTTCCAAAAAACTGTCCAATTCAGACTTGCCATAAAGAACGTCCCTGGCACTGAGGATTTTGGGAACATTAACAACAGCAAGGGACATCATGATGATCGTCAGAGCAATACAGCAAAGCACTTCTAATAGAGTCATGCTATCCTATCGTCTGCTGTAAAGCAAATATCGAGTTGTACATCGTATACGCCAGGAAAGCAACAAACCCTCCTATGAAGAGAATCATCATTGGCTCAACCAGGGATATCAACTGCTTCAGAGCAGCTTGAACCTGATTTCTGTAGAAATCAGCCACTTTGAACATAACTGTATCGAGTTTTCCGGTTTCTTCTCCCGTCTCAACCATGCTTATGACTATGGGAGGAAAGACTCCCTGTCTCTGCAAGGCTCCATGAATTGTCTCTCCGGCCCTGATTTCTTCAACTGCCCTGACTATGGCATTGACAATGCTATTGCTTTCGGACACTTCACTTGACAGATCCAGAGCAGTCGGTATATCAACACCACTCGAAACCAGAACTGCCAGAGTCCGCGTGAATCTCTCTACAGCAGTCATTGTCCTGAGTCGTTTCACTGGAGGTATTATTGATGCAAAGACATCCTTGACCATTCTCCCGTATTTCGTCTTCAGGAAGATCTTGCCACCTACAAGGGCAAAAACAATCCCGATTACTATCAGGAGCCAGTGATTCATAAGCATTTCGTTCATTGAGAGCAGTAACCCCATCACCCCTGTCATTGGGGCATCACTACCGAAAGCCGAGATGAGATTAGGAAGAATAAACAGGGAGATAACCATCACGATCATCACTGCAAAGACCATCATAAAAAGAGGATAGGCCATTGCAGATTTGACCTGTTGCTGGAGATCCACCATAGACTCATAAAAATCAGCAACTCTCAGAAGAGCTTCATCAAGAACTCCACCAGCTTCTCCTGCCTTTACAAGGTTTATGAACAGGGAATCAAAAACCCTTGTATGCTGCATAGCTTCAGAGAAGGACATTCCACCTTCGATGAGAAGAACAACTTCTGTTAAGACCTTCCTGAATCGCCTGGAAAACACCGGCTGAACTGAAAGCACCTGCACCGCATCACGGATACGAACGCCTGCAGAAACCATTGTAGACAACTGTCTAGAAAAGAGGCTTACCTCTTTAACTGAAATAGGGAAAAGCGCTGTACGGCTTTTTGATCTGTGCTTCTTTACGGGTTTTATCGACGTGACAACAAAACCCTGAGTGGTAAGCAGTTGCAGTGCCTCCATCTGGGAGTTCGCGGCTATCTTGCCGCTTTCTGTCTTTCCCTTCTTGTTGATTACTTGATATCGATAATCAGCCACAGATCTCTCACTTCCCTACCAGGCAAACTGCATGCGCCACTACTTGACCAGGATACAGTCCGTTTCCGCTCTTTGGTTTAACCGAAATCGCAGACTTGCTGGCCGAAATAGATCTGGAGATTCTCCTCTTCATCTCTTCAAGATATTGTATTAGAGTAACACTCTCCAGTATAACAACACTATCGAGACTCACAACCTCAAGTCCAGCGTCATGCAACATCGCTCCAACATCTACGAGAAAATCAATGCTGTACCTTCCACGATTCTTCTCGTTCTCAGGAAAGTATTCTCCAATATTGCCAAGCCCCGATGCCCCAAGGAGCGCATCTATAATTGCATGAACAAGAGCATCACCGTCTGAATGACTCTTAGGGCTCCATTCTCTCGAAACGACCACCCCTCCTATAACCAGACCTTCTCCACCTTCTTCGAGAACATGAGCATCAAAACCGTAACCTATGGACAGCATATCATATTAACCTTATTGGCATCACTATGTAAATATAGCCTTCAACTCCCACAGGACTAATCTGAAGAGCACTCCCTGCGTCAACGAAATTCAGCTCAGTTTCTTCGCTGTCAACCTTCTTCATGGCCTCGGAGAGAAATCTGGGATTAAACGCGATTGTAAGATCATCACCATCTTTTGAAACCGCCATCTCATCGAGTGACTCACCGTGGTCCTGGCTGCTTGACATTAGCCTCAACTGGCCATCAACAAGCTCCAGTTTTATAGAGTCGCTTCCAAACCTCGCAGCAATTGAACCTCTTCGCAACGCATCCAGAAATGCTTTTGTATCAACCTTCACGCGAGTTTTGAAAGCTTTTGGAAGAACCTTGCGATAATCCGGGAAGTCAGCCTCGACAACCCTTGCAACTATTTCCGTGTCATCGAAAGAGAAACCAACGCGTGAACCGTCATGTGATATGGTTATCTGGTCACTTTTTGCACTTTTCATAGCATTATGGAGGTTCTTCATGCTTTTCAGAGACAACAAGAAGTTTTCTCCCAGTTCCGTTTTCACTTTGCCCTCAGCCAGTGCCATTCTGAAGCCGTCTGCTGCTACCAGTCGAAAGAACTCTCCATCGAATTCCCAGTAGATACCGTTCAAGTTCCTCATGAATTCATCACGAGCAGCACAGAAAAGCGTCCGGTCGATCATCAGCTCAAGTGCTGTAAGCGACTCTCTAAAACTCGTCCCAGCTGATATGGTGTCGAAATCCGGATAATCATCAGCACTCATCGTGGGGATCAGGAAATGAGACTTCCCCTGATCTATGCTAAGATTTGTTGTGTCGAGAGAAAACTTAATGTCAGCATCGTAGAGGTTTCTGATGATTTCAGTAAAGAGGTTCGCTTCAACAACAAACGCAGAGCCTTCTCCCTCAAAGTGTTTCGATTTGACACCAGTCTTCACAGAAGTCTCAAGATCTGTTGCCATTAGTGATATCTCTCCGTCCTGTGAAACACGGAACAGAATCCCCGCAAGAACTGGTTTGACTGTCTTTGGAGCAACTGCCATGGCTACAGTCTCAAGCTTGGGCAGCAAATCTTTCCGTTCCAGTGTGAACTTCATAAAACACCTCCGGGGCGCAATGCGATTTCTCTTTATTTTAACTCATTATATGATCGATTTCCAAAAGTGCTTCACCTAATCGATGAACAGGAGTGATGTAGGATAGAAATCAAACCTTTTCTCGAAGAGGCAAGAGATGCTCAGCGTAACCTGGGTGGACTGGTTGTGCTACAACCCTTCAGGAGAGAGATTTCTACAGTTGCAGGAGTAGACATAAGCTTTTCCGGAAAGACGTTCGGAACCTGTTGTATCGTTGTTCTAGAGTTCAACTCTCTTGAAGTTGCTGAATGTGTTGTAGAAAAGGGAACAATTCATCTTCCGTATATTCCGGGCTATCTCTCATTCAGAGAAGGACCTCTCTTCATAAGAACCATGGCACTCCTGAAGTCTGAGCCTGATCTGTACTTCTTTGATGGACAGGGAATCGCTCATCCAAGAAGGCTTGGTCTGGCCGCTCACCTTGGTGTGCTTCTAGGCATACCTTCTATAGGTGTTGCCAAGAGCCGCCTGATTGGACAGTACGATGCACCGGGTCAAGAGAGAGGTAGCTGGACTTATCTGCTAGAAAAGCATGAAAGGCTCGGAGCAGTTCTTCGCACGAGGGACAAAGTGAAACCGGTGTTCGTCTCACCGGGTCATCTTACTGATATTGAATCGGCAGTGGAGCTAACTATGTCGGTAACTGGAAGATACAGAATCCCTGAACCAACCCGCCTTGCTCACATTTATGGAAGAGAAGCGCAGACTAGCTGAACTTGTAAAATACAATCGATGCAGCACCTTTGATGCCTGCATCTTCGAAAAGTTGGCTAAGAACGATTTTGTACGTTTCTTTGAAGGAACTCATTGTGAAACGTTCAACATATCTCCTTATTCCTTTCAGAAGGGGTTCACCCGCACGGCTTACACCCCCGCCCAGGACCACATAACGTGGATTGAATATGTGAATGTAATTGCCAATAGCCAGTGAAAGGGCTCTATAAACCCTCTCAAGAACGAGTAGAGCCGCCTCATCTCCCTGTGTTGCAGCCTGAAATACCTGCTTGGTTGATGGTTGAGGTCCCGAATCAAACATCCTGGAGTTAGGAAACCTCTTTCTTTTTTCCATCGCCAGTCTGCTTATTGAAGGAGCGGAAGCTATGGACTCTACGCAACCATGAGAACCACATCCGCAAATGGGACCGTCTGGCTCAACGATAATATGACCGAGCTCTCCCCCAAAACCATCTGCCCCGATCAAGAGTTGGCCGGCTGAGATAACCCCACCGCCGATTCCGGTTCCAAGTGTTATGCCTATCATGTGATCACAGCCTGCATGTTCTCCAAATGCCCATTCTCCCAGGGCGAATGCATTCGCATCGTTCTCTAAAAAAGTCTTAAGGCCTGTTTTTTCTTCGATCCGTCCCTTCAACTCCATATTTCGCCAGTTTGGGAAATTGGGTGAGAAGAGAACGATTCCATTCTCGCGGTCGATTGATCCTGGTGAACCTATTCCTACACCGAGAACTCTTCCCCTATCAACACTAATCTCTTCTATCACCGAATCGATTGTTTCAGCGATCCTGGAGACGATAGTCTCGCTCTTGTCACTGACACGGGTTTCAATAATCCTCTTAAGGATTATCTCACCGCTTTCATCGACTATGCCTATCTTTGTCTGTGTACCTCCAAGATCCACCCCACAAACAATCCTGGACAATCTGATCATCCTCTCCGTCAGTACCTGGTTTTCTCGAGATCAATAAGGTCAAGAAACTCTTCATTTGATGAAGTAGACCGTAGCTTATCCATTATGAGCTTCAAACCTTCTTCTTCACTCATCGAAGAAAGCATTCTACGGAGCACCCATACCTTTCTCAGCGTGCTCTGATCGAGAAGAAGTTCTTCCTTTCTTGTTCCTGAGAGGGCCAGGTTGATCGCAGGAAATACCCTTTTGTTTGCAAGCTGCCTTGATAGAACCAGCTCCATATTTCCCGTTCCCTTGAATTCCTCAAAAATGACCTCATCCATTTTGCTACCTGTTTCAATAAGTGCAGTTGATACGATAGTAAGGCTTCCGCCTTCTTCGATATTCCTCGCTGCGCCAAAAAAGTGTTTTGGCTTGTAAAGGGCAGAAGGGTCTACACCGCCGCTCAGCAGTTTCCCGCTCGGCGGAACGTAGAGGTTATATGCTCTTGCCAGCCTTGTGATACTGTCCATAAGGATTACCACATCGTATCCGAACTCAGCCAAACGCTTCGCCATGTCAAGAGTCTGTTCAGCGATCTTTATCTGCTTTTCAGGATGCATGTCAAAAGGCGCCGCAAGAACGTGTGCCTTGGTTGAACGTCTGAGGTCTGTAACTTCTTCAGGGCGTTCATCAACAAGCAATAGAATCCTGATCGTCTCAGGATGGTTCTCGGCTATTCCGTTCTCTATCTCTTTCAGCAGGGTTGTTTTTCCTGCCTTTGGCGGAGCGACAATCAGTGCACGCTGACCTTTTCCTATAGGAGAGAAGAGGTCGATGATCCGAGTGCTCATAACTCCAGGATTTGATTCGACCTTCATGATCTCGTTAGGATATGTGGGGGTGAGATTGTGGAAACTGATCCTTTCTGCGGCAAAGCTAAGAGGTTTGTGGTTAATGGCTTCAATCCGGAGTAGCGCAAAGTACTTCTCGCCCTCTTTAGGAGGCCTTACCTGACCAGCGACAAGGTCCCCGGTGCTTAAATTGAATCGTCTTATCTGTGACTGACTCACATATATGTCGTGCGAACTGGGCAAGAGATTATTGTCCAGCCCTCTAAGGAAACCATACCCCCCGTCTGTGATCTCCATAATACCTTGGTTGAAGAAATACCCGTAAGACTCTGTCTGGGCTTTCAGTACTGCAAAGATCAGGTCGCGCTTTGTCATCTGAGAGTATCCAGCGATATCGTACTTCCGGGCAAGCTTGTATATCTCCCTTATGGGCATTTCCTCAAGCTGGTTGATATCGATCTCTACTTCTCGAATTCTGTCTTTTACCTTGGCATCCTTCGCATCATTTGCTTTCTCCTTTTGCTCTTCTGAGGTCACCTCAGTATTCTGAGTGTTCTCACTCAGAGCAGCTTGTTCATCCTCACGAATATCCTTGGTATTCGCAGGCTTCTTGGTTGATGCCTTCTTTGAATCTGACTGCTTTTCTGTTTGCTTCTTTCGAGGACTCATTAAATGCGGCGGTATCCACTGCTGTCTACAGTGAACACACCTTTCCTCCTTCCGTAGGCGGAAATATGTGAATAAGGGTTATATGAAAAGAATAACGAAGCTTCGATGGAGAACGAGGGTTCACCTAAATATTACACCAAACGTCAACAAAAAGGCAAGATCAGTGTTTCCGAGCTGCCTGGTATTTCTTCCAGTCCTCAAGGAATCTATCAAGACCCAGATCAGTCAATGGGTGTTTGAAAAGCTTCTCAAGAACGGAAAAAGGCAACGTCACGATATCCGCCCCAAGCATTGCCGCTTCAAGAACATGCATGGGATGCCTAACGCTGGCAACGATGATTTCTGTCGAAAAATCATATTGTGAGAGTACTTCAATTATCTCTTCAACAAGCGCCATCCCAGTTGACGAAATGTCATCAAGCCTTCCAATGAAAGGACTGACATATGATGCACCCGCCTTTGCAGCGAGCAGTGCCTGAACAGCACTGAAAACCAATGTAACATTGGTTTTTATTCCCATGATCGAAAGCTTTCTTACGGCCTTCACTCCCTCAGGAATCATCGGTACCTTGACAACCACATGTTCGCTTATTTCAACAAGCTTCTCAGCCTCGGCGATCATCTCTTCCGCCTTGAGCGAGACTACTTCAGCGCTTACTGGGCCTTTGACAACATCACAAAGTTCTCTAACTCTGCTCTGAAAATCGCTTCCTTCCTTC
This sequence comes from uncultured Thermotogaceae bacterium, assembly GCA_964611155.1. Taxonomy (GTDB): domain Bacteria; phylum Thermotogota; class Thermotogae; order Petrotogales; family Kosmotogaceae; genus UBA9910. Next base: position 15,495 of record CAZSXB010000002.1, read on the forward strand.
TGAACAAGAGTTGGATTTGTTGTGACACCATCTATTATTCCGTATGATACGCCCTTCCTAACTTCATCAAGACTTGCCGTGTCAAGAAAGATCTTCATAGCTTCACCTCATAAAGATATCTGTTGCTACCTATTTCTTCTTCTTTTCCTTTGGCAGCTCTCTGTCAACAAGCTGAAGAATCGCGAGCTCCGTTGCGTCACCTCTCCTCTGGCCAAGCCTGACGATTCTTGTGTAACCACCGTGCCTTTCTATATACTTCACAGCGATCTCATCACAAATCCTTCTTACAAGGCGCCTATCATTGAAGTTACGGTTTATTTCTCTGCGAAGAGAGAGATTCTTCGACTTAAGCGAAGCGATTTCAGCATCGTTTGGATCAAGTCTGCTTATTTCACTCGAAATGACGGCAGCTTTCTTAGCCCTGGTGATAATCGATTCTACAAATGGCTTCACTGCTTTTGCCTTTGTCGTTGTAGTTACTATGGTTCCGTGTTCAAACAATTCTCTAGCAAGATTCTTCATCAAAGATACTCTGTGGCTATGAGGTCTGTTAAGGTTTCCTTTCTTAACTCTATGTCTCATGCTATTACCTCCACACTACTCTTCTTTTCTCAGATATAAGTCGAACTTGTCTCTCAGCTTCTGAATAACTTCTTCCATGGATTTACCACCGAAGTTCCTGATCTTAAGAAGATCTGCCTCTGATCTCTCCACAAGATCGCCAATGGTGTTTATCTTGTCTCTCTTCAGGCAGTTCAGTGATCTTACGGATAGATCCAGTTCTTCGATCTTCTTTGACAATATGGAATCACCTGAGTCCTCTTTGCCCTGCTCTTCGCTTTCCGGCTCTTCCGCTTTCGTAGAAGTGGCTTCATCATCAGAAACATGATCAATTATGTCCAGAGGTTCTTGCTCCACTTCAAGACTCTCTGTGAAAACGCCAAAATGCTTCACAAGAACATCGGTTGCTCTTCTCAGAGCTTCGGAAGGCTTTATTGAACGTTTTGACCATACCTCAAGAACCAGTTTGTCATAGTCAGTTCTCTTCCCGACTCTGACATTCTCCTGCTGGAAATTGACTTTGAGAACAGGACTGAAAACACCGTCGATGTAAATCATCTCCACGTCATGTTCTAACTCCATATCTGAAACAGGAACAAACCCCTTGCCAATCTCTGCAAAGAGTTCCATGTGAACCTCAGCATCTTCATTCAATGTTGCAAGGTACTGAGAAGGATTCATGACATCAACACCTGTAGGTGTGTGAATATCTCTTGCGGTAATCTGTCCAGGTCCCTTCTTTGCGACCGTTAGTCTTACCGGCTCTGAAAACTCAAGCGCTGGTTTGAGCTGAACTTTCTTGAGATTAAGGATTATCTCAAGAATATCTTCCTTAACACCATCAATAACGTCGTATTCATGATACTTCCCGGGTATCTTAAGCCTTGTTATGGCCATACTGGGTATCGAAGAAAGCAGTACTCGTCGCAGGGCATTACCAATCGTTATTGCGTAACCCTTTTCCATAGGTGACAGGACAAAGCGCGCATAGTAACTGCTGGCGTCTTCTCTCTCTTCTTCGATTTTCAGGGTCTTAGGCATCACGAAGGAAATCATATGGTCGCCCAATTGGGCTACACCTCCCTTTAAGCAATTGTGGTATTTACTTGGAGTAGAGCTCGATGATCGACTGCAAATTCACAGGAACATCGATTTCGTCTCTTGAAGGAGCACGAAGAAATGTTCCTCTTAATGCATCAAAATCCACTTCAAGCCATGGAGGTGTACTTCGATCTTTTGCAGCCTCCACAGATTCCTTTATAGGAACGATGCCTTTACTCTTCTCTTTTATCTCTATAACAGATTCAGGCTTAACTCCAAAAGATGGCTTATTCACTTTTCTTCCGTTAACGAGAACATGTCCATGATTCACGAGTTGTCTTGCCTGACGTCTGCTAGAAGCAAAACCCATCTTGTAGATTACATTGTCAAGTCTAGATTCAAGAAGTGTCATCAAAGCGTTTCCCGTCTCCTCGGAACTAGTTGTGGCAATCTCGAAGTACTTTCTGAACTGCAGTTCCAGTAAACCATAAATCCTCTTCAAAGCTTGCTTGGATCTCAGCTGCATTCCGTACTGCGTGAGCTTTCTCGTAGTACTTCCATGCTGGCCGGGAGCAAATGGTCGCTTCGTTAGTGCACACTTGGCACTGAAGCACCTGTCGCCCTTCAAGAACAGCTTGAATCCTTCGCGTCGGCAAAGTTTACAGACGGCTCCAGTATATCTGGCCATTAATCATTTCCCCTCCTTTTCATACTCTTCTTCTTCTTCTGGGACGACACCCATTGTGTGGGATGGGCGTGATGTCGTTTATTGAATCCACGGCAAGTCCAGCACTTTGAAGTGTTCTAATAGCGGACTCTCTTCCCGAACCCGGTCCCTTAACCTGGACACTAACACGTGTAAGTCCCAGTTTCATTGCTTCCTTCGCAACTTTGTCAGCTGCTAGCTGCGCTGCATAAGGTGTGGACTTCTTCGAACCAGTGTAACCAGCAGTACCTCCAGAAGCCCAGAGAACAGTGTTGCCATCCATGTCAGTCAGAGTCACTATGGTGTTGTTGAAGGTCGCACTGATGTGTACAACTCCCCTATCTATGGAAAGCTTCTTTTTTCTTTTCGGTGCAGCTTTTCTCTTTGCCATCTATCCTTACCTCCTGAGCCTATCGCTTCTTTATTCTACTCGGGCGCGGCCCTTTTCTCATTCGCGCGTTTGAGTGAGTCTTCTGACCCCGGACAGGCAATCCTTGTTTGTGGCGATAACCGCGATAACTGCCGATTTCAATCAGTCTCTTTATACTTCTGTCAATCTCCTGTCTCAATTCACCTTCTACTTTGTAGTTCTCGTTGATATGCTTGCTTATTCTGCTGACTTCCTCTTCGGTGAGATCTTTAACCCTCTTATCTCTGTTGATTCCTGCGGCTTTCAAGATCTCTTCGGCTCTTGTTGATCCGATTCCGTAGATATGCGTAAGGGCAACAAATGCCTTTTTGTGATTGGGAAGCTCAACACCGAGAATACGTGCCATCTCTCATACCTCCTTAACCCTGACGTTGATTGTGTCGTGGATTCTTCTCACAGATAACCCAGACCCGACCATTTCGTCTTATCAATTTGCAGTGTTCACATCTCTTCTTAACGGATGCCCTTACTTTCATTGGGTAGCTCCTCCTTTATCTGCCTTCTTCCTGTATATAATCCGTCCTCTCTGAAGATCATATATTGAGACTTCTACAACTACGCGATCCCCTGGAATTAGCCTGATGAAGTTCTTTCTCATCTTACCTGAAATGTGTGCAAGTACAACATGTTCGTTATCGAGCTTTACTTTGAATGTTGCGTTTGGCATGGAATCAAGAACTATTCCTTCCATTCTTATCACATCAGCCTTTTCAGTCATTGAACACCTCCGTCAAGAGTCGAGAGAATCCTTGCTCCCTTTTTCTCGACAACCACAGTGTGTTCAAAATGTGCCGCCGTGGATCTGTCTGTGGTAACGGCGGTCCATCCGTCTTCCAACACAACTACGGAATAATCTCCTCTCGAAATCATCGGTTCTATGGCGAGCGTCAAACCCTCGCGAATTACTGGACCAGTACCAGCTTTACCATAATTTGGTATCTGTGGATCTTCGTGCAAAGACGCCCCTACTCCATGGCCAACATAGTCTCTTATAACAGAGAGTTTGAAGTCCTCAACATGAGTTTGAATAGCGTGACCAATATCCCCCACGCGGTTTCCCGGCCTTGCTGCTTCTATTCCGATGTGAAGAGCTCTGTGTGTTTCTTTGACCAGCACTTCGTCAGCTTCATCATGGAAATCTCCTACAACATATGTGTAAGCGGCATCTCCTATATAGCCAGACTTGACAACCCCACAGTCCACGGAAACAATGTCCCCTGCTCCAAAGACTTTTTCTTTGAGAGGCAGACCATGCACCACTTCTTCGTTTATGGATACAGTCAAGGCAAAACTATAGCCTCTGTATCCCTTAAAAGCCGGTTTGGCAGAGCGTTTTGCCATATGCTCGAGAGCTTTTCTCTCAAGGACAGACGCATCTGAACCTTCTACAACATATTCATTGAGCATGCTCAGAATCTCAGCAACTATTCTGGAAGCATGTTCTATCTTGAGGATCTCATCGGGGGATTTCAGTCTCATCATATCATGTTTTCTCCAGATGTTCGAAGATCTTTCCTGCTACTATGTCAACCGACTCTGACCCATCAACTATGAAGAGTTTTCCTTCGCGCCGAAATTCTTCAATTACTGGCGCTGTCTTGTCCATGTAGAGTCGGTAACGCATCCTCACGGTTTCGGCTTCATCATCGCTTCTTTGTACAAGACTCGCAGAACAACTATCGCAGAGTTCATCCACCTCTGGCTTCAGTGATATCAGGTTGTATACTGCGCCACAATTGGGACACACTCGTCTGTTTGAGATTCTCTCGACAACTTCTTGCTCTGACGCATTGACCAAAATCACAGATGTCAAGGTCTTGCCCAAATCCTTGAGGATTTCCTCAAGATGTGAGACCTGTCTCCTGGTCCTGGGGTAACCATCCAGAACAAAACCAGCTCGAGCATCATCTTCAGCAAGCCGTCCTTTGACAACTTCCTTCATAACTTCATCGGTCACAAGATCCCCCTTGTCCAGGATCTCTTTAACCCTGCGCCCAAGTTCTGTCCCACTTCTCACCGCTTCCCTAAGCATATCTCCTGTAGAGACATGTGGAATACCGCATCTTGCTGCAATTCGCTCTGCCTGTGTCCCTTTGCCTGCACCGGGAGGACCCATCAGTACGATATTCATGTTCTATCTCCTCCCCCTGAGTCTTCCCTTCTTCACAAAGCCCTCGTAGTGTCTAACTATAAGGTGAGACTCTATTTGCTGGAGTATATCAAGGGCAACTCCTACAGCTATAAGCGTTGAGGTTCCACCAATCATTATCGAAACACCGACAAAACCCTGAATCACCGATGGCAGAAGTGCGATTATAACCAGAAAGAGAGCTCCCATAAACGTGACTCTTGAAAGTACCCTGCTGATATACTGCTCTGTCGGATAACCCGGGCGAATCCCGGGAACATAACCGCCGTAATTCTTTATGTTGTTCGATACATCTTTGACGTCAAAAACCAACGTGCTGTAGAAGTATGTGAAAAAGAATACTAGCAAACCATAGAGCGTCAGGTAAAGCGGAGAAGTCATGCCAAAGAGACGCCCAAGCAGATTCCCCTCAGGGAGTACACTCGCAATCATCTGTGGAAGTGTCATTATCGCCGCGGCGAATATTATCGGAATAACTCCACCCTGATTAACTTTGATCGGTATGTGGGTTGATACTCCGCCATATACCCTTCTGCCAGCAACACGCCTCGCATACTGCACCTCTATCCGTCGCTCTCCCATTTGAATGTATATTATTCCTATGATTGTCAAGATAGTTATTCCAATAAGGACAATCCATTCCAGTGGGTTTGCTGCAACTACAGCTTGCACGATGTATTGTGGATATCTCGCAACTATTCCTGCAAAGATAAGAACCGAAATACCATTCCCTATACCTTTTTCGGTTATTCTTTCACCAAGCCACATAAGGAACATAGTTCCGCCGACAAGAGACGTTGTCGCCAGAAGAACGAACAGCATTCTGTTCGGTACGGCCACCAATGCAACGTTTCCCGACAAAGAAAGAGTCAGTAGAAAGGCCTGGAGAGTTGCTATAAAGATCGTCAAATACCGTGTAATCTTCTGATACTTCTTCTTGCCTTCCTCTCCTTCTTTCTGCATTTCCTTCAGGCTGGGAATAACCGAAGTCAGAAGGGTTAGCATAATTGAGGCGTTGATGTATGGTGTGACACTGAGTGCAAATAGCGAAAAGTTCTCAAGAGCCCCGCCTGTGAAAACATCAAAGAAACCTATGAACCCACCTGCAGCTCCTGCCTGCAAGTCCCCAAAGAAGGACCCCCAAGCATCGATGTCTATTCCGGGAATCGGAATGTAGACTCCCAATCTGAAAATCACCAGCGCAAAGAGAGTGAAGAGAATCCTTTCTCTCAGTTCAGGGATCTTGAATGCATTCTTGAGGGCTTTCCACATCTGCTAGATCACCTCTGCCTTTCCGCCGGCAGCTTCGATTTTCTGCCTAGCAGTTCTGCTGAATGAAGCAGCCTTCACTGTAAGCTTTTTCGTCAACTCTCCCCTTCCGAGAATCTTCAAGCCATCTTTGATATTCTTCACAATTCCTTTCTCGATAAGGATTTCAGGCGTAACTTCAGCTCCGTCTTCAAACCTGTCTTCAAGGTCTTCCAGGTTCATCACCACAAAGATCTTCTGAGACCTGCTACTGAAACCCTTTGAAGGAACTCTTCTGTAAATAGGTGTCTGTCCTCCTTCAAACCATGGAGAGACTCTCCCGCTTGCTCTTTTCTGGCCTTTGGCCCCTCGGGTCGCCTGTTTGCCTTTTCCTGATCCGACACCCCGGCCCACTCTTTTGCTTTTCTTCCTAGAACCTTTTGTTGGTCTTAGATCTTCTATTCCAAATGTCATAACTCCAGCCCCCTCAGTTATCAGTCTCTTCAACTGCCACCAGGTGTTTCACGGCATTTATCATACCCTTGATCTCGGGGGTGCCAGTGTGAGTTACAGAACTACTGATCTTCCGCAACCCAAGAGCATTAAGAGTTTTGCGCTGTCTCCTGTTATAGCCAATTGGACTTCTCACGAGAGTAATCTTGAGTTTCGAGCTCACTGTTCTACCTCCCTTGCTACACCCTTGAAGACTTCCTTTACAGAGATATCCCTGAGTTTGGCGTATTCTTTAGGAGATTTCAGCTCTCTCAGCCCGTTGAATGTTGCTCGTGCAAGATTTACAGCACTGGTTGAACCAAGAGCCTTCGTAAGGATATTTTTAATGCCTGCCAGTTCAACAACCGCTCTAACTGCAGCGTTAGCAATAATCCCAGTACCAGGGCCCGCGGGTTTCAGAAGAACTCTTGAAGCATCGTGTCGTGCCATAACTTCATGAGGAATTGTCTCATTTATTACGGGCACTTCGACAACGCTCTTCCTGGCTTCAAGAAGGGCTTTCCTGATTGCGATCGGCACTTCGCGAGCGCTTCCTATTCCTATGCCTACCTTGCCATCCATGTTTCCGACAACTGCAACAACTCTGAATGACAGGTTTTTGCCTCCCGAGACCACTTTGGTAACGCGTGTTATCTGTACAACTCGCTCTTCGAATTCCTGCTCTTCTACCTGCTTTTCAACAGGAACGTTTCTTGATCTTCTATGTCTAGTCTCATTAGCCATCAGTTCACCTCCTCAGAACTCGAGGCCGGCTTCGCGTGCTCCGTCTGCCAGCGCTTTGACCCTTCCGTGAAACTTGAATCCGCCACGGTCGAACACAACTCTCTTGAGGCCTCTTTCGAGGGCTCTTTCAGCAAGAAGCTTCCCCACTTCCTTGGCAGCTTCCTGTCCCCAAGTCTTGCTGATCTTGCTCTTTATGACGCTTTCCACGGTTGAGGAAGAGACGATTGTATCGCCCACTGTGTCGTCGATCAGCTGGGCATAGATGTGTCTCTCGCTTCTGAATACTGAAAGCCTTGGTCTTTCTGAAGTGCCCCTAACTTTAGATCTTACTCTCAAGCGCCTCTTGACTCTGAGCTTCTTTCGATCGGTTCGCTTCATCATTCTGCAATCATCCCTTCATCACACTTTCTTTCCGACCTTGGTCCGGACGTGTTCACCCTTATAGCGGATACCCTTCCCGGAATAGACGATCGGTTCACGCCACCGCTTTATGTTCGCAGCAACCTGCCCAACAAGATGTTTGTCAATACCCTTAACAGTGATCGCATTTGGTGCAGGAACCTCTATTGTAATACCATCCGGTGGTTCGATTTCCACAGGGTGCGCATATCCCAGGTTTATCACAAGCTTCTTTCCTCTCAACTGTGCCCTGTAACCCACACCGACGATTTCCAGATCTTTCTGAAAACCGCTGGTAACACCTTGAATCATGCTTCTCAGTAATGACCAGTAGGTACCACAAAAAGTTGCTAGCTTCTTCTCGTCACTCTTTCTTCTTGTCATATTGGTGTTTGGTTTGATCCATATCTCAGAACCATCGACCTCGATAACTATGTATGGAAGAAATTCTTGTTCCAGAGTACCGAGAGGACCTTTGACACTTATTCTGTCATCCTCAATTTTCACTTCGACTCCCTTGGGAATCATGATAGGCTTCTTGTTAAGTCTTGACATCTTCTTATACCTCCTACCAGACGTAACAGATTACTTCGCCGCCCACACCTAATTGTCGTGCTTCCTTGTCGGTGACCAGACCGCTGGACGAGCTGATAATAGCTATTCCCATTCCAGATTTCACCTTGGGAATCTTGTCTTTAGGGACATACAGGCGCCTTCCGGGCTTTGAAACTCTTACAATGCCAGATATGACTGCCTTTCTTTCTCTCCTAGAACCTTTGAACTTCAGAAAGACTTTGAGTATCCCTTGCTTTCCGTCTTCGATATATTTGAAATCCTCAATGTAACCTTCACGTTTCAAGATCTCCAGTACGGCTTTCTTCATATTGGATGCCGGCATATCGACACTTTCTTTTGTTGCAGAGTTTGCATTCCTTATGCGTGTCAGCATATCGGCTACCGGATCGCTCCACATATTCCTACCTCCTCACCAGCTTGCTTTTTTTACACCTGGAAGCTTCCCCTCAGATGCGTAAGTTCTGAAGCATACCCTGCATAACCCGAATTCTCTGTAGACAGCTCTGGGTCGACCGCACACATTACACCTGTTATACTTTCTTACTCTATATTTCTGTGGGCGCTTCCATTTTTCAATCATCGCTTTCTTAGCCATCAAAGACCTCCTCTAGTTATCTCTTGAAAGGCATGCCAAGATGTTTCAGCAGAGCACGGGATTCTTCGTCGGTCTTGGCATTAGTGACTATTATCACATCAAGTCCCTGCAACCTTTTGACCTTGTCCGGCGTCATCTCCGGGAATACTAGCTGTTCAGGCAGCCCAAGCGCGTAATTGCCTCTACCATCAAAACTGTCCTGATCAACTCCGCGGAAGTCACGAAGCTTCGGAAGCGCTATGCTGATTAGCTTGTAGAGGAAATTGTACATCTTCTGTCCACGCAACGTGACCTTCAGACCTACCGGCATTCCCTGTCTGATTTTGAAGTTCGAAATGCTCTTGCGTGCCCTTGTTACGACTGGCCGCTGCCCGGCGATTTCTGCCAGTTCTTTGCCATGGGTATCAATAAGATCAGCGGTACGGGTTGCTTCACCGATTCCCATGTTCAGAACAACCTTCTCTACTCTGGGAACTTCCAACCTGTTCCTATATCCGAACTCCTTGATCATGGCAGGAACGACATCTTTTTGGTATTTCTCCTTCAGCGGTATGTATGCCTGCTCCATCAAAAATCCTCCTTACTCATACCTTATCCATGATCTCGCCGCACTTCTTACATGCTCGGACTTTCTCGCCATTCTTCAGACGTTTGTGCTCGATCCTGGTAGGCTTATCACAATTCGGGCAGATAACCTGTACGTTGCTGGCATCAATCGGAGTCTCTCTTTCGATTATCCCGCCCTCTTTCTGCTTATTAGTCGGTCTCTGGTGTCGCTTGGTGAAATTCACACCTTCAACGATTATCTTCCCTTCATCAGGAAGCGTAACCATTACTTTTCCAGTCTTTCCTCTACTCTTCCCGGCAGTAATCTTAACTCGATCGTCTTTCTTTATTCTCAATGCCATGTAATCACCTCACCATACCTCTTGGGCAAGAGATGCTATCTTTGCAAATCCCTTTTCCCTGATCTCGCGAGCTATGGGTCCAAACACGCGAGTCCCCCTGGGCTGGTTCTGAGGATCGATAATAACTGCTGCGTTGTCGTCGAATTTCAAGTGGCTTCCGTCATTCCTCCGAATACCTTTTCGCGTTCTGACCACAACAGCTCTAACAATATCGCCCTTCTTGAAATCCGTATGAGGAGTTGCCTCTCTCACCGAAGCAACAACAATATCGCCTACTGTACCGGAACGTTTCTGGTACCCACCGGTGACCCTGATTACTTTCAGTACTCGTGCTCCAGAATTATCTGCTACTTTAACGTAGGTCTGATTCTGGATCATACCTCATCACCGCCACTAATATCTTGCTCCTTGGGAGCTTCCAGAATCTCTTCGCCAAAGACATTCTTTTTGATCACCCTGGAGAGCCTGAAAGTCTTAAGTTTGCTAACAGGTCTACACTCTTCGATCTCTACTATATCCCCAGGTACACATGTGTTTCCTGCATCATGAGCGTGAAACTTCTTGGTCCTCTTCACAGTCTTGTGGAAGAAGGGATGTATAAATCTTCTTTCTACGCTCACAACTATGGTATCTTTCATTTTATTACTCACAACTGTCCCTATCATCTTCTTCCTTGGCATCGTGCTACCTCCTTATTCCTAACTCACGACCGCGAAGAATCGTTTTAACTCTTGCAATATCTCTCTTTACAATACCGATCTGAGCATGATTCTTGAGCCTGTTCATCTCTAGCTGGAACCTAAGGTCCATAAGCTTCTTCTTCAGGTCAGCAAACATCTGTTCAAGCTCAGCATCACTGAGTTTTTGAAGGTCTGCCCCCTTCATTACAGCTCACCTCCGATGTTGTAGCGAGCCACGATCTTTGTCTTGACCGGCAGCTTTGATGCGGCGTATTTCAAGGCCTTTTTGGCGAGTTCCTCACTTACGCCTGCGATTTCAAACATGATCTTCCCTGACTTGACCACTGCAACCCATCCTTCCACATCGCCTTTGCCCTTACCCATTCTCACTCCGATCCCCTTTGAGGTAACAGGCTTGTCCGGAAACACTCTGATCCAGACCTTCCCGCTTCTCTTGAGTGTTCTGGTAATGGCTATACGACATGCCTCGAGCTGCTGGGCAGTAATCCAGTGAGGTTCTAGCGCCTTAAGACCCCAATCTCCAAAGTGAACAAGGGTTCCTCCCTTGGCCTTTCCACTCATTCTGCCTCGCTGCTGTTTTCTATACTTAACTCGTTTGGGCATTAACATATCTGTATACCTCCCTGAATACTACGCTTCAACGTTTCCCTTGAAAACCCACACCTTGACACCGATTATGCCCATCTTGGTGGTTGCTGTAGTGTAACCATAATCAACATCTGCCTTCAGTGTCTGAAGAGGGAGTCTTCCTTCAAGGTACCATTCTGTCCTGGCAATGTCGGCACCGTTCAAACGTCCAGAAACCATTATTTTGACGCCCTTTGCTCCTCTTCTGAGAGCATTGAAGATGGCACGTTTCATTGCTCTCTTGTAGGAAGCTCGTTTCTCGATCCTTGAGGCAACATCTTCTGCTATCAGAATCGCATCGGCCTCGGGTGTTTTGACTTCTTCGATATTTAGCTGAAATTGCCTGGTTATAACCTTCTCAAGGCGCTCTCTCAGCTTCTTGACCTCTGCTCCTTTTCTCCCTATTATCACTCCAGGTCTTGCACACTTTATCGTTATGACTACTTTGCCGGGTTCAGGCCGTTCAATGAAGATATCTGAGACACCGGCTGCTTTGTAGTTCTCCTTCACAAAATCCCGGATTTTGAGATCTTCCAGTAGATAATCCTTGTAATTCTTCTCATTGATCCACTTGGCCTTCCAGTCTTTGCTTACACCAAGTCTGAAACCATAAGGATGCACTTTCTGACCCACTTATTCTTCACCTCTCTCCTGAGGAATCTGCCCGGTCGCCTGGCCGCCTTCACGCGATCGGTCACGCACGACAACAGTTATATGACTGAACCTCTTCTGCTGAATATCAGCACGACCTCTCCCTCTTGCCCACAGCCTCTTCATCCTTGGTCCATCATCAGCGACAGCATGATGGACGTACAAAGTATCAATACTCATGCCGTAATTGTTCTCTGCATTTGATATTGCAGATCTCAAGACTTTGTGGACAATTCTGGCAGACTTCTTAGGAGAAAACTCCAGCAACTGAAGCGCCATACCTACATCCTTTCCCCTGATCGCGTTCACAATTGACCGGACCTTCCGAGGAGAAATCCTTACATTTCTCGCAACAGCTCGCGCATCCAACTTCGGCACGTTCTTCTCCTGTTCCTTCCTTTGCCTATGGAGTACTGAACGCTTTGCCCTTCTTCGTTCTTCAGCCATCAAATATCCTCCTACCTCAGCTCTCCGCGCTTGGCTCTCTTATCTGCGTGCCCACCGAATCTTCTTGTCGGGGAGAACTCACCCAATCTATGACCAATCATGTTTTCCGTGATATACACCGGTATATGCTTCATCCCGTTATAGACTGCTATTGTATGACCAATCATCTCAGGCACGATCATGGAGGCCCTGCTCCAGGTCTTTATTGGCCTCTTCTCTCCCTTTTCGTTCAATTCCTTGACCCTTCGCAGAAGCTTCGGATGAATATAGGGACCTTTCTTTTTGGATCTTGACATTCAAATACCTCCTATATCAGCCTTTTTTTCTTCGCTTCACTATGAGCCTGTCTGAGGACTTTCCGGGCTTCCTCGTCTTATATCCTTTTGCTGGCATTCCCCAGGGGCTCTGTGGAAGATGACCTTTGGATTTTCCTTCACCGCCGCCCATAGGATGATCGACGGGGTTCATGGTCATTCCTCGCACTGTCGGTCTTATTCCAAGCCATCTCTTTCTTCCAGCTTTGCCGTGTATCTCGTTTGAGTGCTCTTCGTTTCCAACCATACCAAGTGTCGCAGTACACTTCACGCTTACGCGCCGCAGTTCGCCCGAAGGCATTCTCAGAAGAGCATATCTTCCTTCCTTCGCCATAAGCTGGGCATATGCTCCTGCAGATCTTGCAATCTGTCCACCCTTACCGGGGATGAACTCGATGTTGTGCACAATTGATCCGACAGGAATCCTTTCAAGAGGCAACGAATTCCCAACTGATATTTCCGCGGTTTCGCCGCTTGATACAGAGTCGCTCACCTTCAGGCCCTTGGGCGCAAGAATGTATCTACGTTCTCCGTCAGCATACATTAATAGCGCTATTCTTGCGGTCCTGTTTGGATCATACTCAATCGCCACAACTCGGGACGGAACATCTGTCTTGTTTCTCTTGAAATCGATTATTCTATAACGTCTCTTGTGTCTGCCACCCTGGTGTCTTACGGTGATTCGCCCCTGATTATTTCGGCCGGAACCTCTCTTTAGGGGTCTCAGAAGCTTCTTTTCCGGATTGTCTTTCGTGATCTCACCATAATCTGGAAGAAGCATGCTTCTTCTGCTGTGTGTTACGGGTTTATAGTCTCTGAGACTCATAATCATTGCACCTCACTTTAATGCTGACCTTCGAGTTCCTTGATCCTGTATCCCTTTATCAGAGAGACTACAGCTTTCTTCCAGGTTCGTGTCTTCCCTGTGTAGAGTCCTCTTCGCTTGGGCTTTCCCTTTACATTGATGACATTCACACTCTCGACCTTAACCTTGAACAGATTCTCTATGGTCTCCTTGATAACGTATTTGTTTGCGTTCTTGTGGACCTCGAAAACGTACTTCCCATCTTCGTCACCAACCAGTGACTTCTCTGTGACTATGGGTCTTACGATAACGTCATTTGGAGGCAGTTTCTCGCTTCTCATCCCAGCACCTCCTCTATCCTCTGAACAATATCAGCAGTGGTCACAAGCTTCTCGTGGTTCAAAATATCAAATACGTTGAGACCATCGATACCAGGAGTCTCAGCGTTTCCATTTCCGGCTCTAAGCACCTTTACCTTCTTGAGGTTCTTTCCTGAGCGTCTGACTCCTTCGTATTTATCGTCTTCAGCGGGTACTACGATAAGAATCTTCTCGCCGGATTTGATTCCAAGGTTCTTGAGAATATCAGTCAATCTTCGCGTCTTCGGTTCATCGATCCTGAAGTCGTCCACCACGATCATTGCATTCTCCGCACACCTAATACTCAAAGCAGATTTCAAAGCAAGCTTCTTCATCTTCTTGTTTATACTGTATGACCAATCTTTGGGTCTTGGGCCATGCGCAACTCCGCCATGTCTCCAGATCGGGTTCCTGCTCGATCCAAATCTGGCACGTCCAGTGTGCTTCTGCGCCCAGGGCTTACGTCCTCCACCTCTCACCTCAGATCGTGTCTTCGTCGAAGCGGTACCTGCTCTACGATTGGCCAGCTGCATATGAACACATCTGAACATGACATCATGATTTGGTTCCACACCAAAGACCGTATCCATCAACTCGATCGTACCAACTTGCTTACCGTCAGTATTCTTTAACTCCAACTGGGGCATCATCAACTCCTCCTTCCACAGCCGCCATTACGGTCTTCTGCTGCTTTTGACGACCACAAGGCTTCCTCTTGCTCCGGGAACAGGTCCATCTATTGCTATAAGACCATTCTCCGCGTCAACTCTTATTACTTTCAGATTCTGAACGGTCATTCTCACACCGCCGTATCTTCCGGGCATCTTCTTGCCCTTGAAGATCTTCGCTGGATCGGTGCCAGCTCCCATAGATCCCATCTCTCTGTGGAATTTGGAACCTCTTGTGGCTTCGCCTCCTCTGAAGTTCCACCTCTTCATGACTCCAGAGAAGCCTTTCCCTTTTGAAATGCTTGTTACATCAACGATGTCTCCATCGGCGAAGATACTAACATCGATAACATCACCGACTTTATAATCAGCCACGTTGTTTACTCTTACCTCTCTAAGGACTCTGTGTGGTTTAACCTTTGAATGCTCAAATCTCTGATAAACAGGTTTGCTTAGCACTTTCCGTGCTCGTTCCTTGGTAAGCTCTTCGAATCCCAGCTGCAGAGCATCGTACTCACCTTCTTCTGCGGACTTCTTCTGCACCACAGTACAAGGACCTGCCTTTATTACTGTTACTCCGAAGGCTTTCCCATCACGGTAAATCCTGGTCATTCCAAGTTTTCTTCCGATTAATCCCTTCACAAAAACACCTCCGAAGAACCGTTACAACTTGATCTCGACATCGACGCCTGCAGGAAGATCTACTTTCATCAGCGAATCAATTGTCTTCGGCGTTGGTTCAAGAATCTCTATCAATCTCTTGTGAACAAGCTTCTCAAATTGCTCGCGTGCGTCTTTGTACTTATGCGGTGAAGTTAATACTGAGTAGAGTGTCCGCTCCGTCGGCAATGGCACCGGGCCTGAAACCTTGGCATTGGTAAGCTTCACAGCCTCTACGATCTTCTTCGCAGATGTATCCAGGAGTTTGTAATCGTATGCCTTTAGTCGGATTCTGATTTTCTGCTTGGCCATATATCCTGTGTTCCCTCCTTATGCACCAGAAGGGAGAAGAGACATGGCTCTCCTCCCCGCAAGGTCTCACTCAATAATCTCGTCAACTACTCCGGCGCCGACTGTTCTTCCGCCTTCACGTACAGCAAATCGCATTCCTCTTTCTATTGCAACCGGGTAAATCAGTTCGACGGTCATAACAACGTTGTCACCGGGCATTACCATCTCGACTCCCTCAGGAAGATCGGCAATCTCGCCAGTGACGTCTGCGGTTCTAATGTAGTACTGCGGTCTGTAACCCTTTCTGAACGGGTTATGACGACCTCCCTCGTCCTTCTTGAGAACATAGACATTCGCAGAGAATTTCTTGTGAGGAGTTATTGACTTGGGTTTTGCGAGAATCTGACCTCTCTTAACCTCGTCTTTTCCGACACCCCTAAGAAGACATCCCACGTTGTCTCCCGCCATTCCTTCATCAAGAAGCTTTCGGAACATCTCAACACCCGTAACAACTGTCTTTCTTGTTTCGTAGGATAGTCCAATGATCTCGACTTCATCTCCTACATGAACGCCGCCTCTTTCGACTCTGCCTGTAACAACGGTCCCTCTACCTGTAATGGTGAAGATATCCTCAATTGGCATGAGGAAAGGCTTGTCAGTTTCTCTCTCTGGTTCAGGGATGTGCTCGTCAACTGCATCCATGAGTTCAGCTATCGGGTTGTTTGCTTCATCTTCAGGATTATCCGCTTCCAATGCTCTGAGTGCTGAGCCCTTGACAATCGGTGTTTCATCTCCGGGGAACTCGTACTTATTGAGAAGATCGCGAACTTCTTCCTCAACAAGCTCAACAAGCTCTTCGTCATCAACCATATCGGTCTTGTTCAAGAAGACCACCATTGCAGGAACGTTGACCTGCCTTGCAAGCAAGACGTGTTCCCTTGTCTGAGGCATAACGCCGTCGGTTGCCGCAACAACAAGAATCGCTCCGTCCATCTGTGCAGCTCCAGTGATCATGTTCTTGATATAGTCTGCATGTCCAGGACAGTCGATATGTGCGTAGTGTCTCTTTTCAGTTTGGTACTCGACATGTGTGACGTTGATAGTAATTCCTCTTGTTTTCTCTTCTGGAGCCTTGTCGATAGAATCAAAAGGCGTGAAATCAGCAAGTCCCTTGCTGTGAAGGTACTTGGTAATAGCAGCTGTCAACGTCGTCTTACCATGGTCGATGTGACCTATGGTCCCAATGTTCAAATGTGGTTTCGTTCGATCGAATTTCTCTTTTGCCATTCTTGTCCCTCCTTCATTTCTTTGTTCGGGATTTATAAGCCCAATAGTCTGGTTGAAACCTTCTCTGGAACAACACTATTATGTGAGAACTGAATTATGTGAACCGCGCGTCCCTGTGAAAGAGAACGAACTACGGTAGCATATCCAAACAATTCTGACAAGGGCACAAATGCCTTGATCACTTTCAGATCACCACGAGTGTCAAAACCTTCAATCTTGGATCTTCTGGAATTCAAATCAGCGATAATATCTCCCATGTATTCTTCGGGAGTTGTAATCTCAACATGCATTATCGGTTCTAAGAGAACTGGTTTTGCCTTCTTAACAGCATCCTTGAATGCCAGCGAACCTGCAATATTGAATGCTATCTCAGAGGAATCCACATCGTGATAAGATCCATCAAGCAATATGGCCTTTATTCGGATCATCGGGTATCCTGCAAGGGTCCCAGAGTCCATGGCCTGTCTGATTCCTGCCGAAATCGCCGGAATGTATTCCTTTGGAATGACACCTCCACTTGTTGCATCTTCAAAGACGAAATTCCCTTCCTCTGCATCAGCCAGAGGTTCTACCCTCACAACAACGTGACCGTACTGCCCTCTTCCTCCAGACTGTCTGATATGCTTTCCCACACCTTCTGCAGATTCGCTTATCGTCTCTCTGTAGGCTACCTGAGGATTACCAACTCTCAGGTTGACGCCAAACTCTCTTCTCATCCTTTCAACAACGATCTCAAGATGCAATTCTCCCATTCCCGACAGCACTGTCTCACCTGATTCAGGGTCAGAGCTCACCTTCAGCGATGGATCTTCATCTGAAAGAGCCTGGAGAGCTTTGGAGAGTTTGTCCAGATCATCTTTAGTTGCTGGCTCCACAGCAATAGAAATAACGGGTTCTGGAAACTCAATCTTCTCAAGGAGGATCTCTTTGTTCCCGGATAGTATAGTTTCCCCAGTAGTGGTGTTTCTGAGGCCTACAACAGCAACGATATCTCCTGCTCTTATGTAGTCTACTTCCTCTCGTTTGTCTGCATGCATGAAAATCAACCTGGAGACTCGCTCTTTGATTCTCTTGTTAATGTTCATGACATAGTTCCCTTTGGTGAGCCTGCCTGAATAGACTCTTATGAAAGTGAGTTTCCCCACAAATGGATCAACCATAATCTTGAACGCAAGACCAATGAAGTCGTCCTCTTCAGAAAGGCTTACAGGAACCTGATTCCCCGCGCTTGTATCAAGCCCGTGGACAGGTGGAACCTCCGTCGGTGCGGGAAGATACTCAACAATCGCATCCAGCAGCGGCTGAATTCCTCTATTCTTGAAGGCAGATCCACAGAGAACAGGAACAATCTTGTTAGCAAGCGTTGATTTCCTGATTGCACCTTTGACTCGATCAAAAGGTATTTCTTCACCTTCTATGTACATTTCCATCAGTTCTTCGTCGAACTCAGCAACGTGAGCTATGAGGTCTTCTCTGGCTTCTTCGGCTTCGTCAAGCATTTCACCAGGGATTTCAACAACCTCGAATTCAGTAACGTCATCGCCAACCCACGTAATCGCTCTCATTTCGATCAGATCAACAACTCCGCAGAAATCACTTTCAGAACCTATTGGAAGTTGAATCGGAACAGGATTGGTCTTGAGCTTTTTTACCATGCTCGAAACAGCTGCGCGAAAATCTGCTCCTGTCTTATCCATCTTATTCATAAACGCGATTCGGGGAACCCTGTATTTGTCTGCCTGTCGCCATACAGTTTCCGATTGAGGTTCTACGCCGGCCTGTGCATCGAATATCGCCACAGCCCCATCAAGCACTCTGAGAGAGCGTTCTACTTCTATGGTAAAGTCAACGTGTCCGGGCGTATCAATAATGTTTATTCTGTGGTCCTTCCAGAAACAAGTGGTGGCAGCAGATGTTATTGTTATTCCTCTTTCCTTTTCCTGATCCATCCAGTCCATTGTGGCAGTACCCTCGTCAACATTTCCATACTTGTGCTTCTTTCCTGTATAGAAAAGTATGCGCTCGG
This sequence comes from uncultured Thermotogaceae bacterium, assembly GCA_964611155.1. GTDB lineage: Bacteria > Thermotogota > Thermotogae > Petrotogales > Kosmotogaceae > UBA9910. The sequence continues at coordinate 34,180 of CAZSXB010000002.1, forward strand.
TAGTTGTGGTCTTACCAGCGTCGATATGAGCCATTATACCTATGTTTCTTACTGCCTCTAATGGAACTGCCCTTTCCTTCATGATTTTCTTAGTCTACCCCTTCTACTACCATCTGAAGTGTGCATAAGCCTTTCCGGCTTCTGCCATTCTATGTATATCTTCCTTCTTCTTCACAGCGATTCCAGAATTGTTGTATGCATCGATCAATTCCAGTGCAAGACACTCGCTCGTAGGTTTCCCCTTCTTGCTTCTCGCAGCTGCAACAATCCATCTCAACGCAAGAGACATCGCTCTCTTCTCTGGAACTTCAAAAGGAATCTGATATGTTGACCCACCCACACGTCTTGGCCGAACCTCCAGAAGAGGCCTTATGTTTGACAAAGCCTTCTTGAAAGCATCCATAGGAGGTTGTTTCGTCCTCTGTGCAAGAATCTCCAAAGCTTCATACACTATGGATTCTGCTTTACTCTTCTTACCGCCAATCATCATCTTGTTTATGAGCTTTGTCACAACAAGATCATTGTAAATGGGATCGGGATTGATCTCTCTCTTTTCTGCTCTACGTCTTCTCATTCAGGCCTACCTCCTACTTCTTTGGCCTCTTGGCACCATATCTGCTTCTTGACTGCTGCCTCTTAGACACTCCTTCAGCATCGAGCGTACCACGGATGATCTTGTATCTGACTCCCGGAAGATCTCTCACCCTTCCCCCTCGAACGAGAACAACCGAGTGCTCCTGAAGATTATGACCTTCTCCAGGAATATAGGCAGTGACTTCAGTGCCATTAGAAAGACGTACTCTCGCAATCTTTCTAAGAGCAGAATTGGGTTTCTTTGGTGTCATTGTTGAAACCCTTACACACACACCGCGCTTCTGAGGATTGTTTTCCAGCGCTGGCGACTTCGATTTCTTCTTGAGTTGTTTCCTGCTATGTTTGATTAGCTGGTTAATTGTGGGCATTCGCTCTTCATTCGCCTCCTTTCAGCAACAGCCAAAGGCTATTTTACAATGTCCCTTGAATACTGTCAATCTGAATGGAAAGGCAAACGCTTTGAGCAATGAGGAGTTACAATATCTTTACTTCTGAAGTTCCGGGTCGAAGGTTACAATCTGCCAGATTGTCCAGTGTTTTCAAGCATTCTCAGCACCCTGATAAATGCAACGAAACCGTTGTTTCTGCCTAGTTTATAGTCCTCGTCTATTTGCTGTAGATTGTCTATGAGCAGAGGAATCAAGTCCCCTCGTATCTCATCGAACAGACTCCTGTTCGTTTCTCTGGATGAAGAGAACGAGTAGCCCGTAATCCTTGCCACTCTTGCAGAACCGATCCCTGTACTTCTGGAAATCTCCTGGATAGTAGACCATGCAAGGTTCTTATTTCTGCCATCCAGATGTTCATGTACAACTCTCATATCAATCAGGAGTCCCCCAAGTATGGAACAGAAGATAGGAAAAGACTCTTCACTACTCAAGCTGGCCACTTCTTTCAGGGCAGCATTTGACTTTCCTCCTATCGCCAGATATGCTGCATCATCCAGTCGTGCAGTCTGATGATAGGCACAGTACTTTGAAACCAGTTCTGTATTGATTGAAGAACTCACAGCAGAGAGCTTCATCATTTCATTATAGATAATGAACTCATCGTTGCCACACAGATCAATAAGTTTTTCTGTTCCTTCACTGCTGATCTTCAACTCTAGCTCATCAGCTATTCTTCTCACATGTGCTTCCCAAGCCTTTGAGTTCCAGGGTTTGGGCTGATCGAGGGTGACACGCTTCGCTCCATCAGGCTTCTCACTTCTGCTCATCACAAAGACATCCCTGTTGACTGCATGATTAACAATCAGATGAACAGCATCCTTGCGTTCTGCTTTTTTCCAGTTGTCCAAATCTGTTATGACTATCGCGTCTTCCTCGAACATTGAAACACTTGCGAAAGCATTCCTCAGACCTTCAATACCTTCATTTGAAGTAATACGAACTTTCTTATTCGGTTTCGAAGATGAGATGAAGAATTCATTAAGAAGCTGACTTGTTCCGTCAAGAAGAAATACCATATCAGTCTATGATCTCTGAAGAAAGCCAGACTTCGAGTCGATCGCCTACAGGTTCACCAGGTGCCGGATCCTGCTCCACCACAAATCCTGTACCGTGAACGAGAATATCGGGGATTCCATACAGATCAGTTATCTCAAAAACATCCCTCATTGAGTATCCATACATATCGGGAACCTTCCAGAAATAGAGACCTTGCGAGATGCTCTTCTGCTCATCAACCTGGTACATTCGTCTCACAATATCTCTGAAGATAGGTCCGGCTATCGTTCCCCCATAGTATTCTCCAGCCTTAGGAGTGTCAACCATTATCATCAGTGAGTACTTCGGATCCTCGACAGGAAAGAACCCCCAGAAGAGTGCATAGTAGTCTGTATCACTATACCCACCAACTGCGGCTTTTTGTGCCGTACCTGTCTTTCCAGCAATTCTTATGCCATCGACTCTTGCCCTGGTACCAGTACCGTGATTAACAACATCTTCAAGTACCGGGATCAAAGTCTCAACAACATGTTCAGAAAAGAGAACTGACTCGACAACAGGCACTACGGGTCTTATGTCGGGGCCATAACCGAGGGCATTAACAAACGAAGGAACAAAGAGCCTGCCCCCCGATGCAAAGACGTTCAGTGCACGAGACATTTGGAAGATGTTAACACCAACACCTTGCCCGATAACGAACTGATATGGAGAGATCAATGACCAGCGGTTAACTTGCGCAAACAGACCTTCCGTCTCTCCCGGAAGATCAACACCTGTAATTCTCCCAAGACCTAGCTTTTCAAGCTCTGCTCGCATAGCATTTCTGCCCAGGTTATCGAGTATGGCCTGACCGATCTGAACAGTTGATACGTTGCAAGACTCAACAAGCGCTTGAGAGAAAGAGATGTCGTCATGTCTTTGACCTTCTACGTCTCTCATCACGATATCAAGACCAGCTACAGGCTGTATCTTGCCCGCACAATAGAACTCCGAGTCAACTGTAACCGATCCTGTTTCAAGGGCTAGAGCATAGACTAGAGGTTTGATTGACGAACCCGGCTCAAACACACCCAAAAGCCCGAGATCCCAGTCATAGGATCCTGCATAAGCCACTATCTTGCCTGTAGAACTCTCAAGAAGAAGTGCCAGGGCGCCGTCAGCATCATTTCGCTCGGTTGCTTTTTGAATCTCCTCGTAAAGAATCATCTGATACCTCATATCGATGGAAAGATAGATATCGTCACCATTAACAGGGTCAATTCTTTCAGAGCCTGTTATGGTTCTTCGTATCACTCCGTCAACTCTACCCCTGAGGTGGTCATCATATGTCTTCTCAATTCCGCTAACCGGTTCGCCTCCACCATCAAGAGAACCAATGATCCTTCCCAAACCATATTCACGGTACGAGAGCCTCTGAATCGCCATCTCGTTGGAGACGTACTTTCTCATTGAGGGTGTCACCAGTTCATTCAGTTCTTCCAACGTGGGTCTTGATCCTAGAAGCAGGTAGTATCTACCAGAGTGAAGGTAATCGTAGAGCTGGTCTTTGGAGATACCGAAGTTCTCTTCTATTGATTGGAACACCGTTTCTACTTCTCTGTCATTAGCATTGCGACGAAGAAACTCAAAATCAAGCCATGCTTGATAGACGAGTATATCGCTGGATATTACTCTGCCGCTTGCGTCATAGATTGTCCCGCGCATAGCCGGTATTCGATTTGCCCTGACTACGGTTGGAACATTCGCCTCAACAAAGAGGGAGTAGTAGAGTATCCTGGCACCGAATACGGCCGTCAAAAGGACTATCAACGCATAGATAAGGAATATTCGTCGGGCCAGGTTCTGGATCACTCCTATTCAGTCTTAACTGAGCTTCTTGCGCCCAGTACAGTCTGCAAATAAGAAATCTCTCTCGACATATCTTGTACACGTGACAACATAATCGAGAAACTCTGTTCCTTTTGCTTGGTCAATTCGTTCATCTTGTCCGCTTCATTACCAAAATAGAATGGGAGAAAGACCATTACCACAAGCAGAAGCACAATGACAACAGTCTTAACAGCCATTAACAGACCGCTCCTGCTTTCAGACTGAGCAATCTCTTTGCCAGAAAACCTCAGTTCCTTCCGCTTCGCTGAGATAACCATATTGTGTTACCCCCTTGCAATCCGCTCCGCTGCCCTCAGTTTCGCACTTCTTGACCGAGGATTTGAAATAAGCTCTCTCTCAGACGGTACTACCGGTTTCTTCGTCACTATCTTCAGTTCGGTGTCCTTCATTTCCCTGAACCTGTTCTTCACCGTCCGATCCTCGAGAGAATGAAATGAAATCACTACCAATCTCCCGCCATCTTCGATATAATCCGGCATTCTTTTCAGAGATCTTTCAAGCGTTTCAATTTCCTTGTTTACCTCAATCCTGATAGCTTGAAATACCCTTGTTGCAAAATGCCGTTTTCTCTTCCGGATCTCCTCTGGGGGTAGTGCGTTGTGCACCGCACTGACCAGATCTCCTGTTGTTGCCAATGGTCTTCTCCGGACAATGTGACGAGAGATCCTCCTCGCAAATCTCTTTTCCTCTCCGAACTCGAAAATCACTCTTGCCAGTTCACTCTCAGAATATCTGTTGACGATCGTCTCCGCTGTAATCGGGTTCCGAGAACTCATTCGCATATCAAGTGGTTCATCTTTTTCATAGGAAAACCCGCGACCATCACCTTTGAGTTGCAGAGTAGAGACTCCCAAATCGAGGAGAATACCACTTACCTTTTCAATATCCAAAGACCTTAGAACAGAATCAAAATCTGAATACGATGCCTCAAATAACTCCACTGAATCACTGTAAGTCTTGAGATTGCTCTCCGCTAATTCTATTGCTTCTCTATCTAGATCGAGACCTATTACTCTGCATCTTCCCTGTGTGGCCTCGAGAATTGCAAGGGTGTGGTTTCCTTCACCAAGTGTCCCATCTATGTAAATGCCGTTTTCCTTAGGCAACAAATAATGGAGCGCTTCGTGGACCATGACGCTCCTGTGGTGTTCACAGTATTTGTTGTTCAATTACGATCCACTCCGCTGTTTGTATATTAGCACTTTGCCAGGTGTAAAGTCAAACACAATTCCTGATTTACTCTGACTCGATGCGGGCAAACATGAGCAGCTCGCGCTCAATAAAGTCATCAATATCCCCATCCATTACAGCTTCAACGTTTCCGGTCTCTTCGTTCGTTCTGTGATCCTTTACCATGGTGTAGGGTTGAAAGACATAAGACCTGATCTGGCTTCCCCAGGCAATGTCTTTTTGCTCGCCCATCAGTTTGAGCTTCTCTTGCCTCTTCTTCTCGATCTCTATCTGCAGGAGTCTAGCCTTCAGCATGTTCATGGCGGTCGTCTTGTTCTGGTGCTGTGACCTGCTGTTCTGGCATGTTACCACTATCCCCGTCGGGAAGTGAGTTATCCTAATCGCCGATTCTGTCCTGTTAACATGTTGACCGCCTGCACCTCCAGCTCTGTAAGTGTCTATGCGCAGGTCTTCTGTCGGTATATCAATGTCTATATCGTTGTCAGTCTCAGGAAAGACAGTCACAGAAGCGAAAGATGTATGCCGTCGATGATTCGAGTCAAATGGGGAGATACGAACGAGTCGATGGACACCCGTCTCGTGCTTGAGCATTCCATAAGCAAAGGGCCCTCGGATATTGATCGTCGCACTTTTGATACCTGCTTCTTCTCCCGGATTCTCTTCTACATAGCTCAGCTTGTAGCCCCTCTTTTCTGCCCAGCGTTCATACATCCTCAGAAGCATGGAGGCCCAGTCTTGTGATTCCGTGCCTCCAGCACCAGGGTGAACAGAAAGATAAGCGTTTTTCGCATCATATTCCCCAGAAAGAAGCGTCTTGAGTTCAAGATCCCGGATCTTTGTCTCAGCCTCACGAATCAAGTCTTCAAGACTGCCGGCAAATGTTTCATCCTCCTCACTTAGCTCCACAGCAGCATCGAGATCATCAATAGTCTTCCTGATATCCTCGAGTGTTGCAAGCCTCTCTCTTATGTATTGGGCCTCCTGGCCTAGCCTTGTGGCACGCTCCTGGTCATTCCATACAGATGGGGAAGCCATCTCTTTCTCTGCGCTTTCCAAAGTAGCCTTTAGTCCAGAAATATCGGTCATGTCTTCGATTGCTTCAAACTTTCTCTTTACTTCATTTATCCGCGCGTTTATCTCGTAACTCTGCATCACAACTCTACCTCTTTACTTTGAAACGCTTCTTCCTCGCAGCAGAGACCTTCTTTTCATGTTTCTTCTCCTTCTCACGGGGCTGAGCGAATTCGGAATGAACGAAACTCAGATTACTTAGCTCTTTTGATGCTTCTTCTCGCGCCCTTTCGCTGTCAACTCTTACCATTCTACACAGAACACTGATCACATCATCGTAGAGGGAATCTACAGTGTTCTCAAACAACATATAGGATTCTCTCTTGAATTCCAGTACTGGATCCTTCTGTCCATATGCTCTCAAACCCACTGAGTCTTTAAGGTGCTCTATTGATTCCAGATGACGTCTCCATCTCTCGTCAATCATCCTCAGCATGAGGTACTTCATCACGGTAGGGAACTCTTCGCCAAAGGCGGCCTTTTTCTGCTCGTAGATCCCCTTCAAGGCCTCCAAAGCGTCTTCTCGCAGTTCTACCACTGGCTGCTGATAGTTGATTGACCCGAGGACAGCTTCAGGAAGAAAGCCGAATATAGACCGCAAGTGGTCAGCGTCTTCAACTCTTTCGAGGCCGGAAAGTCTTCTGTCCACCACATCATCGATCATCTCACCCAGATGTGAGTCCAGATTCTCGCCTTTCAGAAGCCAGTTGCGATGCGCGTATATCGCGCTTCGCTGTTGATCCATAACGGAGTCAAGTTCATAGAGTCTCTTTCTGATGGCAAAGTGGATTCCTTCGATCTTCTTCTGCGCTGAACTGATGACGCGGCTAAGCAGAGGATGCTCGATAGGTTCCCCTGGCTTCATTCTTAACGTAGTCATTATCCCTTGCAGTTTCTCTCCACCAAAGAGCCTTACCAGCTCATCCTCGAGAGACAAGAAGAACCTTGATTCTCCTGGGTCTCCTTGCCTTCCAGATCTGCCTACCAGCTGATTGTCTATTCTTCGACTCTCATGTCTCTCCGTACCGAGGACATAGAGCCCTCCCAGCTCCACAATACCTTCTCCAAGCTTTATATCGGTTCCTCTTCCAGCCATATTTGTGGCTATTGTTACTGTCTTCTTCTGTCCAGCGTTAGCAACTATCTCAGCTTCTCTTTCATGATGCTTCGCATTTAAGACTTCGTGAGGAACCCCCTTTCTTTGAAGCATACCACTCAGTAGTTCACTCTTTTCGATTGAAGTCGTTCCAACAAGGACAGGTTGGCCTTTTTCATAACGTTCTATCAGTTCTCCGACAATAGCGTTGTATTTCTCCTCGGCTGTTCTGTATATCAAATCATCCCTATCCTGTCGTATAACCGGTTCGTTGGTAGGGATAACTGCAACCTCTGCATCGTAAATCGATATGAATTCGGATTCTTCAGTCGCCGCTGTCCCTGTCATTCCGGAGATCTTTTCATATAGCTTGAAGTAATTCTGGAAGGTTATCGTGGCGTAGGTAATCGTCTCTTCTTTTATCTTCACGTTTTCTTTGGCTTCTATAGCCTGGTGAAGGCCTTCACTATAACGTCTTCCTGGCAGGAGTCTGCCTGTAAACTCATCAACGATTACAATCTCTCCCTCATTGGTCACAACGTAATCATCATCTCTTCTGTAAAGATTCACTGCCTTGAGTGCATTCAGCAAATGGAAGAGCTGTTGATAGTGAGCAGGATCATACAGGTTGTCTATTGCCAGAATGCTTTCGGCCTTTTCGATTCCTTCCTCGGTGAGTGTCACCGTTCTGTCTTTCTCGTTGACGATATAATCCTTTTCTCTATGGAAGCGCTTCGCATAGAATGCGAATTGTTTGTACATTGAGGAAGAGGCTTCTGAAGGACCAGAAATAATCAGTGGCGTCCTTGCCTCATCGATCAGTATGCTGTCAGCCTCATCGACAATCACGAAGTTGTGTTCTCTCTGCACTTTGTCTTTGAGGGAGTAAACCAGATTATCTCGCAGATAATCGAAGCCAAATTCATTCGCTGTTCCGTAGGTTACATCAGCTTCATATGCAGGTTTCCTTTCGTTCGGTGACATACCTGACTGAATGTATCCTACAGATAGCCCCATGTACTCGTACACCGGACCCATCCAGTCTGCGTCCCTTCTAGCGAGATAATCATTAACTGTTGCAAGATGTGTCCCCTTACCAGCTAAGGCATTAAGATACATCGGCATTGTAGCAGCAAGTGTTTTCCCTTCGCCGGTCTTCATCTCAGCAATCTTTCCCTTATGAAGGCATATTGCGCCGATCAGCTGGACATCAAAAGGACGCATTCCTACAGTTCTTCTTGCAGCTTCTCTTACGAAAGCAAATGCCTCAACAAGAATGTCGTCAAGTGTTTCTCCATTCTCAAGTCTCCGTTTAAGTTCACTGGTCTTGTTGATGAAATCGTCCTCAGAGTAATTCTTGATAGTGGACTCGAGTTGATTACACCGTTCAACGATTCTCTTGTAGCTTTTTATCAGCCTCTTGTTCTTGTCAAATAGCTTCTTGAACATAGCTTGCACCTCTAAAAGACTCTTATCGTGTGGAGCATTCTTCCATTGTGATCGACCTTTTGCTGATAAAGCATGCCACTCTCAACACTCAAGTCAATCAGAGATCTGAATATGTTTCTCGCATCAATATAAGCTCTGATGATGTCTTCAGACCAACCCTTTTCCATTATCAGCTTGTAGGTCTCGTTATCAGACAGTGGTCTTGCCCTATCAGTTTTGCCGAGATAGATGTCTGGCTTCAATACTGTGCAGATCACTGCGTTTTCATCAAACAAGAAGAAGATCGTGTTAAAATCATCCTCCAATAAATACACCGGAATCTCTCTTTCGTCGGGCAATCTCTCCCCGCCGATACTGAGAAGCTTTTCTTCAAGAACCACAGTGCTATCAGCAGAAACGGTGAAGATTACCGAAGCATCTGGATCGCCAGAAAACAGATTCCCATAGATCCTGACATTTCCCACACTTCTTCCAGCGATATCTACAATATAGTCAGCAAGATAGCTATATGGCTGAAGATCAAGTTCAAACCATCTCGAGAGTTCCCTCCTCAAAGTCTGAATGCTGCTTGATGGAAAGAATATCATGTAGTCTCCAAATGCACGTTCATCGACTTCCAGTGTTTTGCATGTTGTCATAGATAGAAGTCTGTCTCTTTCCGAATCATCAAGAAACAGAATATCCTGTTCAATATATGCATAAAGTGTGTTCTCCTGGGGTTTTACGTAGATCGCCGTATTCTGTATGGAATAAGATGTCTCCAGTCCCATATCAATACTGAATCTATCGCTATCAAAATAACCAGTGATCCAGTAGTCTTTACTCGCAGATGCTACCTCTTGCCCTTTTCCTGCAATATCAATAAGCCTTCGCTTTTGTCCTTCGTAAGCTGCCAGAGCACTATCAATCGAATCCATGGTTCCACCAAGGATCAGATAACCAGAAGCAGGGTAAGCAAACAGCACGCCACCCTCACTCCTCAGCTCAGAAACACTGTCTCCCTTCTGCGTGAAGACTCGCATATCCAGAACAGCAGCAACAAGTCTCATCAATTCCAACGAGTCCTGTGTTCGCCAAACAATGAAGATCTTTCTTCCCGAGATCTTCATTCTTTCCAAAAAGTAGAATGGATCGAGTGTTAGAAGATCCTGAATCCTCAAGTCAATCTCATCACCAGCAAGAAGTATCTCCTGGTTGATGGATCTCTTCAGAAGCGTCATCTCGACTCCAGCAGAATAACCGGCAGCGTCAATAATGCCGTAGAATGATCGTTCAGCGCCAAACCCCGAATCACCGAGATACGTGCTGAAAAAGCTGGTGTTCTGCTTCAAGTTCTGCAACGCTGATTCTGTATTCCTCAGAAGGAGAAAATACCCAATATCCTCAGCAACAAAATCAAAAACACTGACAGCAAAGGAAATTGCCGCGAATAAAGAAATCAGAATACAACAGACAAATAACCTCACATTTACCCCCACTAATTCTCAGAATAGGATTGACTGCATGCTATGACCTAAACTGCTCAAACACTACTCCGTGAAGGAAAAGACCTTGGGCTGGCGCAGAACCTGGCAATGTTGTCCTGTCAGCGGACTCTACGATATCTCGAACCTTCTCTGGCTTCAGATTACCCATTCCGACTCTAACAAGAGTGCCAGTAATATTTCTGACCATCCTCCTGAGGAATGACGCTCCTTCCACGCGAACGAGCACGATGTCTTTTCCGATTCTTACAACTCTAATCCTGTAAACAGTCCTTACAGGATTCCTCTCGTCTTTGCCTGTACGGAAAGCTGAAAAATCCTGTTCCCCTAACAGGTATTTAGCACCTCTTCTCATGGCTTCAAGATCCAAATGGTATGGAAGAAGCCATGTATAACGTCGCAGAAATATGCTGGGTTCTTTACGATTCAGAATATAGTAATGATAGATTCTCTTTCTTGCTGAAAACCTTGGGTTGAAATCTTCAGGGACGCATACAACTCTTCTGACTAGAAGGTCTTCAGGAAGGTTCGCATTTAAAGCGCTCTTCATGGAAGAGTCATCCAGTCTTGCCAAGCATGAGTTAAAGGAAATAACCTGTCCCCAAGCGTGAACCCCAGTATCTGTCCTTCCCGCCCCATCACTCTGAATCTCGGTTTTATGTATGCGCCGCAAAGCTTCTTCAAAAACACCTTGAACAGTTCTTCTATCAGGTTGATTCTGGAACCCGTAGAATTCCGTGCCATCATATGCCACTACAGCTGCAAAACGCTTGTATCGTCTCTCTTGTTCGTTCATAGCGCAACAGAGAAGCTACACATTTCTGTGAAGAGAAAGACGATTGCCGAAGAATCAGACGCGAGTTTCCTCAAATTCCCCGAATACGCTTGCCAGAGAATCCTGCTAACAAAGTTTTCTACGTACTTCATCAGGGCCTGCTGATAAGAGTCCGAACAGGCGGTCCCCGAAATCTCGAGGTCCCTTACTTTCTTGTTAAGCCACTTATTTAGTGTGCCATCAGAGAAGCTCAGCTTTCCCGCATCATAATCACTCAGCATCTCGACAACCTCTTCAGTGATTTCCCTGAGAGAAGTCTTGCTGGTAAGAGTGCTTACAACATCATAGTCAAAACAGGTCTCCACTGCATCAGGAAGATCATCACTGTACTTAAAATACAGAAGGTTGTCTCTGCTGTGCTTCCTTTCGAAACAGATCTGTCGTAGTATACTACTTTCCATTCCGAACGCACTGAGACATTTCCAGTGTTTCTTTCTTAGAAGCTCTTCACCATGATTATGAGACCAGGTAGTCAGATACCCAGACTTTGTCCTGTTGTCGAAAATCGCCTTCTTCGGCGAGAAATAAGCATCTTCGTCGAATATTATGTGAGCATAGCCCGGGTTCATTCAGCCAACAATCCTTTCTATCTCGTCTTCAAGAAGATCCAGTTTTCTCTCTGCTACCTCTTTGCTTTCTCCACTGGCCATCAGGTAGAACTTGATCTTGGGTTCCGTTCCGGAAGGCCTGATAATGAGCTTCAGATTTCCTTCGTAGATAGCCGAAACAACATCCGAAGCTGGCAATCCTTCGACACCTTCCAGATAATCAAGTGTCTTTTCAAGCCTGTTTTCACCTATGCTTCCAGGAGGGTTATTCCTCATCCGTGCCATGATGTTCTTTATCTTACTAATTCCCTCTATTCCGTCATACTCTTTGCTCACGAGCCTTTCGGAGTAATAGCCATACTGATCATAGAGCATTTCCAGGTATTCTGGGATAGAGAGTCCTTCGCTCTTGAGCTTTGAGTAGAGAAGTGTCATTAAGGCAGAAGAGATAACTGCATCTTTGTCCCGAGCGTGAGTTCCGAATAGATAACCGTAGCTCTCCTCAAAGCCGAAAATGAAGCTTCCTGAATTCGCTTTCTCTGACATCTCAATCAACTCACCGATGAACTTGAAACCAGTAAGCGTCTCCCTTACAGTGACACCATACTCACGCGCGATTGCGGAAGCCATGTCCGACGATACGATGGTCTTGACGATAAATGGATTGGGTGGAAACCTGGTAGACAACTCTCCAAGAAGGAATTCAGTAAGCATTATACCTATCTGGTTTCCTGTAAGGAATACATACTCCTCACCGGAACGAGCCATTATTCCCATACGGTCACAATCTGGATCGGTTGAAATGACCAGGTCTGCATTCTCAGCTCGCGCAAGCTCAAGCGCAAGAGCATAGGTGCTTCTGTCTTCTGGGTTTGGGTATGACACCGTTGGAAAATCACTATCGGGAATCGACTGTGATGGTTCCTCAATTACCACATGCCCAAGCTGCCTTAACACATCTGGCACGAGGTACTTGCCGGTGCCATGAAGTGGAGTATAGACTACCTTAACCTTTTCATCAATTTCTCTGACTGCTTTTACCAGGCCAATGACAGTCTTCTTATACTCTTCGACCAAATCGAGCGAGACTATCCGAGCTTCTTCGCTCTTCTCCGGCAAATCCATGAAGAAGTCACTTTCCTTAACGAGAGAGGTGATTCTCTCAGCAATAGCAGGAACTGCTTGTGTACCGTCACTCGAATATACCTTGAACCCGTTGTATTCCCTTGGGTTATGACTTGCAGTTATTACCACTCCACCGGAGCAACCCAGTTCCCTGACAGCATAGCTAAGTAGAGGAGTAGCTGCAGGAAAATCGAAGATGTGCACCGCAACTCCCGAAGCATCAAAGACAGCTGCAGCTCTATATGCAAACGTCTCAGACTTCTGGCGTGTGTCATGGGCAATCGCAACTGAGGGAGTATGGGAGTTCTCGTTAATCCATCGGGCAAAACCACGCGAAGCCCTTGTAATAGTATAGATGTTCATGCGATTCGTGCCCATTCCAATCTTTCCTCTTATACCACCTGTTCCGAACTCAAGATCCTGAAAAAACCTCTCTGTGATTTCCTCGGGTGAAAGAGTCTTGAGCTCTTCTACCGCTTCATGAGACGCTTTCTCTAACCATCTCTTGTATTCGTTTCTTATCTCATCAGATGTTCTCATGCTACCACTTCCCAACTCCTTCAATATGATTCACTTCTCCGCTGTCAAGCACCTCTATCACATCGAGCCTGTAAGACTCGTACTTGTCGCCAAGACCCTTTGTATACATGTTGGCTGCCATTTCAATTGCCCTGAGCTTCTTCTCGTTGATCCTCAATCTTGGAGGGAAAAAACAATTTCCTCCCTTGACTTCCACAAAAACCAGGGCTCGTCCAAAAAGCGCGACTATGTCAATCTCTCCAAATCTGTATCTGACGTTTCTATGCAGGATCTTGAATCCTTTATCCTTCAGATATGCACACGCTCTATCTTCAAAGTAAGCTCCAATCGCCCTATTATTCATCGCCCTTAATGGGGGGAACCTTCAGGTATCGCTTTGAGCTGTCAGGAAACATCTCGACAATTGACTCGACGTCAGGAAAATGCTCCTGGATCTCTTCTCTCATTTCCATCGGCGTAGACACCGGGGAAACCATCTCTTCGATTCCTTCAACATACACTTCATCAAGAGACTGCATGAAATCGAGAATCCGACGAATATCAGTGGTCAACCTCTCTCTTTCATCCTCAGTAAGGCTAATCATCGCGAGTCTTTCAAGTTTTCTTATCAAAGCTTCGTTTACGTCAGGTTTCATTGCTTCTTCAACTCAACTTCTCTGAGGTATCTCCCAGCATCTTCCGGCGGAACGGGATTTATGTAGAATCCCGAACCCCACTCAAACCCTGCTACTCTGGTCAACCTGGGAACGATCTCCAGGTGCCAGTGATAGTACTGGTTTCCTTCTTCTCCGCTAATCCCGGTATGCAGCATGAAATTATACGGAGGGTTATCTAATGCCTTGTAGATTCTCAGGAGAACGCTTTTGACAATAGCGGCGAATCTGTCTATCTGATCCGCTTCAATGCTGCCAAAATTGTACTGGTGTACTCTTGGGAGAATCCACGTCTCAAAGGGGAAACGTGACGCAAAGGGCGCAAAAGCCACAAAATCATCATTCTCCTCGACAATCCTGGTCCCTTCAAGACGTTCCTGGTTAACCATGTCGCAGAATATGCACCGATCTCTGAATGCAAAGTACTCCCTGCTACCTTCGATTTCCTCCATAACTCTCTTCGGAACAATTGGAGTGGCTATGAGCTGTGAATGAGAATGCTCCAAAGAAGCTCCTGCATCCTTTCCATGATTCTTGAAAATCAGCACATATCTAACTCTTGGATCCTTTTCAAGTGTCTTGTACCTTTCTCTGTAGGCCCAAATAACTTCTTTGACCTGCTTATATGGAAGCGTTGCCAGACTCGCTTTGTGGTCGGGTGTCTCAACAATCACCTCATGGGTACCAAAACCCTTGATCACATCATACATGCCGTGACCGAATTTCTCTGGTTCAGCCTCAGGGTCAAGTGCTGGAAACTTGTTGGCCACAATCCTTACCCACCAACCCGGTGAATCCTTCTCAGTATCTGCTGGACGAAAAGCAAGGATTTCAGGGGGAGTGGTGTGCTCATTTCCATAATCAAAGGGACAGAATGAGCTGGAAACCTCTTCCTTGCTTCCAACAAAGTCATGTGGACGTTTTGCTCTCTCGGTGGCGATAATAACCCACCTCTTCATTATCGGGTCTTTTCTCAGCTCAGGCATTATGAAATTTCTCCTTTCTCCTGTTTATCGAAGAATCATAGAGAGTTATATACTCGTCTGCCGATCTACTCCAGGAACAATCCGTTTCCATTGCGTTTTTGATAATCTTTCTCCAAATATCCTTTCTATCAAAATAACTCACTGCTCTCTTAACAGCTTCAAAAAGGGCGTCTCCAGAATATTCAGTGAATCCAAACCCATTACCAGTACTCAATTTCTCATCGAATTCCCTGACAGTATCTTTCAGACCTCCTGTATAACGCACAATAGGAATCGTACCATAACGCATCGAAAACATCTGGCCAAGTCCACAGGGTTCGTACAAAGAAGGCATCAGAAACATATCAGATCCAGCGTATATTCTTTGTGCAAGATCCTGATCAAACAGCAGATTCACGGAAACCATTTCTGGGTAACGCTTTGACACACTCCTGAATACCGATTCAAAGTGATTGTCCCCTGTGCCCAGAACAACCATCTGCACACCATGAGCAACGATGTTGTGAACAACATCAGACAATATGTCAAGTCCTTTCTGGTGAACCAACCTTGATATCAGCGATACTAGAGGTCTATCAGAAACCTCCAGCTTCAGTTCTTGTTGAAGAGCACTCTTACATTTCGCTTTCCCATCAAGATTTTCCACAGTGAAACTGTATGGCAGTCGTATATCGCTCTGAGGATTATATATATCGTAATCAATCCCGTTAAGTACGCCGAACAAATCGTCCTTTCTGAATCTCAAGACCTCGTGTAGCCCCGCCCCGTATTCTTCTGTCTGAATCTCCTCGGCATAAGTTTTGCTAACCGTGTTCAACACATCAGCATAGATCAAAGCTGACTTCAGAAAGTTGAATTTCCCATAGTGCAGTACACCTTCATAAGTGAAAAAACGATCAGGTAGTCCAGCCCTGTAGAAGTAATCAGGTGAAAAGTCCCCCTGATATCCAAGATTATGGATTGTGAATAGTCTTGCAGGAGCACTTTTGCCAAGATCCTCAAGATAAGGAGCGACCAATGCTGTTTGCCAATCGTTTATGTGTACAACATCATATGACCTGCCCTGTATGAATGATGTTACTGCATCGCAGAAGGCCATTGCCTGAACACCAAGGTCTCGCCCCCCGTAGATCTCGGCGGAATCAATGAGTTCCTCATTTCTCAGTAGGAAGACTCTAACATCTGAATCGGGGAGTGTACTCTCGAAAGCATCAAAAACATAGCCATTTTCAACATACGTTGTGGACAACTTAAGTCCTGTAGAGATGATGTTCCTGGTTCCTATTCCAGGATGGTAGGGCATCACGATTTCAATATCAACCCCCAACTTTTTCAGGAACTTCGGGAGTGTACCAGCCACGTCCGCGAGTCCTCCAACTTTCGCAAACGGATAGACCTCATATGCTACGAACAAAACCTTCATTCTGCTCACTCCTTGTAGATAGGCAAGTCGTGTGAAAAGACCAGGACATCTACCTGTTCGCTCAGCCCAAGAATGATCTCCGCTGCTTGATCACTTCTCATGCCCTTTCTCATTTCGTGAAAATGATACCGACGTTCACATAGATCTCCACAGACCAGGACCTTCCCCACATTTTCGGTATGAACCACAAATGACTTGTGTTCTCTTGAATGAAAGGGTGTATCATGTATCTCTACACAATCCCAAAGAAGCTTCTCCTCGAAAACGTGAGTGCTTTTCCAGTTATCCACGACTACTGAGTACATTCTCCCGATTATTGGTCCAAACTGACTGTAGTCTTTCGTCAAATACTCTCTTCCCAGATGGACAGTCGCGTTTGGGAAGAAAAGGGTGTTAAAGGCATGGTCCATGTGCAAGTGAGTGAGCAAGATGTCAGTGATATCATTGACACCGAAATCCTTCTCTCTAAGTGCAGTCTCAAGCCGCTTCATAGAAGAAAAACCGCCCGGATCAACCAGAACATTCCTCGTCTTGTCTGCAAGCAACATAGTCGTACTCGAGGGAGAATCTATCACCCCTGGCACATAGACAGAGTTTCCTGGACATAGTATGTCAAAAACCAATCTCAGACGCCTCCGGCGAAAAACATACTGATTCCACCAACAATTATACAGTAGATGGATACAGCTCGCAGACCACCCTTCATAACTATTCGTTTCAGAAACCACAGACCAAAGAGTCCACTGACAAAAGCGATTACAGAGCCCAGAATCACAGGAACCGCTGGAAGCTGTGCGCGTCCCGCGTCCAAAATACCAGCAGCAAGAATGATCGGAAGACTCATCAAGAAAGAAAAACGAACGGCTTCATCACGTCGCAAACCGATTATGAGCGCTCCAAATATCGTCATACCACTTCTGGAAATACCAGGAAATAACGCAAGAGCCTGGAATACCCCAATAAACAACGCCGCTCTGAAATCCATATCGAACAGTATCCTGTGCCCTGAGAGCTTCTCAGAAAGCCACAGCACTGCTGCTGTGACAAATAGCAGAGCCGCTGAAAGCTGCACCCCACTGAAGTCAATGTAATCTCCAAAGAACAGCCCGGCGATCCCTGCAGGAATTGTAGCTGCAACAAGTAGCAATAAAAGACTGTTTGCTTGTTTCCTGTTACCTTCTTTACTGAAAAGTCCTTTGATGATCATAGCAATATCTCGTCGTGTAAAGACCATCACGGCAAGCAGCGTTGCAAGGTGAAGTATGGAGAAGAACACTCTCAGTTGTTGCCCCTCGAGTTCGACACCAAAGAAGGCTGAAATAATCGTCAAGTGCCCGGAAGAAGAGACTGGAATAAACTCAGTCAAACCCTGTACTAGACCCAGCAAAGCAGCTCTTGCGGAGTCAAGCACTGAACCCTTCCTCCTCGGTAATCGATTCCAGCATTGCGGTACTTCCTTCAAGAGCTTCTGCAATCTTCCCGATGTCTGTGTCAGAGGTCCTTATGACAACTCTTTTTCTGCTGTCTTCCTGGGTCGTTGTGACAATGGAAAGAATGTTTATTTCGCTTTCCGCCAGTGCATCTACAACACCCTTGAGTGATCCCGGAACGTCTTCGAGCAGCATTGAAATCCTGCATCCACTTCTGTCCATCGCCGTAAACTCCATGAGAGCTTCAAGGATCTCATATACAGTTATTGCTCCGAGAACCCTTGATCTATCATCAATCACCGGGAGGACAAAATCACGGCTTTCAATAAGCATGAGTACGGCGTCTTCAATGTAGTCATCAACAAGACAGAAATACGGAGACTCAACAATGAATTCTTCGAGCTTCTTCGAACGGTCTTCTCCAGAGATGCGTTCAGCCGAAACAGTTCCTAGTAGCTTGTCATTATCATCCATTACTACTATCGTGCTAAACCCCAGCGTCTTCTCTTCTCTTGCAACCTTTTCCACGGTTTCGCTTCCTCGATAGACAGGGTAAGCCCTGTTAACCCATTTGCTGACAGTCATCAAATCGCCTCTCTTATGGGATATACGTCTGATATGATACAATAATTCGTTAAAGGCAATCAAGCAGAGAAGAAGGCGAATTCATGTACAGAGGATATGTTCGACTCCTTGATGTTACATCGAATCTCTTCACAATGTTTCGGTGGAACAACAAACCGACAATCATGAGAACCAATGAGGCAGAGAATGCTTTCATTTCTTCACATTTTGCCATGTTGATGTCAGAATTGTCCAAAGACGCCGGAATAGTCATAAAGGAGGAGAAGCTCTATGAGCGAATTGTCCTTAAAGAGCTTCCGAAGTGTGTGCTCTCTGATATCTCGGTGGACACGAAAAACCTGATTCGTGAATTAGCCCCGGACAAGTGGAAACAGGTATATGAGACAGCTGTGGAAGAGATCCTTGGGTACGTTAATAGTTCGCGACGAGAGCAGTTCTCGGATTCACTCTTTCAGTCAAGAGACGAATCAACTGAAGGGAGGATTATTGCAGCTGCCGACCTGATGTCAGCAAGGCTTGAGGCTGAAATCCACGCAAGATTCTTCCCTGATCACTTCTCACAGCCCATCCATAGTCTTACCGAAAGAACCAGTCACTTTTCTGACTTCAAACCTTACAACCTCCTGAAGCAGGCTTCCTGGTTGGAGAGCTACGAAGCTTCTCTTCTGGTACTGTTGAGATCGATCAGATGGAACAGAATGAATCGCAATGTCAAAACCACAGTAGCAGGCCATTCATTCTACGTATCCGTTATTGCTTTCGTTTTGGCCTGCATGGAGAACGATGCGGGGAATCACCTTGATACTGTTGAAGTTACGAAAAGAGCTCTGCTGCACGATATATCAGAAAGCCTGACCGGTGACATAATTACTCCGACCAAAAAGAAGGTCACAGGTTTTGATGAAGTGATCTCGAGAGTCGAAGAGAAGATGCTCGACAAAGAGCTATTTTCTAAAATGCCGAAAGAACTTGTTCAGGCACTCCGGGAGAGATCACTGAATCCATTTACAGGTAATGAAGGAGAACTAGTAAGGTGCGCAGATATGATAGCAGCTGTCATTGAGTGTCTTCTGGAAGGACGAACAGGTAATTCCCAGACAGAATTCAGACTGGCTTTTGATTCCCTGATCGATCAGCTGGGACGATCATCTTTTGAGAGTGTAAGGTATGTTGCTGATCTCTTCAGATGGGGACTCAACTGGGCTGGAAAGCAATCTCCCTGAAGAAGTCCCGCATTCTTCGCGCCGCTTCCAGAATATCTTCTTCAGAGGCTGCATATGACAATCGAATGTAGCCTTCGTAATTGAAGGCGCTTCCTGGAACGACTCCTACCCTGGCCTTTTCAAGCAACGCCAGAGATAATTCAAGAGAGTCCTTATATTTACTGCCCAGGAAGTCTCTCACATCAACAAAGAAATAAAAAGCGCCTTCCGGCATAGTGAATTTCAGCCCTATCTCGGAAAGGCCCTCGGATAGTAACTGCCTTCTCCTCATGAATTCATGCTTCATTGAATCGTTGCTGACAGTCAACGCTCGAAGAGCAGCATATTGTGCTAGTGTGTTCACATTGGAGCACAGATGATCCTGAATCCTGGCAACTGCTTTCGACAGCTGCGTTGGACCTGCCATATAGCCTATCCTCCAGCCTGTCATTGCGTGAGACTTCGAGAAACCATTAACAACAACGGTCCTGTCTTTCATCAAAGGTTCAGAAGCAATGCTGTGATGCTGCCCTTCGAAGATCAGTCTCTCATAAACTTCGTCAGACACCACAAAGAGATCTTTTTTGATAACAACTTCTGCAAGCTCCTCAAAGAATGAGCGAGAGTAGACGGCCCCGGTAGGGTTGTTGGGAGAGTTTATGACTATTGCTCGTGTTCTTTCAGTTATTGCCTGCCTGATTGCGGAGATATCAGGAACAAAACCCCTTTCCTCTTTAGCCTGAACCAGAACAGGCTCACCGCCATTCATCCGGACTTGAGCCTCGTAGCTAACCCAGCACGGGGTTATCAGTATGACCTGATCGTTCTCATTCAGTGTAGCTTTGAAAACACTGTAAAGAGCCTGTTTAACACCATTCGTGACGACAATGTCCCCGGAATCATATTTCAGTCCATTATCTTCAAAGAGTTTCCTGGCAATTCCCTGCCTGAGCTCAACAATCCCGCTGGAATCAGTATACTTGGTTCTACCGGCATTCATTGCTTCTATTGCTGCATTCACAATCTCTGTGGGAGTATTGAAGTCTGGTTCTCCTGCGGTGAGCTTTACTACATCCACTCCTGACTGGATCAGCTCTATGGCCTTTTTGTTAAACTGCAGTGTCTGCGATGGCTTCACGGCCTGAACATTTCGAGAAATATCCACACCAAACCCCATCAGATTTTGTTAAGAGCTTCCAGCAAGACAAGCACAATATCATTGAAACTGTCTTTTCTGCACATTCTTGCGCTTGCTTCCTTCTCTCTCTTGCCTCCCGACACAGATGAAGCAACGGCAAGGAAGACTTCTGACAAGCCGTATTTGAGTCGTTCGAAGAATTCTACCCTGAAACTCGGAAGAGATGATCTCACAGCAGCTACAGTTGCCTCCACTACGGCCATATACTTCTCGTCATCTTTGACGTCGACAACAGAACTCCCCGACAGACGCGTGCCTGAATCGTCGATTACCACGGTAATAGACATCTTCCTGGTATCAGTGCTGGTCTGGACAGAGACAAGGTTGAACCTTGAAACGTCATGGCTCGTTTCGTGATAAGAATCCTCCAGCTGTGCTTCATCGTCTTCTTCATGGTCTCTTGTCTCTGTCGCTGAAGACAACTGAGCTACACTGACTATCTTTCGATCAATGCGTGTGCCTGAAGCAGCGAATATCGCAGTCTCAATATCCCTTACAATCTGTTTTGCTGGCTTCTCGGCATCAGCGAGAACATGAATCTCTCGTATTTCATCATCTTCAGCCAGCACTTTTGCTCCCTGAATCCCGGGCAATCTGTTGACAATGTTCTCAAGTGTGGTAACACTTTGCATGAATACCCCCCCTAACCGCTAATAAAAAAGACTAATAAAGCACAAAACTCTGCCCTCGCGAGAATGGTACCACGTCATGTATGTTCATTCTAGCACAATACACCAGGTCTTCTCCAAGACCTATTCTCTCCAGGTACATCCCGTGATCTGATTCTTTCTTGAGCATGCTCTCAGTATCAGACTCGTAAGTGTCATACGTTGCATATGCTATTCTTGCAGCATCATCAATTCTGTATCCTGCGCAAATCAGCTCTTTAACAATCGCACCAGCACAGAATACATCTTCCAAACAAGGAACACCATCAGTTCCCGCACAGACGATTGTCGTTCCATTGCCGGATTCAATAACGCTCTTTGCGACAAAACGGTAATTGATAAAAGCAGCAAGATATATAACTCTATCTCCCAGAAACCTCTTGATCGCCCTGGTCCCATTGCTGGTTGTCATCACGAGCTTCTTTCCTTTCACTTCATGCTCAGTAAACTCACATGGTGAGTTTCCAAGATCGAATCCATCAGGCTTCAAACCACTGCGTTCACCAGCTATAAGGAGTTCGGGGTTCTCCCGCTTCATCCTGAGTGCTTCCTCAAGCGACTCAACCACCTCCAGCTGCTTCAAGCCTTTGGCAAAAGCAGTCACTGCTGATGATGTTGCTCTCAGCACGTCGATTACTATTACAGTACTCTCACAGGGTCCTCTAAGAGTTCTTTCAAGGATTACATTGGCTTTCACGTTTTCTCCCCCAGATGCTTCAGACGCTCCGGAGAAACGTTCAATAACTCAAGCTTCCAGTATCCCCTTTCATGTAATTCAGTAATGGCGAACCCGCCATTATCAAGCATAATCTTGTAGTAATTGTTGGGCTGACTTCCAATGATCTTGCAAATCAGAACCTTGATCCACAAGGCATGAGAAACGATAATAATCACCTCGTTCTGATCGTGGGCGTTTGTGATTTCTGTAAAAGACTTATGTGCCCTCTTCTGCACAGCATCCAGAGATTCGGTCCCTTCTACTTCTGACTCTGGTGTCGAAACCCATTGACAGAAAGCTTCATAACAGCTTGTCTTAATCTCATCAAAAGTCATCCCGTTCCAGAGGCCAAAATCGCATTCTCTAAGCGTTCTGTTCTCTGTTGGCACAATCTGCAGTTCCTTTCCGAGTATTTCTGCAGTCTGTCTGGCCCTTCTCAGATCGCTCGTGTATATTGTTGGACGACAAGCAATAAGGTCACCAAGGAGCCTCGCAGTAGCGTTAACCTGTTCAATCCCTTTTTCGTTAAGACATATATCTGACTGACCTTGCCATCTGCCTTCCGAATTCCACTCTGTCTCCCCGTGTCTGACCAAGAATACTTTCATCTTCTGACAACCTCGATTCTATCTGGAGGAAGCCCCATCACTCTTGCCCCCCTTACTGAAAGATACCTATTTCCGATTCTGAGTTTAAGGGTATTTGATAATGAACACTTCTCGATCAGATCGTCTGGCACAGGATGATTGTATATCCTGACGACTTCGATCGCCTCGCTTTCTCCCACAAGTTCCCTGTTTGAAGGTGTTCCCGAGCGGAAAACAGCAAACCCGGATTCTGGGATCTTCCCCGACATCTCTATCAATGTCTTGCCGTCGGCGATGTACTGTCTTCCATCCTTCACGAACAGACAAAAAGGAGCTACCCCTGTGTCCAGACAGGCCAACGCACGGGTTATAGTCGTGTCACACACATCGCTCTCGGGAACTCCTGCATCATACTCGGTAATGTTGAAACCAATGAGTGTGTTTTCCATTAAGGCCTTCTCCCATTCATGGTCTATCTCCGCTTCAGTTTCAATCTGTTCCTTATATCCAAATAGCTTCAGCACTGATCTCAGGGAAGGATCAACTCCGGCCAGTGCGCTCTTCATAAGTTTGAGCATCTGTTTGCGACCTCCAAATCTGTCTAAGAAGCCGATCCTGATAAGATTCTCCAGCTCTCTTGCGTTGAGTCTCCCTTTGTGTTTCATAACAAAAGCATGAAATGACTCTTCCTGCGGTATTGAAGAGACAATGTCCTCTGCCCTTCCCAGTGCAATAAAGTCGGCTGGTAGAACCTTAATGACATTTCCCCTGGTATTGTCGCCTCCGGAACACAGCTTGAAAGACATGTTCATTGCCCTTGCTTCAGCAGCGGCCCTGAGTCTGGATTCACGAGGTAACAGTGGCATCATCTTTGAGTAGAACTCTCCCGGTTTGTTCGCTTTGCAGTAAGCCATCCAGTATGTCAAAAGTGCATATCCGTAACTATGAGACTTGTTGAAAGTATATTCAGCAAAACTGCGAGCATTATCAACTATTGCTCTCGCTTCTTCTGATGAACAAGATGTCTCTTCTTTGTCGACCAGTTCCAGAGCATCATTAAGCATCTTTCTGTCCTTCTTGGATATTGCCCGTCTCAGGAACTCGGCAGCACCTGCGTCAAGTCCAAGATTTTCAACGAAGAGTCTGATCAACTGCTCTTGAAAAACTACCAGACCAAAAGTATCTTCTGTAGCTGCTGAGAAGGAATCATGACAGAGCAAGCCAGCTGATCTTTTTGCCCTCATATTGATGAACTCATTGGTTATACCTGAACGCAGAGGGCCCGGACGATTCAGGGCTATTGTAAGAGCAATCTCCTGGATATTGCACGGTCTAACCTTACGCACGATTCTAGTAGCCTCTTGCCTTTCCATCTGAAAGGTTCCGGTAGTAAACCCCGAAGACAGTACATGATATGTCTGGACATCATCTGTAGGTTTTTCCCAGGGCGGATCTGAATCTAATAGCTCCTTAAGCAGACGAAGGTTCTTAAGCCCGAGTATGTCAAGTTTCTGCCACCCAACCATCTGCAGGGCGTTGATCCCCCAATAAGAAACGAGCATATCCTCGTGTTCCTTAACAGGGATTGCCTCTCTCAAATCCTGTCCGGAAAGAATTACGCCGGCTGCATGGATGGAAACACCCGACCGGAACCCTTCAAGTGCCTTTGCCCAGTTCACCGCTCTCTGAAGATCAGATGGACTGTGATTCCCAAAAGCTGTCTTTGCAGACACTCCACCTCGAATGATCTCTGAAATCTGCCTGTCTGTGATACCCATTCTCCTTCCAATAGTCCTCAGGGCTGACTTAAAGGAGAAAGTTGTC
Organism: uncultured Thermotogaceae bacterium; assembly: GCA_964611155.1. Lineage (GTDB taxonomy): Bacteria > Thermotogota > Thermotogae > Petrotogales > Kosmotogaceae > UBA9910. Next base: position 58,722 of record CAZSXB010000002.1, read on the forward strand.
TTGGTCTCCAGCAGTGCAACTTTGTTTACTCCAAAGTGTTTTGATAACTCGTATATCATCTCTCTTCTGCTGGTGTCTTCAATATCAAGATCGATATCCGGGAAGTCTTTCCTGTAGGAGTTCAAGAAGCGCTCGAAGTACAGTCCATGCTTAACCGGGTCTATATGGGTAATTCCCAGAGTCCACACGAGAAGAGACCCAACTGCCGATCCTCTGCCAGGACCCATCCAGAAACCCTTTTCTTTTGCGATACGAACGATTTCCTCAGTTGTCGCAAAGTAATCACAGTAGTCCGATCGTGCGATTTCTGAGAGTTCTGTTTCCAGACGATTAATATAGTTCGCATCTTCATGTAGTCTTTCGGATCGCAGTTTACTCATAGCTCTGCCACGGAGTTCTTCTGCTGAGGACTTAACGGGGAAAACCTGATTGGGGATACTGAGATGATCAAGAGGAATCATCTCTGAAAGCACTCTGGAAATCTCGGGTGTGAGCATCCTGTCGTATTCATCCTTCGAAAGCAGTCCGTAATCTGCCTCTAAAGGTTTTAATCCTCCTGCTTCCCTGTAGGCATTCAGTAAGGCTTTCTCTCCAGAACTGCAGTACCTGGTCTCCCAAACGACTCCACTTTCATCGATATTCCTTGACGGACCTTCTACGACAACAAGTTCCGAAGAGACCTCCCTAATTCCGTTCGAATACCTTATGAGATCTCTTAACCCATCAGGTCCATTTGCCAGAACATAACGACTCTCTTCTCTCAGGCCCGGAAGAACCTTTAACCCTCTGGAAACGAGAAACTCAAACCATTCTGGGAAAGAAGAAAGTGAAGAATCTATGATCACACAGCCATCGTAGTTTTCTTTCTTGAGCTGCGCTATCAACTTCTCTGGAGCAATCACAGACTCGAATATGTCTTCCCCACTTATGACAAATGCAAATCTCAAGTCCCTTTTCTCTCCAAATCTGTCAGATTTGAGAGGACCACTTTCATGTCTTCAGGTATGCGAGATAAAATGCAAACTCGGTTTCGTGTTGAGGGATGTGTGAAACAAAGCTTCATTGCGTGAAGCATCTGTCGCTTCACATCAAAAGCCTCGTCCTGACGGGCATTACCATACAGACGATCTCCAAGCAAGGGGGACCCGAGATGTTTGAAATGGACACGAATTTGGTGTGTTCTCCCCGTTTCTGTTCTGACAAGAACAACAGAAGCTGAGTTTCCAAATGATCGCAATCTTCTAAATAGCGTGCGTGCTGGTTTCCCAACTGGATCGATTTTCATCTTCAGTCTATTTACCGGATGCCTTGCAATCGGAACATCGATTACTCCGTCGAGTGGCACCTTTCCCTTCACAATAGCCAGGTATGTTTTCGTAACTTCCCTTGCTTTGAACTGTTGCGATAAAGAAGTATGGGCAGTCTCAGTCTTGGCAACTACCATGACCCCAGATGTCTCCTTGTCAAGTCGGTGAACAATTCCAGGACGCTCCATACTACTCATCTTATGAAATGTCTCGCAGTGCGCAAGGAGGGCGTTCACCAATGTTCCCGACTTTCTGCGTGGAACAGGGTGTACAATCATCCCGGCAGGTTTGTCTACAACAATTATGTCTGAGTCTTCGAATAATATGGAGAGCGGAATATCTTCACGTCGAGGGATATCGGCTTTTGCCGGACTACTCGGAATGTCGAAAGATATGGTGTCACCTAACTTGATTCTATGAGCAGGTTTCCTTATGGCTTTGTTTACTCTTACCTTCCCCTCAGTGATAATCTTTTTCACCTGAGACCTGGACAACCATGGTGGCCCCTTCTCTGTAACATACTGATCAAGTCGCCAACCTCGCTCACGACTAGATACTGTGAGCTCTATGTGCACGTCTTTCTCTCCTGTAGTAGGTAATCAGAAGCAAAACTGCTCCAACCACCAAGAAACTGTCTGCGGCATTGAATATCGGCCAAAAAGGGAGCTCAATGAAATCTACAACATAGCCTAGTCGCAATCGATCTACCAGATTCCCGAAAGCTCCTCCTATGATCATCCCGACAAAGAACTCTTCTGCAATGGTAATCTGATATCTGAACCTGAAGACCGCTAGAAGAACCACACCTATTATCATAAGCTGAATTCCAGCTATCAGGAAAGGGTCCAATCCTCTTAGAAGACCAAAACCTATGCCAGTATTATGAACATATCGCAGACCGAGCAAGCTTCCAATCAGGTCAACACGTTCAAGGTAGACCATTTGCTGCTCAACAATTGCTTTTGATACCTGGTCAGATATTAAAGCAACAAGCAGCGCTACTGACAACAATCAACACACCCCAGTCGGTGGCACATAAGTGCTGACCTAGCCGATTCTTTCCATTATCGCTTCCAGCTCAGCATCATCCATCTCGAAGTTGGAGAATACCTCCTGGACATCATCGCAATCCTCAATGATACTCAGAAGCTTCAGCATTTTTTCAGCATCATTTCCTTCTACACGGATAGAGTTCTTTGGAATGTAGGTAAGTTCATTAGTCACGGTGAATCCGTTTTCTTCAAGGATACTTCTGGCACTTGATACTGATTCAGGTTCAGTGATTATTCTGACCATTTCGTCGTCAGTCTTGATGTCTTCTGCACCAGCTTCTATTACCATTAACTCGAACTCCTCCATTTCGGAGATCTCTGAAACCGGAACAGAAATGACTCCCTTTCTTTCAAACATCCAGGCGACGCTCCCGCTCTCTGCCATGTTGCCACCGTACTTAGAAAGGAGATGTCTGAGTTCTTGTGCGGTCCTGTTCTTGTTGTCTGTGAGTGCTCGAATAAGCATTGCAACACCGCCAGGAGCGTACCCCTCATATATGGCCTCCACAAACGACTGCCCTTCGAGTTCACCGGCACCTTTTTTGATGGCCTTTTCCATGGTGTCCTTCGGCATATTTACGGACTTCGCACGCTCAATTGCTGATTTCAAGCTGTTATTTGTGTTCGGGTCTGTACCGCCTTCTCTAGCCGCAACCATTAGCTCACGGATAATCTTTGTGAACATCTTTGAACGTTTGGCGTCCTGTGCCGACTTTCTGTGTTTGATATTCGCCCATTTATTGTGACCTGACATCTTCTTTCCCTCCCAATCTATTCAGGATAAATGAAGTCTTCGCATTACCAAGCATGCCATCACTGATAAAGGCATATACCCCAGATTCCTCTGGTTCGTCCGCCAGGCTCATGATTCTCAGCCACTCCTGGTAAGGAACCAGGCAGTCGAAATGCTGCATGTATTTTACCACATAGTATTTGCTGAGTGCTGCGACAGAAACGTTCTGAAACGCCTCTGAAACTGACAGAATGCGTTCACCTTTCTTCGTGCGTTTCTTGACCATCAATCCTCCATCGGGCAGGTCCATATGATAGTTCATTCTTGGTAGAAACAAATGAAACTCGTATCCATCGATGAAGTGGCTAATAGAGATACTGTCTTCAACAATCCACGCATCAAGAAGCCGAAGCGCTTGAACCCCCTGTTCTCTTAGTCTACTTAGTAGTAGCTGTTCATTCTTTTCCGTCTCAACGAGGGCGTATACAGCTGCACTCGCAACAGAGGTTGCGACAGCTGACGAATAGCTGATCTTTGGATGAGGATGAAAACCCTCGGTGAACTTCACTGAGAGCTTTGCCCTTCTAAGCATCCTTTCAATTGCAGTAGCGGTCTCCTGATTAGAAAGAAATCTCAGAAGCCCTCCCTTGCAGAACCTCAATACATACTTCATAACAGCCTCCAGGATAAGCATCCTGATACTCAAACAACGTCTGCCCGCTACGCAGTGAAAGATTACCAGCGAGCAGTTATAATTGTATTCGATCATTGAGAGTTCTACAATGCCAGAGGCCACGCAACTAACTGTTCCGGTTCACAAATCAAATAGACTATCTGGCCCTGTCACTGCCCCAGGTGTTATAAAGGTATAACTGGATGGATCTTTGGTGCGGGTTCTGTAATGATCGTCGGAAACGGAGCCTTGTTGCTCATTTATGTTCTTAATGGCATCCTGGAACTGTTCATCTCTTGAACAATAGTATTTCGATTATTCTGTTGATGGAGGAGATATAGTGGAGAAGAAACTCGTTGAACGTGAAAAGAATGTTGAAACTTACGATTTCGTTTTCAGCCCGGAAGAGGTTGAGACCGCTGAAGAATCTGTCGTGGCACTGGTCAATATGAAGCAGACAATTCCCGGATTCAGAAAAGGTAAGGCCCCAAGAAGAATCATCATCAATTATCTGGGAGAAAGCCTTGATGAGTTGGTCCTGGAGAACCTTACGGAAGATCTTGAAGAAGCACTCAAGGATGAAGAGATCGTGATACCTGCCGTGATCGTTGATCAAAAAAGAACTGAAGACAAGGCAGTGTTCAAAGTTGACCTTCATCGTAGTCCAAGAATCGAAATAAAGGACCTCTCAGAGATGGAGTTGTCTGTTCCTGAACCCTCTTCGGTAATAGAAAACTACGTGGAGGAGAGAATTCAAGAACTGAGAAATGAAAACGCGATACTTGAACCCAAAGATGATCCCATAGAATACGGCGATCATGTAAATGTTGAGTATTCAATTGTGAAAGACGGTAAGACAATCGCCGACAGGAAGAGCCAGGACTTCACGGTCGAGAAAGAAGATGATCGACCGATTGTAACCAGCGTTTTGGGAAGGAAGAAGGGAGACGAAGTCTCATTTGAGAGAACCTTTGAAGGCTCCGATAATAAGTATGAATACTCTGTCACAGTAAAGGAAGTGCACAGAAAGATCCTTCCAGAAGTTGTAGATGAGTTTGCAAAAACCGTGTCGCAGAACGCAAGTAGCCTTGAAGAGCTTAAGAAGGAACTAGAGAAAGAAGGAGAGGCAGCCTATGAAGCATGGAAGAAGGATTTCTTCAGGCAACAGGTCAACCAGAAGATCGTAGAATTCGCTGATCTGGAGATCTCTGACAAAACGCTTGAATACTATGTGAGGCGGGCTGTAGAAAACTCTAAGAAGGATAAGAGCTACAACAGCTACCTCGAACAGGCCGGAAGCGAAGGGGATCTCCTTTTGCAGTTTAAGGAGGGCGTACTCGAAGAATTGACAAGAAACCGGATCATCGATGAGATAGCAGAAACTGAGAAAATCGAGGTCTCCGAAGAGGAGCTTCAGCAGACTGCTCAGCGTCTTGCGCCCCAGTGGGGCATTTCTTCTGAAAGAGCAAAAGAACTGATAAAGTCACGTGAAGATGTTAGGGAAGATTTCACCGAAAGCATACGACGCTCGAAGGTCCTCGACCTGATTGCAGCAAAGGCCAATATCAAGGAACTAGATCATACAACAACAGGGGACTCTGAAGATAATGAAGGCGACTCATCCGAAACTCCGGATTCTGAAGAGGACTGATGATTCTCTTGCTACACTAAGGGGGGTACATATGAAGAGGCTTATTTATATCCTGGCTCCGGTTGTTGCCGGAAGTATCATTCTCTACTTCTTTCTCAAAGAAGTCTTTGCGGGAAACATAATCCTCCAGCCTGTGCTGCTCAGGTTGGGTATTCTCGAAATCCGCTGGTATGGTGTGCTGATTGCTACAGGTGTTGTTCTTGCGTATCTCGTGGGAAGAAAACTAGCAATCAGAGAAGGGCTTTCTGAGGATCATCTGATTGAAGGCGTTTTCTTGGGAGTTATACTCGGAATTATTGGTGCTCGCCTGTGGTTTGTAGCTTTTTCCTGGGAGCTGTTTCGTGATGATCCTGGATCGGTGCTTCGTTTCTGGGAAGGCTTCTCCGGACTTGCCATTCATGGAGCAATTTTCGGTGCTCTCATCGCCATTTATCTTTACACGAAATTCAGAAAGAAGGCAAAGGCGAGTTTCTTGCAGGGAACAGATCTCTTTGTTGCGGTTCTTCCACTGGCTCAGGCGATTGGGAGATGGGGGAACTTCATCAATTACGAAGCCTACGGTGAACCCACAAGTCTTCCGTGGAGAATGTTTGTCCCGAGAGCATATAGAATGCCCGGTTATGAAGGCTTCGAGTATTTCCACCCGACTTTTCTTTATGAGAGCCTGTGGAATATAGGTGTCTTTCTAGTTCTGATTTTCGTTATGAAGCGCAGAAGGAGACATGGTGTAGTTACCGGTCTATATATGATCCTCTATTCCATAGCCAGATATTTCATTGAACCGCTGAGACTCGATAGTCTCTACATTGGAGAAATCCGAACAGCTCAGCTTACCTCTATAGCACTCATTTTCCTGGGTTTTGCCATTATGATCTACTCCCGGTACAAAGGGACAGAAGTTCGAAAAGCCTCTTGAAGGCGCGGTACCTGTGGCTACAACTGTTCTTGAATTCTGATCCAAGCTCAGCGAAAGTCATGTCAGTGTTTTCAGGGATGAATATGGGGTCGTATCCGAAACCATGTTCACCCCTCATTTCATGACTTATAGTACCCTCAATAATACCTTCAGCAGCAACATAAGTGCCCTTGCTATCGGTGTATGCAGCAGTACATACGAATCTTGCTCTTCTGTTTGTCACGCCTCGCAGCTTCAGAAGAATATCTTTCATCTTCTGGTCAAAACCGCAATCCCCCAGATACCTGGCTGAATTCACACCGGGCATCGCTCCGAGAGCTTCGATTTCAAGGCCAGAATCATCTGAGATCAATGGCAGGCCCAGGTCAAGGAAAGCTTCCAGCTTCTTCAGTGCATTCTGGACATAGGTGATGCCATCTTCTTCAACAGCGCAGCTATTTACAACCGTCCCCAGTGACTCAATGGAGAAACCTGGTGGAACAAGTGAAGATATCTCACGAACTTTGTGAGAGTTGGTTGAGACCAGGTAGAGCCTCATCTTCTCAGTTCCTTTACCTTCTGAACCACTTCTCCAGGAGAGTTCGATCTGAAAACAGCTGCTCCCATAACCAAAATATCGGCACCGTCACTTACGAGAGAAGAAGCATTCGAAAGATCGACCCCTCCATCAACAGCGATTTTGAATCGTAAACCAGACTGATTCCTTATGAAATCAAGCTTCTTGACTTTGCCAGCAACTGAAGCGATGAATCTTTGGGCAGTAAATCCAGGATTGACTGTCATCACAAGCACACCATCGACAACCGGGAGTATTTCCTCAAGCAAAGAGACTGGAGTATGTGGATTAAGCGATACGAAGGCCTCAGCACCTTTATCCCTGATATTGCATATCAATCTATGAAGGTGAGTAACAGCTTCAACGTGAACAGTGAGTATTGACGCACCCAGTGAGATGTATTCTTCGGCATATCTGGAAGCATCCTCAATCATGAGGTGCACGTCAAGAGGTGGTGTATCAATTCTTGAAAGAGCTTCCATTAATGGGACTCCAAATGTGATGTTGGGAACAAATACCCCGTCCATTACGTCAATATGCAGCAGATCAGCAGATCTCACTTTCTTGATCTCTTCTGAAAGATGTGAAAGATCAGCTGCCAGTAACGATGGCGAAATCATAGCCATGCTCTTACCTCCTGTTGCGGAACGATTCCTGATTTCTGAGTTCGTTCAACATTGTCTTGTAGCTCTCGTACCTTGATGCAGATAACTTACCCGATTCTACCATCTTCTTCACTGAGCAACCCGGCTCCTGATAATGCAAACAGTTGTTAAACGCACAACTGTCATTGATGTTTCTTATCTCAGGAAAACACCTTCTCAGTTCAGAGAATCCAATATCTCTAAGATCAAGCGAGGCAAATCCAGGAGTATCAGCCACATATCCACCAAAAGAGAATTCAAGTAGCTCCATAGAACTTGTCGTATGCTTCCCTCTCTCTAGTTTCTCCGAGATTTCTGCGACTCGTAATCCCAACCCGGGATTGAGTGCATTCAGAATACTGCTTTTTCCCACTCCAGACATTCCAGCCACGGCGGAGACCTTCCCCTGGAATATTCTTTGAAGCATGCCCAGGTTTTTCCCTGTCTTTGCGGAGACTTCCAGCACCGGATATAAACTCCCATAAATCCTCTCAAACGCCCCCAATTCCATGCTATCCTCAAGGAGGTCGACCTTGTTCAGAACTATGCTAGTTTTTATTCCCTCTCGTTCAGTCAAAACCAGAAACCTGTCAACGATATTGAGTGGTACCCGGGGGTGCCTTACGGAAGTTACCAGAATCACCTGATCGATATTCGCTACCCTCGGTCTTGACAACTCGTTCTTCCTGTTTCGAATGGCTCTAACAATACCATCAGTTAAACCAAGAGGAGTGAACTCCACAACATCTCCGGCAATCGGTCGAATTCCCTGTGTTTTAAACTTCCCGGGAAGAGCACAGGAGTATCTCTCTTTTGTTTCTTCAACTACAACAATGCATGTTCTACTATCAAATCTCAAGACTCTTCCGACTTCTCTGGGCGCCAAATCAACCTCCTTCTAGATACCTGATGCGGAGTTGTCCACATGCAGCTTCAATATCTCCACCCTTTTCTATCCTTACGAACGCCTCTATCCCTCTTTCTTCAAGCTCTTTGTGGAAGCTTCTGATCCTGTCACTTGAAGGACGTCTATACTCCGAATCAGTAGGATTCAGTGGAATCAGGTTCACATAGGAAGGCAACCCGGAAACCAATTCTGAGAGATCTCTTGCGTCCTCTGGTGAGTCATTAACTTCTTCAATCAAGACGTACTCAAAAGTAATCCTGTTCCCAGTGTGTCCAACATATTCTTTTAGGGCTTTGATGAGTGTACTCAGTCGATATTGCTTGTTCAAAGGAACCAGCTTGTCTCTAACACTGTCACTTGGAGCATGGATGGACACTGATAGCTTTACCCCTGGAACTACCTCTCCGATAGTCCTTATACCTTCAGGGATTCCGACGGTCGAAATCGTGAACCTCCTGATACCAATCGCTCTTCCCTGCGAACTGTTAAGTATTCTGATCGACTTCAGTAGGTTTTCAATATTCAGTAACGGCTCTCCCATACCCATGAAGACTACATTAATTCCACCAAGCCCCCCCAAGCATCTCTCGATCTCAACTACCTGATACACTATTTCACCTGCTGTAAGGTTCCTGACGAAGCCAGATTGCCCGGTAGCACAGAATGCACATTTCACAGGGCACCCAACCTGTGTTGAGACACAAAAAGTCTTCCTATCGAGATGATCTATCAGAACGGATTCGATCAGGTTCCCATCAGTGAGTTCGAAGAGGTATTTCTCTGTTCCATCTTCGGAAGTCTCTCGCATGAGCCTTCTCATCGGGATCATATTGAATTGTTGCGAAAGCTCTCCTCTAAGCGTCTTGGACAGATTCGTCATATCATCAAAGCTCTTAGCTAATCTCCTGTATAACCACTCATATACCTGGTCGGCACGATATCTCTGTTGACCTGTCTTAATCATGAATCCCGCGAGATCCTCAATGGTAAGCGAGTATATATCTCTCACTACGACCTCCTGAAACAGAAAATGAAAGATGGCTTCAAGGGGCGTCCTGGCATTAGCCAAATCCCCTTCTCCCTTTTCGAGAACTCAATTCTCTTCGACAGCAACAAAGCTTCAACCTTATCTGTTTCCACGCAGGAACAAGATGAGACAGCTCCCACTGTTTCATAATACGTCATTGAATCAGTATAGTAAACACCTTTGTTGAAACGATCAATGAACCCCTCCATGAGCCTGGAAGCCTTCTCCCCGCTTTCCCTGGCAGCTGATTGACTCACTGTGTGAAGCAACCATGGCTTGTTCTCGAGAGAACTCAGGCATCCCTTATAGCTCATAACTGGAATGTCGAGTTCTCTATTGAGTATGAGAGACATTTCGTCAACTCTTTCGGATCTTAGAGCCTTTTCCGGGCTAGCTGTAAGGTATACTGCGTTTGATACTGAGCTCCTGACGTATGATATCCCCTGGCGGGTAAGTTCTTGCAGCTGAATCTCATCGAAAAGATACGCATCCTGTCCCTGCATAATGAAAAATTCCATGAGTTCCTTCGAAGGGATAAATGAATCCATTTCTTCCCAATGATCTTTCAGCCATTCAGGATAGGCACGACGGAGCTCAGGAAACTCCTGCGAATACATGTCTTTCTTACAGGCGATTTTTCTTAAGATGGCATTTGCGAGGTTCTTGAAGCGTCTTTCTTTGATGAGATCAACCGTTGCTTTCACTGAAGCATAAACAGGAATGCCCTTATACCAAAGAAGTTGTAACGCCCCAAGTCTTAAAGAGTTTCTTACAGGGTTGGGGAGATTATTGGGTTTTCTAAGGTATGGTCTCAATACACAATCAAGAGCGAATCGCTTTCTGAGAGTTTCCATTATCAGGCTCCAGCAAAGCGCTCGTTCTTCCTGAAGAAGTGAGTAAAGGGCCAGGTCTATCTTCCGAAAAGGTACGTAGCCATTATTATCAAAGAACGTAAGAATCTCAAGAGCTAATTCTCTGGCGTTCAAGTTCAGTTCCTGTTACCAAAAGCACCTGCGAGCAACACCATTCGCAACAACTGGAATATCGCCATAGCTGTTGAAGCGACATAGGTCATTGAAGCAGCTCGCAAAACCTTATCGACGGCTGCAAGTTCTCCGGCAGGCATCCCCATGGCAGCCAACTGTTTCTTCGCTCTCCTGCTGGCATTGAATTCCACCGGCAGGGTAATCAACGCAAACAATACAACCGACAGAAACAGAACGATCCCTATCCTTATCATCACTGGAGAAAAGAAGAGAAGACCCACAATGAATACTATCCAGCTCAAAGAAGAACCAAACCCCGCAACAGGAGCAAACATGTTCCTCAATACCAAAGGTGTGTACTGCCTGGAATCCTGTATCGCATGCCCGACTTCATGCGCGACAACTCCAAGTGCAGCTATTGACTTGCTGTTTATTGTGGACTCAGACAGCCTGACTCTTCTTCTGCGAGGATCATAATGATCAGTCAGCTTCCCTCTCACAGCCTCTACTTCGACATCGCTGAGGCCGGCATTGTCGAGCAAAAACCGAGCGAGCCTTACTCCGGTCATACCGAATGTAGAATTCACTCTGGAATACTTTGAGAAACTCCTTTTAACTTCTGACTGAGCCCAAAAAGCCAGGATAATCGCCGGAATGAGCAACACAAAAGTTGGATCTAGAAACACAGTAACACCTCCTGGTTCAGTACAAATAGTACTACATTTTTGACTCATGGAACACGTGTCGGTTCGACAGCCACTTGAGAACCATAATATCCACAGGAGCTCCTTAGTGTAGAATACAGAATGAACGACGGAGGTAGAATGATGAAAGCTGTTGATGTCTCAAACCTCACAAAGAAGTACAGGAACCTTGTTGCTGTTAACTCCTTGAGCTTCTCAGTCGCAGAAGGAGAAGTAATTGGGCTACTCGGTCCTAACGGCGCAGGCAAGTCAACAACAATACGCCTGCTTTCCACCCTGATAAAGCCAACATCAGGGACGGCAAGCGTCTTTGGATATGACATACGCAAAGAACCGGATAAGGTCAGAGCATGCGTAAGCCTCGTAACTGACAGAATAATCCTCTATGAAAGGTTGACTGCTCTGGAAAACCTGGTGTTGTTTGGACGCCTTGCGGGTCTTTCAAGAGAACAAGCAAACAAGAGAAGCATTGATCTACTTGAAGAAGTCGATATGATCAAATGGAAGAACAAACAGGTAAGTTTCTTTTCATCAGGAATGAAGCAAAGAATCAATGTAGCTCGTGCACTAGTCAACAACCCCAGGATCCTTTTCCTGGATGAACCAACAATTGGGCTTGATCCCAGATCAACAAGTAATATGCGCAAGCTGATTTCACGCCTCAAGAACAACGGCCAGGCAGTGCTATTGACCACTCACCTTACCCATGATGCTGAAATCCTCTGCGACCGAATCCTTTTGATACACACAGGTAATATTATCGCTTCTGGAACCTTTGAAGAACTCAGAAGTTTAGCAAGTCAAAACAATGATTCCCGGCCTGCTTCACTGGAAGATATCTACCTTCTGCTAATGCCTGAATGATCTTCGGTGAAAAACGTGCCACATATGAGAACGATGTATTACTTGCGGTGTTACAAGCTGATATAATGGTGTGGCAAAATCACAGAATACATAAGAGGTGTAGCAATGAATAACTACAGAATTTGGAAGAAGGAGCTCTTCGGTAGAGAGCTGATAGTTGAACACGGAAAAATGGCCAGGCAGGCCGGTGGTGCTTTTGTTCTTCGATATGCGGATTCAATGATCCTGGTAACAGCAGACTGTTCTGATGATCCGCTGACAAACGCTGGTTTCCTTCCACTCACTGTGGAGTACCAGGAGAAATTCTACGCAGCCGGTAAGATACCTGGAGGATTCATCAAGAGAGAAGGTAGACCAAGTGAGAACTCCATTCTCAGCGCGAGAATTGTAGACAGATCGATAAGACCTCTCTTTCCTGACGAATTCACACACGAGGTCCAGGTAATAGTGACAGTTCTGTCTGCAGATCCTGATAATCCGCCCGATGTCTGGGGAATACTGGGAAGCTCTCTTGCTTTGAATGTATCACGTGTTCCTTTTGATGGTTTGACAGCCGCAGTCAGAGTTGGCCTTGTTGATGGAGAATACATCTTCTTCCCGTCAGCCGAACAACTCGATAAAAGCAAAATGGATATAGTTGTTGCCGGAACAGATGAATCGGTAGCCATGGTTGAGGGGGAAGCAAAGGAAGTAACGGAGCAGGAAATGGTCAGTGCTCTTTCTGAAGCACATAGAGCGATTCAAGAAATAGTTGCTTTCCAGAAGGAGATACTTGGTTCCTTCGACATAGAGAAGCTTGAATTTGAGACGCCTGAGGTACCGGAAGGATTTGTTGAAGCCTTTGAAGACAAGATTGATGATAACAAGATACTGGCGCTCATGGATGTTCCAGGCAAACATGCCAAGGACAGGACTCTCAAGGAATACCGAAATGATTTGATTGAGAGCTACAGAGAATCCCTTGCAGAGACAATCGAAGAAGAGCTATTTGAAGAAAACCTGGGTTTCATCAAGGAGTGTTTTGAAGAAAGAGTCAAGAGGGTCATGCGTCGTTCTGTTGCAGAGAACGACAAGAGAATGGATGGTCGAAGCCACGACGAGATTCGTCCTGTATCGTGTGAACTCGATCTACTTCCCAGGGCTCATGGTTCGTCGCTCTTCACCAGGGGCGAAACACAGAGTCTGGGAATAGTAACTCTCGGAGCTCCCATGGATGAGCAAATCGTCGATACAATGTTTGAAGAGGGCTCGAAGCGCTTCATGCTTCATTATAACTTCCCACCATTTAGTACTGGTGAGACCAAGAGGCTGAGAGGGCCAGGAAGACGAGAGATAGGCCACGGGCATCTTGCCGAACGAGGACTCAAGAGTGTCATTCCAAAAGATGATGAGTTTCCATACACCATACGCGTTGTTTCAGAGATTCTTGAATCCAACGGCTCTTCCTCGATGGCTACTGTCTGTTCTGCTTCTTTAGCGTTGATGGCCGCTGGTGTGCCTATCAAGAAGCATGTTGCGGGAGTTGCCATGGGGCTCATTCAGGAGCCAGACAACACTGTCGTTCTCACTGATATCCTGGGCAATGAAGATCACTTTGGTGACATGGACTTCAAGGTTGTGGGAACGTCCGAGGGGATTACCGCGTTCCAGATGGACGTCAAGATATCTGGCGTAACAGAAGAGATAATGCTTAAAGCGTTGACACAGGCAAGAAATGCACGTCTGAGTATTCTTGAGATAATGAATACAGCCATATCTGGACACAGAGACGAACTTTCTGATCATGCCCCTGCAATAGAGACGATATCGGTGCCTACAGACAAGGTTGGGGAGCTCATTGGTCCCGGCGGAAAGACGATCAAGAGGCTTAGCAGCGAATACGATGCAGAGATATTCATCGATGATAATAAGGGAATAGTGAAGCTTCTGTGCAACGATAGAACCAAGATGAGCAAGCTCGTAAGTGTTATCGAAGCAATTATCTCAGATGTGAAACCTGGGCAGGTCTTTGAAGGTAAAATCACCAGAACAGAGCCGTACGGTGTCTTCGTTGAACTCGCACCGGGTAAGACAGGTCTTTTGCATGCTTCGAAAATCGGCGAAAACATCCGCGAATTCCTCAAGACTCATGACGTGGGGTCTACAGTAATGGTGGAAGTCACGGGAACAGATAACATGGGGAGGATTCAGATCAAGAAACAAGGTGTAGAAGTCAAGGAAGATGATAGACGAAGTGACAGAAGACCATCACGTCGTCCTCCGGGTCGGAGTGATAGAGATCGAGGAAGAGAGAGGAAATGATCAACAAGGCAGAGACGGGAAGCCCGGTCTATTTTGAATTGGACAATGGATCTGTGATTGTCGGAGAGAGGAAAGCCGACACAAGGACTGTGTCACTAGCCTTTGCCGTGAAGGGAGGCTCTGCAGACGAAAAGGATGACGAGAGCGGGATTTCTCATTTTGTAGAACATGCTCTCTTCAAAGGAACAACAACCAGAGGAGCTTTCGATCTCAAGGAACCCATAGAACGCGTGGGAGGTGGCCTTAATGCTTACACCGGCAGGATCTCCACAGTATTCTATGCGAAAGTCCCCGACACCCATGGACAGATTGCTCTGGAAATACTTGAAGACATGATAAGGAATCCTCAGTTTTCAGATGAGGACATAGAACTGGAAAAGAATGTTGTGCTGGAAGAGATCGCAACCTCTGAGGATGATCCATTTGACAGGATTTATGATATGACAGTTATGAACATCTGGGACAAGGACTTTGGGCGTCCCATACAGGGTTTTGCCTCATCTGTTGAGAGATTTGCAAAAGATACCGTTCTGGATTACTATGGCAGGGTCTACAATTCAGGAAGACTGATGTTCGCAGTCGCTGGAAACTTTGATGATGATCTTCTCGATAGCGTCGCAGCATTCATGGAGTCCTTTCCCGAAGGAGACCGTGTTGACTGCAGAAAGTCTCCCATCATGAATCACAAGCCAGTTTACCTGGAAGAGAAGCGAAATGATCTTCAGCAAGTGCATATACTTCTTTCGAAACAGTCACCTGGAAGATCCTCAACGAAAGACTTTGAAGCCTTCAGGATAATCAACACATTGCTGGGTAGCGGTATGAGTTCTATCCTTTTTCATGAGATTAGAGAGAAACTTGGACTCGTATATCAGATAGACTCTGAATTCGTTTCTTACCATAAGAATGGAACGTTATTCGTCAGTGCTGTCACGGGGCCAAAGAATCTGGAGAAGTTTCTGGGTCATCTTCAGAAGGAACTGAGCAAACTCGTTGATCACGGTGTCACACCCGCCCAGTTTGACTATGGCAAAGAACGTCTAAAGGGCAAACTATTGATGTCTACTGAAGGAACACTGCAGATCCTCAGCAGAGAAATCGATGAAGCTATTCTTTGCGGAAGACCGAAGACGGTCGAGGAGATGCTCAAGACACTTGACGAGATTGACCACGGCGATCTAAACAGGGTGCTGCAAAAGTATGTCCCGGGGAAATGGAACTGCACTCTCCTTCTTCCGCAAAGCGTTGAAGCGCCAAGAGACCTTGTCTTTTCCATATGAGAATTCCTCGGGATTGGTTTCACACATCTGTATGAAATGATGTAGTTATCTGTAACTTGACTGGATAGAGAGT
>CAZSXB010000003.1:0-47651 GCA_964611155.1 uncultured Thermotogaceae bacterium
CTGGAAGAGGCAGAAAAGCTTGTCAGAAGGTTGGAGGAGGACAAAAGAGTCCGGCAAGAGGCTGAGAGAGGAGTCGTGATCCATGATGGAAAGATCGCTCTCAACGTCAGGAACGCTGATTTGGAAGAGATACTATCATTGATCGCGGAGAGACTCCATATTTCTCTTTTGTTCGCTGAGCCTGTCGATCTTCAATTAACCATGACAGCGAAAAACCTCACATGGGATGAACTGATCGAAGCCATAGAGACTGTCAAACCAATCACCGTCAAGAAGATTGGGAGTGTCTACGCAATCGCTCCTCGTGTGGCCGTTATTCCACCGGAAGCGGACACTTCCGAACAGATCTACAGGGTCTACCACAGGCTCCAGGAGACAAAAGCTCTTCTTGAGTTCTACGGAGCACAGGTTCATGCCGACGAAGTAAACGGCATTCTTGTTGTGAGGGGAGTAAGCAGGGCTACGGTGCAGAAAGTCTTTGACGAGGTTGGAACAACCATCACTGCTGCAAAGAAGCAGGTTGAAATCGAGACACTCGTCATTGAACAATCTCTCTTTGATGAGGTTCTTAGAGAAATGCAGGCAAGACTCTCGGTCGCGACTCCTCATGGAGACTGGGAGTTGAGCACTTCGGGCGATGATACCCTGAAGCTCAGTCTCGGTATTCTCGATATGATAGATGTTTCTTCGATCGTCCATATGTTGGCTTCTGGTACTGATATAAGCATCCAGGGCAGACTCAGGGATAGAGACACAGACTACCAGGTGCTCTCCAAACCATCAATTGTGGCAATGAGTGGAGAACAAGCGAAGATCCTGATCGGAGATAGGATTCCTTACATCCTTCGTCGTGAAACTGAAGGAGGAATAGTCGAGGAAGTCCAGTATCAGGAGACCGGTGTGGGAATGATAATTACACCTACCGTGCGAGAAGATGGACGCGTTCTGCTTGACATTTTGATAGAGGTAACTGAGGCAGCAGATCGCGGAGCCAGAGACTCATTCGGCAATACACTATATGAGCTTCAGGGAAGAGAGGCCAAAACCAATGTCATTATTGCTGATGGAAATACCCTTGTTATCGGGGGGCTCGTGAGTGAAAAGGAAGAGGTCAGTGTGAGAAAGCTGCCATTCCTTGGTGACCTTCCCTTTATTGGAAAGCTTTTCACTTCTGAGACTAAGACAAAGAATCAGCAAGAAATGGCTGTGATTATTACTGCAAGGATTGTCGAACCGTGATTAGAAGACCTGCAGTTGCGGGAAGATTCTACGCGGGTTCTGAGAAGGATCTGGAAATAGAGATCAAGAGATGTTTTGAGCACAACAAGGGTCCGGGCAGCAAGCCCGGACCTGTTCTTGATAAGATTGCAACTCCGGTCGGTCTGATATCTCCGCATGCTGGTTATGTATACAGTGGTCCAGTAGCGGCACACGCCTATTTTGCGGCCGCTGAAGTGGGCAAACCAGAGAGAGTTGTGATAATCGGACCGAATCATACAGGTTACGGCCGTGGAATATCTGCCTGGCCTCACGGAAGCTGGCGAACACCGCTTGGTTCAATAAACGTTGACCAGCAATTTGTTGAAGACCTGGAGAATCGCTTTGGCGACGCATTATCAGAAGACACTACTGCTCACATTCTTGAACACTCTGTAGAAGTTCAGATTCCTTTTCTTCAAGTACTGTACGGGAATGATTTTCTGCTTGTCCCGCTAATAATGGCGGATCAGTCCATTGACACCGCGAGAAAGCTTGCAGGCACTTTCAAGGAAATGGTTTCAGAGTCTGAGCCTACTCTTTTTGTTGCCTCATCAGATCTGAATCATTATGAGTCTCACGAAGTAACTTCCAGGAAAGATGAAATGCTCATAAGAGCTATAGAGAAGCGCGATGACGAAATGGTCTACAGGACCGCGCATACAGGGCGTATTAGTGCATGCGGGCTAGGTCCTGTTTGTGTCCTTCTGAACTTGTTTTCAAGTGTCACTTCTCTTGCTCATGCTACAAGCGGTGATATCTGCGGAGAACTTGCCCATACGGTTGGTTACTATGCGGCTATTCTTGGCTCTTATTGATCCCTTCGTCAGTATTTGCTGCTTCTGATTCGATTGCATCTGAAACTGAAGACAACAGTCTCCCGTGCTATAATCAGAGTGTCTGTGGAGGTGTTTAGATGCGGTTTGTGGCAGCAGTTGTATCAGTTATCATTTTCAGCACGGTCTGTGCAGCGCAAATCTCTCTGGACATTTTCCATGCGAATTCGGGTGGAATCGACAGTCAGGGCAGAGCGATCTATCACAGTGGTCCGATTGTTGTGTATAGTCATTCAATTCAACTCAAACAGACAATTGACGGTGTACTTGGCCTGACAGTCATTGATAGAGCATCGTCCTCACATTTTTACGGAAAGGACAGACTCAACCTCATGATAAGAGGTGGTGTTGGAACATCATTCGACACAGATCCTGAAGGCGTTCTTGGAATGCGATTCTCAACTGCGGTGGGACTATTATTGATGAATTTCAGTGATTTCGGATGGTTTCTCTCGGCATCACCGGTGTTTTACGCCCGAATAGGTAGTCTGTTTATCGGACTCGGTGGCGGAATTGATCTTATCAGATATGTCGAGATTGATATGACAGGAACCTGGTTAGTAAGGTTTGAAATAGGTTATGTCTTCTGAGGTGTTTCAGTGAAAGAAACAGCAGTTGTTCGAGAAGTTGCTGGTGAACATGTAATCCTTGAGAAATTGAGACTGGAAGCGTGTGGCAGTTGTTCTGCGCGTTCGAACTGTAATCTCCTTTCTTCAGGAAAGATGGTGACTATGAAAGCGTCAAGGCAAGAAGTTGAAGTAGTTCCGGGTGACAAAGTAGAGGTTGAGGTACCAAATATGTCTGCTACAAAGGTGGCGCTGATAGTCTATGGAATACCACTTCTTGTTTTTGTAGCCGTGCTATCTCTGTCAGTGCTTCTTGGGATGAGCGAACTCATAGCTTTGATTCTCAGTTTCTTTTCAGTAGTGATAGCATTTGCTGGAGTCGCTTTCTACGACCGCAGAAATCGAGAGAGGCTCATGCCTGTTCTTCTGAGGAGGATAGAAAGAGCAGATGAAGTCACAGAAGAAAATTGATGATACTTTGAGGCTCCTCGAGTTTGAAAAAGTACTCCAGAAAGTCTCGCATTATTGCTTTTCAGTTTACGGCAAGAAAGCAATCATGGCCACAAGACCCTCGGATGACCCCGTAAGACAGCTTTCACTTGGGGCAGAGTTTCTTGAGATGCTTAGAGCTTCGGGAGAACCCCCGACAGGAGGCTTTTTTGACATTTCCTCGTATCTTGGACGAACAGAGAGTGGTCACGTACTTGATGCCGAAGAGCTCTCGAAAATCTCAAGAACGCTTGAGGCTTCGTGTGAGCTCAGGGAGTTCTTTGATCGATTTGGAGGGAATTACAGGTCCGTTCAAGGCATAGCCGAAGGCATTACATGCGAACACGGTCTGATAAAGCTAATCAATAAATGCATTGACGAAAATCACAGCATAAGGGACGCTGCTTCGGCACAACTCAGGGAGATCCGCACAGAGTTGCGCAGGATCCAGAGGGGAATCAAGACAAAACTGGATCAAGTAATTGCTGCTTACCAGGGCGATCTTACGGATGCGCTCATGCTCAGCAGGGAAGGCAGATACGTGATCCCGCTATCTGCAAGTAAGAAGAAGTCTCATCGTGGAATAGTTCACGGTTCTTCATCAAGCGGCGCAACTGTCTATTTCGAACCAGAAGAATTGATAGAGTTGAACGACAGAATAAGAGTGCTTGAGTCTCGTGAGAAAGAAGAGATTATGAGAATACTCAGGGAGATAACCTCACAGGTTTTTCGCGCTTCAGAAAGGATATACATTACCCTGGAAGCTGTCAGAGACCTTGACGTTCTTTATGCATGTGCTCGATATGCCAGG
Source organism: uncultured Thermotogaceae bacterium (assembly GCA_964611155.1). Lineage (GTDB taxonomy): Bacteria > Thermotogota > Thermotogae > Petrotogales > Kosmotogaceae > UBA9910. Next base: position 3,960 of record CAZSXB010000003.1, read on the forward strand.
GACTGGGAAGCCGGCTTTGTCTTTCCTTCTTCAGATATGTCTTTTGAACTGCTAGAAGCCCGACATCCACTCATTGAAAGAGAAGAGGTTGTTCCCATAGATTTCAGGCTTGGTAAAGACAGTTCCACTGTGGTTATCACTGGCCCAAACACGGGAGGAAAGACAGTATCCCTGAAAACCATCGGGCTGTGTGCAGTGATGATGTTGTCAGGGTTGCCTGTATTGTGTGATGAAGGCTCAAGTATTCCATGTTTTAAGAGAGTGCTTGCTGACATAGGTGATGAGCAATCAATTGAACAGAGTCTAAGCACTTTCTCTTCACATATGACAAGGATCATATCAATACTCAAGAAGGCGGACAAATCTTCATTGCTGCTTCTGGATGAGCTTGGAGCGGGAACGGATCCTGCTGAGGGCGCTGGACTGTCTATGGCGATAATCGAGACGATCCTTCTTCGCGGTAGCAAGGCTGTAATCACGACGCATCTCACTCCCATCAAAGTATTCGCTCTGGAAACCGATGGTGTTGAGAATGCCAGTGTAGAATTCGACATAGAAACACTGAAACCCACCTATCGTCTCATAATGGGTATTCCAGGTACCTCTAACGCAATAGAAATCTCAAGAAGGCTGGGATTGGAAGAAGAGATTGTCGAGCGCGCCAGGGAGTACCTGGGGAAAGAGGTCGGAGAGCTCGAATATGTCCTTGATAAGTTGCACAAGGAAAGGTCTGCTGTGGAAGAAACGCGTAGACGCCTTAGAAGTGAAGAACACGGGCTGAGAGAGAGATCCGAGGAATTTCAAAAGCGCTTTGGCCTGATGAAAGAAAAGAGGATCAGTGAACTCAGTGACGAAATTGCCAGTGTTGAAAGGAGACTTGAGAAGATTCTTAAAGAGACAGAACAGGCTATTGCACTTTCCCGTTCTCAGAAAGAATCAGATCAGGTTAAGGCAGTGAAAAGCATTGACTATCTCAGAAGCGAGCTTCAACAGATTCAGACTGGTCGATCGAAGAGGGCTGTGGCAGACGTTCAAGAAGGAGACAGAGCAAGAGTAATTGAAACAGGCGTTGAGGGAGAAGTTGTCGCCGTGCAGGATGACCGGGTTATTATATCTTCTGGAAAGATGAAGCTGAAACTTCCTCGGAGCAGTGTAGAAAAACTCCACAACAACAACGATACTGACGCGATCGCTTCAACTACCTCTGCGCATGAACCAAGGATTTCTGACACTATCGATATCCGAGGAGCGACCGCAGAAGATGTCCCATTTCTGATTGAGGATTTTCTTGTTTCGCTGAGGAGTTTCAAGATCAGCAACGGTTTCATTATTCACGGAAAGGGCACAGGACGACTCGCTGACGCGGTGTGGGAATATCTCAGGAAACGCAAACCCAGAGTGAAGGATTTTAGAATAGGTGCGCCCAGCGAAGGCGGGCATGGTGTCACAGTCATTGAGGTGTGATTATGCATGGCCTCGGTATAGATATTGTTGAAGTGGAGAGAATTGATGAACGTATATCGAAAAGGATTCTCGGCGAAAACGAGATGCGGCTTTTCAAGCAGATCGTCAACAGTGAGGCACGACGGCGTTTTCTGGCAGGGCGTTTTGCTGTAAAGGAAGCCCTTGCAAAAGCTCTTTCGATAAGAACTTTTGATTTCAGAAGTGCTGAGTTTCTGAGATCGGAAGATGGGGCTCCAGTTGCTTCAGAGATGACTATCGAGATTGCTGGGAACCGGGAGGTTCGAGCAAGCATATCTCATGAGAAGAAGTACGTTGTAGCAGTGGTGCTGGTCTTATAGGAGGTACTCATGAGTGTTCCTGAATCTATAGAGAAGAGAATTAATGAACTCAGAGAGCAAATAGACTACCATTCCTACATGTACTACGTTCTGAACAGCCCTGAGATAAGCGATGAAGAGTTCGACAAACTGTACAAAGAACTTGAGCAACTGGAAGAGCAGTATCCTCAGACAGTTACTCCGGACTCTCCTACCCAGCGAGTTGGGGAAAGACCCGCCGGACAGTTGAATGAAGTTAATCATTCATCGCGTCTTTACAGCCTTGAAAACACCTATTCTGAGGAAGAAATCAGAGCATTTAACGACAGAGTGTGCAGGATTATTGGTCACGACAGGGTTGACTATTATGCAGAGCTGAAAATCGACGGGCTCTCAATTGCATTGCGCTACCAGAAAGGAAGGCTTGTTCTGGCCGCGACTAGAGGAGACGGAATCACTGGCGAAGATGTCACTGAAAACGCCAGAGCCATACGATCAATCCCCCTGAAACTCAGAGAATCAGTAGATATTGAGGTCAGAGGTGAGGTGTTTCTCCCCAAGAGTGAGTTTGAAAACGTCAATCGGAATCGTTTGGAGAGAGGATTGGCATTATTTGCCAATCCCAGAAATGCAGCAGCCGGCACGATGAGACAGCTTGATTCACGGGAAGTCGTTAGAAGAAAGCTCGATGCGTTTTTTTATCAGATCGTAGATCCAGGATACCATGGTCTCAGCACACAAGCCGAAGCGATTTCAATGCTTAGGCAGTTAGGACTCAGGTTCGAGCCTAACGGATGTCTTTGTCGCTCGGTGGAAGAGGTCATCTCTTACTGGGAGCGATGGCACAACAGGCGACATGACCTTGACTATGCAGTTGACGGAGTAGTTGTGAAAGTAGACAGAATAGACTTACACGATGAACTTGGATATACTTCCAGGAGCCCACGGTGGGCGATAGCTTTCAAATTCCCCGCAGAGCAATCTGAAACCAGACTGAATGAAGTATCGTTCCAGGTTGGACGACTCGGAACCATCACGCCAGTCGCGGAACTCGAGCCGGTGCGATTGTCAGGAACAACGGTCAAGAGGGCCAGCTTGCACAACTTTGAATACATAAGAGAACGTGATATACGAGAAGGAGATATTGTTGTCATCGAAAAGGCAGGGGACATCATTCCCCAGGTGGTAAGTGTTCTCAGTGACAGGCGGACAGGTTTGGAGAAGTCGATTTCAGCGCCTTCCAGCTGTCCTGTATGTAAAGGTCCAGTTGGAAAGGAGAAGAAAGAAGATGTTGCGATAAAATGCCTGAACCCAGGCTGTCCAGCAAAAGCTGAGAAGAGGTTAGAACTCTTCGCTTCCCGCAACTCAATGGATATCGAAGGACTTGGAGAGAAGATGATAGAACGACTCGTGGAGGTCGGAATGCTGAAGAGCCTGGCGGACATATACAGGCTGACGAAGGAGGAACTACTCGCTCTTGGTAAAGGCATCGGAGAGAAGACCGCTGAGAATCTGATAACAATGATTGATCGAAGCAGGAATAAACCGCTTCACAGGTTCATCGCTGGTCTGGGAATTCCCGGCGTCGGTGTTAAGATCGCCAGAGATCTCGCAAACTACTTTGGCAGCCTGAGCGCACTGAGAAAGGCAGACCAGGGTGAATTGGAATCGATCCCGGGAATTGGGACAGAGCTTGCAGAAAAGATATTCAGCTTTCTGAATAGCGAGATTGTTGAAGAAGAGCTGAACATTCTTGAGCTTGAGCTTCAACCAGAAGAGGAAGTGGAGACGATCGACAAAACACTGAAAGGACGGAGTTTTGTCATAACCGGCTCTTTGGAAACCCTTACCAGAAAGGAAGCTGAGGAGCTTGTTATCAACAGGGGCGGCAAAGCTTCTTCATCAGTAAGCAAGAATACTGATTATGTCGTGGCAGGTTCTTCTCCTGGTTCCAAATTGGAGAAAGCAAAGAAACTGGGGATAAGAGTCTTGAGTGAGAAGGAGTTCTTAGAACTGATAGATGGTGATGAAGCATGATATACCTCGACAACAACGCAACGACGCAGGTCGACAGGCGCGTTCTGGAGAAGATGAATCTCTTTCATGTCGAACAATATGGCAATCCCAATGCTGTACACTCAATGGGTGTGACAGCAGCAAGAGCAATGGAAGAATCAAGGCGAAAAATCGCCAGTCTAATTGAAGCCCTACCGTCAGAAGTGTATTTCACGTCGAGTGCGACGGAGGCAATAAACTGGGCGATTCGTTCTTCAGTCTGTTTTAGAGGAAAGCGCAACAAGGTTGTAGTTAGCTCCATTGAACACAAAGCTGTCCTTAACACTATCAAAGACCTCGCTAACACTGAGGGGATTGTAGTCGAGCAGGTACGTCCCAGAAAGGGTGGAATAGTTTCCGTCGAGGATCTTGTGAGACATGTGGACGACAATACCTTCATGGTCTGTTTGATGGCTGTGAATAATGTGCTGGGGACTATACAGCCTATCGAGGAGGTTGCAAATGCTCTCTTGGAGAGGGATGTGTTCTACCTGGTTGATGCAGTTCAGACGGTCGGCAAGATTCCGTTCTCTGTTAGGTCCTCAAAATGCAGTTTTGCCGCTTTTAGTGCGCACAAGTTTCATGGACCAAAGGGAGCAGGGGCACTCTTCATCAGCTCTGAGACTCGACGAAGACCATTCATAACTGGAGGTGGTCAGGAATCTGGAATGCGTTCGGGGACACAGGATGTTGCAGGGATTGTTGGAATGGCAGAAGCTATGGGGATTGCCGTTGATGAGTTAGACAGGGTTGTGCCGAAAATGAGGGAACTCAGGAACTACATGGCCAGTTCTGTAAGAAAGCTTGGAGGGATAATCAATGGCGATATGTCAAGTTCTATTCCCAATATGGTGAATATCTCTTTCCCCAAAATAAAGGGAGAGGTGCTTGCCAACGCCTTGTCAGATGCCGGTGTCTGTGTTGCAACATCATCAGCATGCTCTGCGCGTTCCGAGAGCAGCCAGAAGATTCTTGAGGATGCAGGCATACTTCCAGAGATAGCTTCTGGTGCCATAAGAATCAGCATGTCAAGATTCACAACGCTTGAAGAGATCCAGTCATTCATAGAAATACTGAGCAACGTGGTGGCGGTTTTGCAGATTTGATGATAATCCGTTATAATTGACCATAAGCGACGATAAACGCTGCTGGAGAGTTATTATGATAAGAAGTATGACAGGATACGCCAGGGTTGACACAGAGCAGAAAGGGTGTATTTTTTCTGTAGAAGCCAAAGCATTGAACTCGAAATACTTATATCTTGATGTGAACACAGTCAGCGGGTTCAGTGATCTTGAGATAAGGGCACAGAGGTACTTAAGGGAGAGAATAAAGCGCGGATCAGTCAAGATCAGCCTTGATATAACGTTTACAGAACCGGAGAGCATAATACAGCCAGATATTGTTCTTGCAAGAACATATCACAATGCACTGAGAAGAATTGTGGACGACCTGGGACTGAGCAGTGAAATCACCGTAGAGACACTTCTCAAGAACAGAGATATAGTGAAGGCTATCATTCCTGCCGAACTCACGGAACGCCTTTGGGCGGGACTCGAAGTTGTATTGGAGGAATGCGTTCAGAAGCTTAATGAAGACAGGGAGCGTGAAGGTAAGAGACTTCAAGTTGCCCTCATGAACTATCTGAATAGTCTGACTGTTCTAACTGAAGAGATAGAAGAGGCAAGTGCCCATATTCTTGAAGAAACAAGAAAGTCAATAAAGAATCGAATCGATCAAGTATTGAGTGTTCAGCTAGACGATTCTAGGCTTGAACAGGAAGTTGCCATTCTCGCTGAAAAGGCGGATATTTCGGAAGAGCTCGTACGCGCGAAATCTCATCTCTCTTCAATGCTTGAGCTACTTGATGAAGGTGAGGACTGTGGCGTTCAGCTCGACTTCTTCTGTCAGGAGTTGCACCGGGAGTTTTCGACAATTGCATCGAAATCCAAGAAGCTTGAGATCACCAGAAGAAGTGTGGAAGGTCGAACTCTTGTGAACAAACTGAGAGAGCAGGTCCAGAACATCCAGTAGGAGGTGCTTGTGTGTACGGCTTGATTAACGTCGGTTTTGGAAACGTGATCATAGGAGACAGGGTAATAGCAATCGTGAACCCGGAATCTGCTCCGCTGAAGCGTCTCAAGGAAGTTGCGAAGGATGAAGGGAAGCTTATTGATGCGACTTACGGAAGAAAGACACGAGCCATTGTTGTAACAGACAGCAACCACATTATTCTCAGTGCTATTCAGCCGGAAACTATTGCAGCAAGGTTTATGCAGACATTCAGTGATATTGAGAGACTCCTTGAGGAGATACGGGAGTCAGGTAGAAGCATTGAGGAATGACAGGAAGCCTTTTTGTTGTTAGCGGTCCTTCAGGAACTGGAAAGACCACGATTTTGAGAAGAGTTCTTGATTCTCGAAGAGATCTGGGTTTTTCGGTATCGTACACTACAAGGGCAAAACGTCCAGGTGAGGAAGAAGGCAAAGACTACTTCTTTGTTTCTGAAGAGCAGTTTGAGGCTAGTATACGTAATGGGGAGTTCATTGAATGGGCAAGAGTTCATGATAATCTGTATGGAACATCGAGAGAGTACGTTGATTCAAGGCTAGATGCTGGAATAGACGTTGTTCTTGATATTGACGTACAGGGAGCACTGAATGTACAGAAAGAACGTCCCAAAGCAGTCTATGTTTTCATCGCCCCTCCATCATATGACGAGCTCAAGAACAGGCTTGAAACCAGGGGAACAGAGAATGCTGAACAGCTAAGAACTCGTCTCAGAAATGCGAGATGGGAGCTGTCAAAGATATACTTGTTTCAGTATGTTGTTGTGAATTGTAGTCTGGATCGTTCGGTGGAACAGTTAGATGCGATAATTACTTCAGAGCAACTGCGTGTTGAGAAGATGAAAGACATATTGCACCGCGCAGGGCTTGACTTTAGTGAGGTTAGACACAATGATAATTGATTACGACAAGCTGATGAAAAGGATACCCCACAAGTATGCCATACCAATTGCAGCAGCCAAGAGGGCTGAAGATCTTGAGGATTTCGGAAGGCCCAAGCTTGATCCAGCAATGGTCAGAGCTGCAGGGGACAAGATAACAGTAGCTATGAAGGAGCTAGAGGAAGGTCACATCCGGATAAAGAACGAGGAAATGCTTAAAATTCTTATTCCCAAAGTGAAATGAGTCGCTATCTTCGTGGGAAGAAGGTCCTCCTGTGTGTCTCAAGTGGTATAGCTATTTACAAAACTGTTGATCTTGCAAGCCGTTTGAGAAAAGCTGGTTGTATTCTTTCCATAATACTTACTCCCCAGGCCAGAGAGATGGTTTCGGATGTGGTTTTCTCTTCAGTAGGAAACTGTGCTGTCTATCTAGACATCAACGATGTGAAAAATGGATGGATACCACACACCGAACTCTCGCGATGGGCTGATATTGTTATTCTGGCACCTGCAACAGCAAATACTATGGCCAAGATAGCTACCGGTATAGCAGACAACTTGCTTCTTGCGACTGTTCTTGCAGCTACCGGGAAACCGAAGCTTCTGGTGCCAACAATGAATTCAAGAATGTACGAAAACCCTGCAACAGCAAGGAATATCGCACAGCTCAGTAATGATGGATGGAGTGTTATTGACCCGGAAACTGGGGAATTGGCTTGCGGTGAGTTCGGGCTGGGCAGGTACCCTGATAATGAAATCATCTTTTCCGAAGCGGAGTCTATGGTCACAGAAAAACGCCTCGCTGGCAAGAAGGTACTGGTTACGGCTGGTCCTACAAGGGAAAAGATAGACAGAGTGAGGTTCATAACAAACAGATCGTCTGGCAAGATGGGCTATGCTGTTGCTCGGGCAGCCAGGAACTTCGGTGCAGATGTGGTTCTGGTGACCGGTCCAACGACAATCAAACCACTTCATGGTATTGAGACAATAAAGGTGGAAAGTTCTGCTGAGATGAAAGCCGCGGTTGTTGAGAGGTTCTCAGAGAGTGACATTTTGATAATGTCAGCTGCTGTGGCTGACTATTCTCCAAAAGATCCTAGCAGCTCGAAAATCAAGAAGACGAACGGACCTCTTGAACTTGTTCTTGTCAGGACTTCTGACATCCTGCAGGAACTCCAGGGAAAAGAGAAGAAACTGGTAGTTGGTTTTTGCGCTGAAGATCAAGATTTGATAGGTAATTGCCGTGACAAACTGATTCGCAAGGGTCTTGACATGATTATAGGCAACGATATCAGCCGCGAAGACTCAGGGTTTGAGTCAGATTACAATGATGTCTGGCTTCTTTTCAGGGATGGAAGAGAAATTCATGTCCCACGTATGTCCAAAGATGAAGTTGCTTACAGAGTTGTCTGCGAAGTGGCTGATCTCCAGAAGAGTTAATAGTCCAGTTCTTTCAATTCCTTTATATTCGCTGTCTTGACAGCAATGTTGGCAACCGTTATAATAAGATTCGGTGTTTGGGCCAACGTAGCTCAACTGGCAGAGCGGTTGATTTGTAATCAGCAGGTTAAGGGTTCAAGTCCCTTCGTTGGCTCCATCCATGCGGTGGTAGGATGCCCGAGCGGCCAAAGGGGGCGGACTGTAAATCCGCTGGCGGATTGCCTTCGGTGGTTCAAATCCACCTCCTACCACCATTATTTATGCCCGATGAGGTGACGTAATGGCAAAGAAGACTGTCAAGACTCTTGTAACTTTGAAGTGCTCTGAATGTGGCACCAGAAACTTCTATCGTTTCAAGAACCGCCAGAAGAAATACAAGCTTGATTCCAACAAGTACTGCCCCAAGTGTAGAAAGCACACACCTCACAAAGAATCAAAGTGAGGCATACTGGCTGAACAAGGACGGAGGGTTTATGGCTAAGAAAAATTTCTGGAAGTTTCTATCAGAGGTCCGAAGTGAAGTAAGAAAGGTGACCTGGCCGAATAGACGTCAGCTAACTTCATCAACGATAGCTGTCATAGTTATCCTTGTGTTTTGTGGAGCGTTTCTGGCACTCACTGACGTCCTCTTCACCGGAGTCATAGGATCGCTCCTAAGGTTTATGCTGGGCACATCCTGATAGAACACAGTAGATCGGTGGTTTTCTTGTGAGAAAGAAATGGTACATAGTGCAAACCTATTCAGGCCTCGAAAACTCCATAAAGGAAGCATTGGAAGCGAAGATCAAGTCATTCGGACTTGAGCATTTGTTTGGCAGAATTGTGATTCCTGAAGAAGTCAAGCTGGATAGAGCTGCTCCCCCCGCGGAGAAGCACCTTGTGTTCTCTGGGACAAAGACAAAAGTCAAGACAAATCAGGATGTGGAAAAGGGCGATGTTCTTGCAGTAGAGCCGGAGATTAAGGCAAAGAGTGATGGTAAGGTTAAAGAGATAAAGAACTACAGGGTAATCCACATCGAGACTATAGATAGAAAGTACACCAAGTCCTACTATGTTCCTGAGAGTGCGAAACTCGAGAGTGGAATAAAGATGGGTGCTCGCATCAAACAGGGGATGCCTCTTGCTCATCAGGGTGACTATATCTGTGAGATAGATGGAAGGATATTCTATACGGGGAAATTGAAGCGAGTAGTTGTGGAAAGAGGAACGGGAGAAGAAGACGTATATATGATTCATCCAGATGCCCTGATTTCTGAAAAGGTCAAGAGAGGAACCGCGATTGCCCGCGGCGAGAGTATCTCGAGAGACCGCGAAATAAGATCCAGGGTCCAGGGGCGTATTGAGCTTAACGAAATGGCAGCCAGGACAGAGATTAAGGTTTATAAGATCACGAGGAACCGTCTCTATCCAGGATACATATTCGTTGAGCTTATTCCGAGCGAAGAAACACTGTCACTTGTTAGAAGTACGCCAAATGTCGTTAATTTCGTTTCAGTTGGTGGGCAGCCTGTTGAACTAAAGCCAAGAGAGTCAAAGGCACTTCTGAAACTGGCTGGCCTGGAAGACTATAAGGAAGCAGCAACAGGTCCGGTGAAAGTAGAAGTGGATTTCGAGATCGGGGAGATGGTCCGAATAAAGTCTGGACCCTTTGAGGATTTTGTTGGGAAGATCTCTCAGTTATCGCCTGAAAGGCAAGAAGTCAAGGTTATCGTTAGCATCTTTGGCAGAGAGACACCAGTTAATCTCAATCTCTCTGAGATAGAAAGCATAGTATAGTTTTAAGGCAAAACGTGGGAGGGGAGAAACCCCGCTTACCACCAGGAGGTATTTGAATGGCAAAGAAGGTTCTAGTACGTATTAAGCTGCAGCTGCCTGCAGGGAAAGCTTCTCCTGCACCACCAGTGGGTCCTGCACTGGGACAGCACGGTGTCAATATCATGGATTTCTGCAAGAGGTTCAATGCTGAGACAGCCGACAAGCCAGGAATGGTCTTTCCCGTGAACATCACCGTATATGCTGATCGATCTTTCACTTACGAACTGAAGACCCCACCGGCAAGTTTCCTTATTTTAAAGGCAGCAGGAGTGAACAAAGGATCTGGTGTTCCCAACAAAGAGAAAGTTGGGAAGATAACGCGCGCGCAGGTTGAGGAAATTGCAAAGATGAAGATGCCTGATCTGAATGCTCACACCATCGAATCTGCAATGAGGATCATCGAGGGAACTGCGAGAAATATGGGCATAGAAGTTAAGGGTTAGGGGGTTGATTGTCATGCCAAGGAGATCTAAGAGATATCAGGAGTCACGTCAGTTGTTTGACCGCACCAGGGTGTACCCAATCGACGAGGCGCTGGATATTATTAAGAAGATGCCCTCACCCAAATTCGATGAGACGTTGGAGCTCCACATAAAGATGGGTATTGATCCATCGAAGTCGGATCAGCTGGTCCGAGGTACAATCAGTCTTCCTCATGGCACGGGCAGAGATGTCAGAGTAGTGGTTTTTGCCGCAGGAGAGAAGGCAGAAGAGGCAAGAGAAGCCGGAGCAGACTTCATTGGAGCGGCTGATCTTGTTGAAAAGGTGGAAAAAGGTTGGACGGACTTCGACATTGCGATTGCTACTCCTGACATGATGCGGGACATCGGAAGATTGGGACGTGTACTTGGTCCAAGAGGTCTAATGCCTTCTCCCAAGTCGGGGACGGTGACCACGGACGTTGGCGATGCAGTCAAGGCATTCAAGGCTGGACGCGTGGAATTCAAGAACGACAAAACGGGAAATGTACATGTTCCAATAGGAAAGAAATCCTTCTCCGAGTCTCAGCTAAAAGAAAATCTTGAATCTGCACTTTCTCAGATTTTCAAGATGAAACCTGCATCGTCCAAAGGAAGGTTCTTCCAGAGGGTGTTTGTTGCTTCAACAATGAGTCCAGGTATAAGGGTTGATCATTCAGGAATAACGACCTGAGTATTCCACATTAGCACTGTAATAAGAACTAGCTACCGTAGACAGTAGGTTTTTAATGGCGAAAGCCGCCTACCGAGGTGCGCAAGATCTATGTTGATTATATTGCGGCCTCAGGCCGCATTTTTGATGAAAGGAGGTATTTGCTCCCATGTTTACCAGACATAAGAAGGAAGAGATTGTACAAGAACTTGCTGAGAACTTCAATAAGGCTTCTCTTGTTCTGTTTACAGACTACAAGGGCTTATCGGTTAGACAGATCTCGGATCTGAGACAAGAACTCTATAAGCGCTATTCGGGTCATGCGCGTTACAGAGTCTCGAAGAACTCGCTTGTCAGACTTGCTCTGCAGAAGGCTGGATTTGACGAGGAGAATTGGAGTAACGAAGTAGTGGGCACAACGGCGATTCTTACAGTATTGGCTGATGATCCGATCGAAGCACTCAAGATCTTTGCCGATTTCGCCAAGGCCAACAAACTGCCCGAACTAAGAGGCGGTTACCTGGAAGGCCGATACTTCGATGCTTCGAGAGTTGTGGAGCTTTCAAGGTTACCTACCAGAGACGAGCTCGTGGCGATGGTAGTGAGAGGTTTCGCTGCGCCTATTACAGGACTTGCGTACTCTCTGAACGGAGTCTTAACCAAGTTTCTTTATGCACTTAATGCAATTAGGGAGAAAAAGGCAGATTAGCAAAGTGGAGGTGTGATAAAATGAAGAAAGAAGAGTTAATTCAGGCTATTAAGGAAATGACTGTCGCAGAACTCGCAGATCTTGTAAAAGCGCTTGAGGATGAGTTTGGAGTTAGTGCTTCGGCTCCAGTTGCTGTTGCAGCAGCACCCGGTGCAGCTGCAGGAGCGGCCGAACAGGCTGAAGAACAGACAGAATTCAATGTTCATCTGAAGTCCTTTGGTGACAAGAAGATCGGGGTTATCAAAGTTGTCCGAACCATAACCGGGCTTGGCCTCAAGGAAGCTAAGGAGCTCGTCGAAAAAGCAGGTACTCCTGATGCTATAATCAAGGAAGCTGTGAATAAGGACGAAGCTGAAGAGATCAAGAAGCAACTTGAAGAAGCAGGTGCTGAAGTAGAGCTTAAGTAATTGACTAATAACTCAGAGAGTTTCTTCGTCAGTGGGCCACGTCAGCTTTTTGTTGACGTGGCGTTGGTCTGCGCATAGCCTGTCAACTGGGGTGATACGATGAAAAACGGCACATTCGGCAAGCGCCAGCGGTCTGTCTTCGGAAGAGTCTTCGAACCTGTTGAAATTCCTAATCTAATAGAAATTCAGACGAATTCATTTGATCAGTTTCTGAATCAGGGACTGCTGAGCATACTAAAAAAGTACTCGCCGATAAAATCGCAACTGCAGCGTTCTGATTCAAGGAGAGGCGAGAGAGGCTTCTCGCTGGAGTTTGTTGGATCAAGAGTGGGGGAACCAAGACACAGCATTCAGGAATGCAGGGACAAGGGTCTTACATATTCAGTACCGTTATACGTGACAGTTCAGATAACTGATCTGCATTCCGGAGAGATAAAAGAAGAAGAGGCATTCTTTGGCTATCTCCCATTTATGACCGATACGGCTTCTTTCGTGATCAACGGTGCGGAAAGAGTTGTTGTAAACCAGCTGGTACGATCGCCTGGTGTTTATTTTGTTGACGAACCCACAAAATCCACGACAGATACTTCACCGATTCTTGTGGCGCACTTCCTTCCTGTCAAGGGTGCCTGGTTAGAGATTCTTCTGAATCCTCACAAGCAGATTTTGCAGGTGAGAATTGATCGACGAAGAAAGATGAACCTCTTCCTTATGCTAAAGGCACTTGGATACGAGAAGGACCTTGACATACTTAGACTCTTTGTGAACGAGTTCGATGCTACCGATGAGGTGGTCCTCAGGGAGCAAATAGGGAGCTGTCTCTTAGAGGAAATTGAGTTGAATGGTAAGAAGGTTGAAGTTGGAAGCGTTCTCACTGAAGGAATGATTGAGAAGATTCTTGAATCAGATATTAAGACTATCAAGCTACCCGAGCCAGCGGCTACCATTACAATGAACGCTCTTCAGAAGAGTTATGGAGCTGAAATGAGCTCGGACGATGCCTATATGGAGATCTTCAGGAAGTTAAGACCTGGAGAGATTCCGAGGATCAATGCGGCAAAGAACTACCTCTATAACCTTTATTTCAGCCCTGAGCGCTTTGACTTTTCCGATGTTGGAAGGTACAAGATTGACAGCGCTCTTAACAAGATCTACAGGAAGTACCTGGAAGAGGTCGAAGGCAAGAAGGCCGATGATACTAAGTATGAAGAGGAATCTCAGGTACTTACACAGCTAGACATCGTTCTTGCGGCCCGAAGACTAACACAAATTCAGGACAGACCTGAATTGTTGGACACGAAAGATCACCTGGGTAACAAGCGAGTTAGAACAGTCGGTGAGCTTATGGAAACTGAGTTCGAGAGAGCTTTCATGAAGATTCACAAACTACTGGAGGAGAAGCTTACGATTTACAGTAGCTTTGACAAGCTCTCGGTACAGGGTCTCGTGAATGTGCGAACCCTCATGACAACCCTTCATCAGTTCTTTGCCAGTAGTCAGTTATCCCAGTTCATGGACCAGGTGAACCCGCTTGCTGAGCTAACAAACAAGCGAAGGTTATCTGCTATTGGTCCAGGGGGCCTGAAGAGAGAACACGCCAGGTTCGAAGTAAGAGATGTCCACCATTCTCATTATGGCCGGATGTGTCCAATCGAAACACCAGAAGGGGCGAATATCGGTCTTATGACATCTCTTGCAACCTACGCCTCTCTGAACAGGTACGGATTTCTCATTACCCCGTACAGAAAGGTCAAGAACGGGATCGTCTCAGACGAGATAACCTATCTTTCGGGGGACGAAGAAGAGCAGTACAAGATAGCTGACTCGACAGCTTTTCTGGATGAGAATAACAGAATAACAGATGAGTATCTTGAAATCAGGTATGCGGGAGAGATCCAGATCGTTTCAAGGGAAGAAGTTGATCTGATGTCTGTCTCTCCCAAACAGATAGTCAGTATATCAACAGCCCTGATCCCCTTCCTGGAGCACGACGATGCAGGTAGGGCCCTTATGGGATCGAATATGCAGAGACAGGCCGTTCCCCTGGTGAAACCCGAAGCTCCAATCGTGGGTACCGGTGTCGAAGCCGTAGCCGCCAGGGATTCAGGTTTCATGGTGCTCGCGAAATTTGATGGTGTGGTTGAGAAGGTCGATTCCGGTAGCATTGTCATAGCCAGAATGGATGGGAAAGGGAAACCTTTCAAGGACGATAATGGCAAACCCGTTAGGGATATTTACAAGATGGAGAAGTTCACCAGGACGAATCAGGATACCTGTGTCAACCAGAGGCCTATTGTGAACATCGGTGAGAAGATCAGAAAGGGAGATCCCATTGCCGACGGTCCTGCCATGGATATGGGTGAGCTTGCTCTTGGGAAGAACGTTTTTGTGGCATTTATGCCCTGGGAAGGTTACAACTTTGAGGATGCGATACTCGTCAACGAGCAGCTTCTTGAGGAAGATGCCTTCACAACAGTTCACGTGGAGGTCTTCGAAACAATGGCCCGAGACACTCAGATCGGACCGGAAGAGATCACTGCTGACATTCCGAATGTCTCGAAGGAGTTGCTCAGAAATCTTGACGAGTTTGGTATTGCAAGAGTCGGTGCTTACGTCAGTTCTGGCGATATCCTGGTTGGGAAAGTCACTCCGAAGGGAGAGTCGGAGACTACCGCCGAAGAGAAGATAATCAGGTCAGTCTTCGGTGATCGGGGGAGAGACGTCAAGGACAGTTCTCTGAAAGTTCCCCATGGACTTGAAGGCCGCGTAATAGACGTAAAGGTATATGAAAAAGAAGAAATTTCTGAGCTCGGATCCGGGATCAATAAGCTCGTGAAAGTCTTTGTTGCTCTAAGAAAACCTCTTGATGTTGGAGACAAGCTTGCTGGTCGGCACGGGAATAAGGGCGTTGTCTCAAACATCATCTCAAAGGAAGATATGCCCTTCTTGCCTGACGGAACAGCTGTCGACATAATACTATCACCGCTCGGCGTTCCTTCAAGGATGAATGCTGGTCAGGTTCTGGAGACACACCTGGGCTGGCTGGGCAGACTGACAAATACTTACTTCGCTACGCCTGTTTTTGACGGTGCTGAAGAACATGAGATTATGGAGAAGTTATTTGAAGTCAGGAAGGGACTTGGCATTACTCAAGGGGATTCCGAAAATCGGAAGACTGGAAAGGTAGAACTCAGAGACGGAAGAACAGGTATGTCTTTTGGGAACCCTGTTGTTGTAGGTATGATGTACATGCTGAAACTGGTGCACATTGCTAAGGACAAGATACACGCAAGATCGACGGGTCCCTATTCACTCATACATCAGCAACCACTCGGTGGGAAAGCACATCTTGGCGGCCAACGTTTTGGAGAGATGGAAGTATGGGCACTCGAAGCTCACGGAGCAGCACATACACTCAATGAGATGCTTACAATCAAGTCCGATGACATCAAAGGAAGAAACGATGTCTACAAGGCCATTTTGAAAGGTATAAGCATCCCAGAACCGGGTATTCCCGAGAGCTTCAAAGTTTTGATCAAAGAGTTGAAGGGGTTATCACTTGATGTTAAGGTCTTCGATACAGAAGGAATAGAACTGGATGTAGATAGCTTATGAGAATTCTAAGGGATATAGATTCCCTCAAGGAGGGAAGTTGATGCCTGTTAGCACCTTTAAGAGGAAAGTAGGTACGCTTCAGATCAACATTGCTTCGCCAGAACGAATCAGATCGTGGTCAAGTGGCGAGGTGAAGAAGCCCGAGACGATAAACTACAGAACTTTCAAACCTGAGAAAGACGGGCTGTTTTGTGAGAAGATTTTTGGTCCTACAAAGGACTACGAATGCGCTTGTGGAAAGTACAAGGGCAAGAAGTACGATGGAACGATTTGTGAACGATGCAGTGTTAAGGTAGAGTCGAAAGAGGCGAGAAGGCGCAAGATGGGACACATCGAACTGGCTGCCCCCGTAACACACGTGTGGTACTTAAAGAGCGCGCCGAGCATCCTCTCGTCACTACTTAACATTCCTGCCAAGGACCTGGAGAACATCATTTACTATGGTTCGAAGAGAGTAATCGAGAGATTGTATGTTATCTCTGATCCCAAGGATACGGACTTCTTTCCCGGGCAAACACTTCATCAGACCGAATATGAGATATACAACAAGAAGCTAGATTTTGAAGTGGAACAGGGTTACAAAATAAAGACTCCCAAAGGTCCGGTTGTGTCTGATATTGATGGTGTTGTCAAGATTGAAGAAACAAACAGCTGTACAGACCGAGAGCTAACATGGATCACGGTCAAGGACAATACAGGCATAGAGAAGAAGTACCCTGTATTTGAAGGAGCACTGGTGTATGTTGCTGATGGCGACGAGGTACACAAGGGCGACACTATTGCAGACAGGTTTCTCTTTGAAGACGAGGTACTCTCTTCTTCTGAGTTCACGATCTTCGATGAACACTACCCTGGCAAGTTTGAGGTTGAAACTGATACGGAAAACGACAGACCAATAGTAATAATCACCGAGATCGACGAAGAAGTCTCTAAAGAGACAGAGCGAAACGTTGGAGATGTTCTCATAGAGAACGAATTCGAAGCATACAGAGAATTATATCCGGGTAAGGTCATTTGTGATTACGGTGCCGCTGCCATAAAGAAACTCCTGAAATCGCTTGACCTTGAGGAACTACAGGCAGAAATCGAACATGAGCTTCGAGGACTCTCCAGAAGTAGCGCGAGGGCGCTGAAGCTCCTGAAGAGACTGAAGTTTGTTAAGGATTTCATACGCTCGAAGAATCTACCTGAATGGATAGTCATGAGTGTTATTCCTGTTATTCCTCCCGACATCAGGCCAATGATACAGATAGAAGGAGGAAGATTCGCAACAACGGACATAAATGATCTCTACAGGCGGGTAATCAACAGGAACAACAGATTGGCAAAGCTCCTGAGTATTGGTGCTCCCGACATAATCGTTCGGAACGAAAAAAGGATGTTGCAGGAAGCCGTGGACAGTCTGATTTTCAACGGACGCGTTGGGAAGCCTGTATCGGATAAGTCAGGGCGACCCTTGAAGTCTTTGACGGACCTTGTTAAAGGGAAAAAGGGAAGGTTCCGACGAAACCTGCTCGGTAAACGTGTTGATTACTCTGGAAGAGCTGTTATAGTAGTTGGCCCGGATTTGAGAATTCACGAATGTGGAATACCAAAGAGAGTTGCCATGGAGCTTTTCAAACCATTCGTGCTTTCCAGATTGTTGCACGGAAGCGAGTCGAGCAAGACTGCAAGGAAGTTGAAGAAGACGATAATCGAAAAGGAAATGCCTGAGGCCTGGGAAGTCCTTGAAGATGTTATCAAGGGCCATCCAGTGCTGCTTAATCGAGCACCAACACTTCACAGGATATCCATACAGTCTTTCATTCCAAGGCTCGTGGAAGGTAATGCTATTCAGCTTCATCCTTTAGTCTGCGCTCCTTTCAATGCTGACTTTGATGGAGATCAGATGGCTGTGCATGTTCCTCTATCAGCTGCAGCCCAGGCTGAATCGAAATTCTTGATGCTCAGCAGATACAATGTCATTTCCCCAGCAAACGGAAAGCCTATTTCAATGCCCGGTAAGGATATTATTGTTGGAGTGTACTATCTTACGACTGTTGATCATGAGTTCAGGACCATAGAAGATGAGTTGGAGAGGCTTCAGAGAAAGCTTACAGAAGAGGGAAAGGATCAAGCTGAAACAAGAAGACTTGTCCGCGAGAAAGCCCTGGAGAAGATCACGTGGAAGTACTCAAGCGAACAAGAAGCTCTCATAGCACACGAGAACAACTACCTGAAGTTGCATGACCCAATACTTGTGAAACTTGATGAATCAAGCGGTGAGCTTACACTGACAACCGTTGGACGAATCATTTTCAACTCGATTCTGCCTGATGAGATAAAGAACTATACAACTACTTTCAAGAAGAAGCAGATCAAGCAAGTCATCTACGATTGCTTTGAGAGATATGGCATGGATATGACCTCGGATCTTCTTGATGACATGATGAGACTCGGTTTCCATTATGCCACTCTCAGCGGTCTCACGATATCGGTCAAGGACATAATAGTCTACCCTGAGAAAGACAGGATTATAAAGGAAGCACAGGATCGGGTTACCGAAATCGCTGAACTGTATCGTCAGGGATTCCTGACAGAAATCGACCGGGAGCGCGAGGTAATAAATATCTGGAGCAAGACTACAGAAGATCTGATGAACAAAACCTACGATGAGTTCCGTAAGCTTCCCTTCAATCCAATATTCATGATGGTTGATTCTGGCGCTAGAGGAAATGTTGATCAGTTGAAGCAGCTTGCCGGAATGCGGGGTCTGATGTCAGATCCTTCAGGAAAGACTATTGAAGTTCCTATTACTTCCAACTTCAGGGACGGTCTCACAGAGCTGGAGTTCTTCACATCCACGCATGGTGCACGTAAGGGATCTGCAGATACTGCTCTGAGAACCTCTTTTGCAGGGTATCTAACCAGAAGGCTGGTCGATGTGTCACAGACGATCACTGTAAGCACTCCAGACTGCAATACACGAGAAGGGATTGAAGCTGTAGAACTCATTGCTGATGATGTTACGATCGAGAGATTGGAGGATTACCTGTTTGGGAGAGTACTCTCTGAAGATGTCATTGATCCCCTTTCGGGTAAAACTCTGGCTAATCCTGCGAGTGGTAAGAAGTACACCAGGGATACACTCCTTCATGAAGAAGATGCATCATTCCTTGCAAGCACGAAGCGGACAGTCCCTGTTCAGGAATCGGTTAAGCTCGATCTCCTGAAGACTTCACATCTGACGTATTTCACAGTCTTCGCAGACGACTTCTTCGTTAATGGCCATAGCTACAGTGCTGGAACACAGATTACGAGCGAAATCTTGAGAACACTCAAGACAAATAACGTCGAATCTGTTGATGTTGTCCAGTACCCTGCGGTTGGTCAGATATACGTAGGCCCGGAGTTCAGGAATGGCGATAGAAGAATGCTTGTGAAGTACCAGGAACACGTAGATTTCTTCACTTCAAAACTCCTTGCAGAGAACGATCTAGAGCAGATTGAGGTGCGACCCCCTATCAGGGTTCGATCAGTTCTCACGTGTGAATCTGAGCAAGGTGTATGTTCTATGTGTTATGGTATGGATCTTTCAAACCATCACATCGTGAATGTCGGAGAAGCTGTTGGAATAGTTGCAGCTCAGTCCATCGGTGAGCCTGGGACACAATTGACAATGAGGACCTTCCATACAGGCGGGATCGCCACGGGTTCCGATATAACACGAGGACTACCAAGGGCCGAGGAACTCTTCGAGGCTCGGAAAAAGCTGAGAGATCCTGAAGCACTCTTCATCGAGGAAGATGGTTTCGTGAAAGATATGGCAAGTGATGAAAAGGGTAGAAGGAAGATCTATGTTGAAACAAAAGATGGGAAAATCCGGGAGTATGATCTTTCGACCACAACCAAGCCGAAGGTAGGAATTGGCGATAAGGTGATCCAAGGAGATACGGTATCAACGGGAACTGTCAGACCCCGAAAGCTAATGGAAAAACTGGGCCTTGTGCCCACCGCGCTTTACTTGTTAACCGAGATCAAGCGGGTCTATGCAGAGCAAGGCGTTGAGATCAGCGACAAACACTTTGAATTGATCATCAAACAGATGCTTTCAAAGGTCGAAGTGATTGATCAGGGAGACACCGATTTCCTACCAGGTAACCTTTTGAATGTTCAGGATGTCAAGAGAATCAATAAAGAGATTCAGGAAGCTAATAAGAGAATAGAGGATAATCGTGAGATGATCCTCGGGAGAAGAATGGCCCGCCGAATTCTTGGAAAAGATGCAGATGGCAAGACCGAGAAGATTACCTCAGAAGGAGAAACTGTTTCGCAGGAGATCCTCAAGAAGCTTCTAGATAGTGGAATAAAAGAAGTTACGGTGTATGATGTCGACGAGGAACGTTATCAGGCTTATCTCGAAGAAATCGAACAGAATTACGCTCTTCCGGAAAGAAGGATTCAGATTTTGCCAAAGGACGTTATCAGGTATAAGAGAAGGCTTCTAAGGATTACAAAGGCCTCTCTTGAGAGTGAAGGATGGTTGTCAGCTGCGTCGTTCCAGCAGACCCCACAGATCCTTACCGAAGCTTCAGTGGAAGGAAAGATAGACAAACTTAGAGGCTTGAAAGAAAACGTAATCGTTGGACAGCTGATTCCTGCAGGTACGGGCCTTGACATGCATGCGAATCTGCAGGTCGAAGAATCCACGGGGTTATTCGGAATTGAAGAACAGGAAATCGGATAGCAGCTATGCTGACCGCGGGCTTCTGGCCCGCGGTATTTCTTTGGATAGGTCAATCTCGAGGATGCAGATGCTATAATCAACTTATAGACTGCTGTATTTATATACGTTGTCTGGAGTGTTTCAGATGAGATTTCCGGACAACAATTTTGCGTTGAGGAGTTACTCATGCAAGAGAACTCAAGAAGGGGCCTGACAAACAGAAGATCCTCTGTTCTTGATTTACCGGAAGTCAAGAATGAGCTAGAGAAGACTTTCAAAGACAGAAAGTGGCGAATTCTATTTGCCAATTCGAAATTGGCTCTCACTACTGACAGAGACGAGACTTCTTCTTTTCTAACTTCTCTTCTGCCTTTCTCGGTTAAATACTGCATGATATGCGAGACACCGTGGGGGACACTGGATATAGCCAAAGCCAGAACGAAGCGGGATGCAGAGAACAAGATGGAACAATGCATCCTGTCCTGGGGAAGGATAGTCCCTGAGCATATTGAAGCGCTGGAAAACATGAACAACGGACCAAAGGTATTCGAGCTGATTGCTAACCAGCATCTCGCTGAAATTGTATCGGACCAGAAGACATTCGATAAGGGAATCGAAGAACTCGCCAACGCCCTGACACAATACAGGGACTACGCTGAGAAGATGGGGATCGAGATCTTTGCTGGAGATCTTGTGGACGAACTCATGAAGCTTCCCTCTACCGCATTGCCGAAACTCTCAAGAACCGCATCGATCCTGCTGGCGGATCACTCTCCTTCAGACGCAGTAGCTTCAGTATTTCAGAAGACACAACTCCAGGAACTTGTTAAGAAGCAGGCATTTGACCATGCTGATCTGCCCCTGTTCATATCAAAGGCCGATACGATACTGAGAGATCTCATAGCGTACTCCGAAACAGCTATTCCGAAAATGGGAGTGAATCCGACGATAATCTGTTCGGTGCTCGATGACCTTTGGAAAGTAAGAGCAGATGTCAGTACCTGGAGATATGCCATGCTGGAAGCAGGTAGAAACTACAGGCTTTCACCGGTTTTCTGGCATACCACAAGAAACTGGCTGCTTTCGAAAGTTGGCAGGCAACTCAGACGTCTTCTTAGAGATTCATTCTCTGGTCTATGCTGGGTGATAGTTGGTTCCGAGGAGATCGAAGACCCCAGATACCATGCTGGTGCCCAGGCAAGGCTTATCGGGCACGAAATTCCTCAGGATAAGACAATCGAGGAGTCTGATGAGAACACATTCCCTACACTTGCAATTGGTGATGGGAAAGGATTCTGGAGATTTCTTCCAGACAAGCTGTCACATGGTGATGTTGAACATCCCTATTCGGAGATAGGTTACGAGACCGGTGAGGTCAGGCTTTCAACTGAAGAATTTGATGCTGAACCGTCATCAGTAGCAGTCGGCACTATCTGGAAAATCGCAGAGGTAAGGCAGAACGGAGGAAGAAGGAGAATTGACAAAGTCCAGGTTTCTGTCTATAGTTACTTCAAGTGCATAATCCGTCATACAAAGACGCAGGAAGTATTGCTTTATTGCTTGTTTGAGACTTTGGAGCAGTGTCAGAGCTTTGTGAGTTACCTGGATAAGATGCTTGCTGAGACGTTCTCTATTCCGGAGTTTGATTCGGTCAACACTGGCTCGCCAAGAAAGACTCCCGACCGGTCGAAAAAACCATCTGATGAATCTTCTACTGAGAACAATTTTGAGGTTTTGCGCGCGGAAGCACAGGAGATTCAAGACGATTCTTTTGAGCTGTTATTACAGCTTCCTGCTGATGTTAACGCCGTCAGATTTTCTCCACAGGGAGATATTCTCATCATCGCGACCGCAGACAATTCACTCTGCGCATACGAGATGGAGACCGGGCGAATGAGATACACACTCAAGGGTTTTCCAGCGCTGGGCTTTTCAATTGCAGCATCACCTGATGGAAAGCATATTGCGTCCGGATCCTGGGATAATTCAGTGAAGTTCCTGGATCTTGAGACAGGGAGACACGTGAGATCTCTTGAAGGTCACACAAATTATGTCTCTGCAGTTGCTTTCAGCAGTGATGGTGATATTCTGGCTTCCGGGTCCTGGGACGGAACGATTAAAGTCTGGAAACTACCATCAGGAAGACTACTGAATACGATAAAAGCACATGAGGATTGGGTGAAACAGATAGTTATATCTCAGAGGACGGGAAGAATTGTATCAGCTTCACGAGACAGAACTATTAGGGTCTGGAGTCTTGGCAGCGGTAAGCTCATGAAAAGTATCAACACGGGATCAAACTACACGTCTACGATGGCTCTGGGACCTTCAGAGAAACTGCTTGCCACCGGATCTATGGATAGAATAGTCAGAATCTGGGACCTCAAGTCTGGAGAGTTAATCGAGGAACTCAAAGGTCACTCTGGAGGGATATCCGCTCTCGCTTTTGGTATTGACTCAAATGTAGTTCTTTCTGCCAGTCTTGACCAGAGTGTCAGGGTCTGGGATGTTCAGGAAAAGGAGACTACTGAAGTGATGAGCGCAAAGCGAGGGGCTGTACTATCACTTTCTGTGAATCCTGGAGAGAGCAGTGTTGCAATTGGCTATCGAAGTGGAAGCGTTGGAATATGGCGAGAGTGTCCGCTTGGCTCATTAGAGCCATATTCTGATGAAAGAAACGAAGATGGTTTTGAAGACCCCGTTGTGGATACAATGACTGAAGAGCGAGAGAAAACTACGAGTGATCCTGTGGATGAGCTCTGGGATAAGATAAGCACACTTCCTGAAAGCAGTCGCGATCTTGTATTCAAGGTCTTGAAGTACAATCCTTCAGAAGAAATACCTCTGCATGCGCTTGAAGCCTCGCGCCTGGACGTAATCAGAATCGCTCCTAAACTATCTCTTGGGGGAGATCCTCTTTTCGAGTTGTCTGACTCCAGTAGCGGTATGATTGTCTGGGGACGGCATCTCAGCGAAGAGATAACTGAGAGCCTGCAGAACATGATCCCGGCAGCATACCGTGGAGTGGACGAGGGTTGATCGTAAGACTGATGCAGGGTGAACCCGCATATCTTGTTAGATTCTCTGAGAGGCTGGAAAAGGGAGGTCTTCGTGTCGGCAATAGAACAAAGGCTGTGGTGGTCAGATCCGCTATCAAATGGCTTTACAGTAAGTACATTGACAGGGTGCATGTGTCAATCGGATCAATGGCCGGGCGTTACGGGGTAAGTGCCAGTTCTGTTCAGCGAATCATAAGGCTGGCAGAAGAGAGCAATCGTGATTACTTTAAGGCTGCGTCCAGAAAGATAGACTGGTATGTTGAGTTAATAAGGCTCTCAATCTTGCAGGTTTCAATGATCAATGGGAACTCGTCGATAGAAATCAGGATGTTTCTAGACCATCTTGAGAGAATCATTGCTAACTGGCGTGAGTCAAACCGGCTGGAGGTAGAGAAGTTCTTCTGCAGGTATTTCTACCTGTTTGACGTGATTCCCGAGAAGGATCGTGATTCGTCGCGCTCTGTTGAGGTTCACATCTCTCCAAATTCCTGCAATCGATACAGTGCATTCAGAATGGAGAGAGGAGGAAGCAGAAATGGACTATAGGCCAATGTTTGAAGCGATTAGAACAGGGGCATCTGTTCCGATTCAGTATGTGCCAGAACTGATAGTAGGAAGAGAAGTCGAGCGAAAAGCGATCGAGAGCGACATAGATTATATTGCATCGACTGGGAACAGTAAAGTGCGTGTATTCCTTGGTGACTATGGTTTTGGGAAGACCACTCTGGGCAAGTATTCTGAGTACCTGGGAAGAGAGCGAGGAATGCTGGTTAGCTATCTCACTGAGAAGGATTACCAGGATCTCCACAAACAGGACGAACTCTTCAAATCGATAATGAAGAACATGAGCCTCATTGGAGTTGAAGGAAATACACTGCGAGTTCTTATGGACGTATGGGCTGAAGACAAAGTTAAGGAGATTGAAAAGTCAGGTCTGAAAGTAACGTCGCCGGGCAGTGTCTCAACCTTTCTCCAAAGCAGCGCGAAGTTGGCAAAAGGGATGTTCCTCGAGTTCTGTGCCGCCTATATTTTCAAGTTGCTGCGAAACGAAGACACAGCTGACCTTATCGCATATATAAGAGGTGAACGGATAGACCGTCGTGTGCTCAAGCGCGTAGGTATTTACCACTTCCTGGATGAAGACGGATGGAATTTCCTCAAAGCGTTCACTGTACTATTGAAGGAACTGGAAGTGCCAGGCATGATCATCATAATGGATGAGCTGGAAAATCTGCGAGGCAAGAGAAGAGATGTGCGAGATGCTGCATACAATCAGCTTCGAGAGACTGTTGATAAACTGATGGGTGGGGATGTGTCTTCAACCTACTGCATGTGGCTGGGAACAAGAAACTGGTTTGACAGCGCGAAAAATGGTGTTGCATCGTATCAGGCTCTTCACGAAAGAGTCCAGAACACCCACGACATTCAGACAAGTCAGTCAGTGATGCTCGAACTGGAACCAATGACACACGATGAGTACATGGAGCTACTCAAGAGGATATGCAAGAACTACAGAGACACATACGGGCTTTCATCAGGTAGCAATTCTGTTCCTGAGAGAATCTTCGAGTCGATAAAGGAACGTTATACCGATGTGAACAGAAGATTCAGTGTTCCGGTGAGAGAGTTTGTGAAATTCTCCGTGGCTACGCTTGACATAATGAAAGAGCATCCTGGTGAGAAAGTGGAATTCGCGTTGCAGAAGGTTACTGCTGGTCCAACTGAAAAGGACGACCTCGATTCCCTCTTTGAGGAAGAATGAGATGTCTGAAAAACTGCGAGATGATGTTGCGAGGTTTTTGACAACAAAGCTCGGCTGGAAGAAGCTTCGAGGAGTACAGGACAAGACCCTTCCCGCAATACTCTCAGGAGAGAATACTTTGATAATTGCAGGTACTGCCTCAGGAAAAACCGAGGCTGCAATGATGCCTATTCTGAGCATGATGTTGAATGACAGCTCACGTTCATTGAGTTGTGTCTATTTCGCTCCCTTGAAAGCGCTAATTAACGATATCCAGGCCAGGCTTGACAGAATCTTCCGCCCCTTTGGTCTTGAAGTCTCACACTGGCACGGCGATGTTTCTCCGGGAGATAAGAAGACTGCTGTGAAGAACTCTGATGTTCTCGTTATTACACCTGAGTCTATGGAAGGTATTCTTACGTCAAAACGTGCGATTTCAAGGCTATTCAGAAATATTAGATTCGTTGTGATCGATGAAGTTCACAGTTTTGTTGACAGTCCAAGAGGAGCGCAACTCGTTTGTCTCATCGAAAGACTTCAGACCCTTAGCATTCATGAGATACAAAGGGTGGCCATGTCTGCTACGGTCGGCAACCCGGAGTTGCTTGCTGAATGGGTTTCTGGCAGCAGCTCCAGAAGAATGAACATAGTCGTTGATCAAAGCCCGTTCGGAAGAGAGCTTGAGGTAATCGGTTCGGATGAAATCAAGCCAAGTGAGTACCTGGTAGATCTAATCAAGGGATCTCCGGGTTCGAAAACGCTTGTTTTCGCATATTCCAGAGCACAGGCTGAAGAGTTTAGCGCACTAATGAGAAGGCTGGGAGTAGAAGCCCCCGTTCACCATAGCTCCATTTCAAAACCCCTGCGTGAAACCATTGAAGACACGTTTAAGAGCGACAAAGGAATGCGCGTTGTGGTCGCCACTTCAACACTTGAGATGGGTATCGACATTGGAGATGTTGACAGAGTTGTCTTTCTCGAGGTGCCGTATTCAGCTGCTTCCTTCGTACAGCGCTTTGGACGATCCGGAAGGAAATCACGGGTTGCTCGTGCGACAATGTTCTTGACTGATGATCACAGTGTCTACAGAGCGATTGGAATACTGCAGATGCTTAAAGAGAAGTCGGTGGAAGGTCTGTATCCTCTCAGGTTTTATCCGCAACTGCTCGGACAGCAGCTCATATCCCTCACATACCAGCAGAAGATGTTGGACAGGAATTCTCTAGGACTCCTGACGAGAGCATTCCCATTCAGGAATATCAAGCGGCAGGTATTCAGAGAGCTATTGGATCATCTAGGGAAGAAAGATTATATCGCAAAGAAGCCCAACGGGGATTTGATTCCTGGATCAAAGGCAAGAGAGATACTTGAAAGCGGGATGTTCAAGAAAGACTTCGTTGTCCTCTTTCCAGTCAGATCAGAGTACACTGTCTTTCATAACGGAGTAGAGGTTGGTACACTCCATCCGCTATTTGTTGAAGCCTTGAAAAACCTTGCAAAGAACGACAAGAGTGCGTCTTTCCTGCTTGCAGGAAGAACCTGGGATGTTAAGAAGATCGATCATTCACTTCTCAGCATTAGCGTTGGCGAGGGAAAAGGTAGCAAACGTCCTGCATGGATAAGTTTTGGACCCAGGTTCAGCTTTGACTTTGCTATGGCTGTTAGGCGAGGTATACTGGATCGTGATTTTCCGGATTATGCCAAGCTGTCTGCGGGAGCTGAAGAAGAAATCAATCTTCTGATTAAGAATGAAGAAGTAGGATTATCAGCAGACTCTCCGGTTGCTTTCTTCGAAAGGGAGACGGAGGAAAGGAAAAACGCTGTAGTAATGAGCACGTACGCTGGCGATACCGGAAATCTGCTCATCAAGTACCTTCTGAAGTTAGTAGATCCAAAGGCAGAGAAGATCGTACAAAGCTGGAAAGAGATTAGTTTCAAGAGCTCAAAGAGAATCGATTTGCTGATAAGAGAACTCATAGAGCTTCTTCAACGGGGAGAGAGCTCGGTGAAAGAAAGTATTTCCCAGTACCTTCTGGATAATCCTTCAGAGATGAAGACGTTATATTCCTGCACTGGTGATAAGCTTCGAGAATATGCGACTGACGGTATAATTGCAATGTATCTGGCGGAGTACATTTACGATCAGAGAGTCATTGATATGATTATCAACTCCGGGTGATCATCATTCTTAACTGTTTTCTTCCGTCTCTTTGTTCACCTTAGGGTATGTATAATATAGTTTGAGTGACCTGAACTGAGGTGATTAATGTGTTCATTACTGTTTTGCTGATAATCAACCTTGGACTCACCGGATACCTCTTGTATAAGACTGTTTTCAAGAGTCCGCGGAGTGATTCTGGTGAGCAGAAGCTCTATACAGCAGAGCCTCATGGTAGACTCAAGCCAGAAACTGAGGCGAATTACTTGATGGCGGCAGAGAACGCTCTCAAGTCTGGCCGAATGCATGAATCCGAACTACTGCTCAGAAGCTGTCTGTTTCACTATCCAACAAGCTCAAAGGCTCTCGAGAAGTACCTGAATCTTATGACAATCAGGGTTGACAAATCATCAGACTTTGATGAGAAGCTTTATTACCTTTCACAGGCTGAGAATAGTATTCTCAGATTCTCTGAGGCTGCTGGCCCAAGGGCAGTCAGCAAAGCTACAGAAGATTTCGAGAGAATCAGTCAGAAGAAGGAAGGGTTGCTCAGGGAAAGAGAGAACACCAGATACGAGCAGAACAGAAAGATGGTTCTTCGTCTTGAAAAACTTGCTGAGAAACTGGAATCTGCTGAAGAAGAGAGTGAGATTCGAAGCATTCTTTCTGAAGCCTGCTCGATAGAAGAAACTCTGACTGAGAAAACAACTGACGAAGAGCTCAGAGATATGTATGTGAAAACGAGGGAAAGGATCGACAAGCTGGCGTCTACCAAGGGAGAAGAGGCGCGAAATAGAAGGCTTGCAGAGTACAACAGCTCCGTTCTGGATCGATTGAATAGTCTGCTTGATGACTTCAACAAGAATGAGAAAGTCTACGGTAAGTCAGCAGGAGACTTTGCCCGGGTAGTTAGAGAGACGATTGCAGGCATAAACCCGTACTACCTTTCCACTGAGGTTCTCACTTACTTCAATTACGTCTACGGGTTCGTCTTTAGCCTGGTAGAAGATGATGTGAAATACGAGATAACTAAAGTGATGACTGATACAGCAAAAGAGGTGATCGAATGAAGACGGCGTTTCATAATCATCTTTTGAGGCGAGAATGCTCTTTTCTAAAGCTCTTTGAAGGCAAGAAAAATCCGAATTGGGTAACCACTTGCATTTCGGATCTCATAAAGACGACCGATCCAGTAGGAGCGAGTGCGTTTTCTGCAGTATCCATGAAGAGTTCGCGGCGATTGTGTAATACCTTTTCCAAGTTTCGCGTGATGGTTCGCTCATCAACAGGTTTTAAATCTGCATTCAAGGTTGTGAGCGAGCGAGATACAGAGTCCATACTGAGTCTTGTCGCCACGAAAGTACCTGAGAGAAGCTGGACGACACCGGGCCGTGTTCTTGGCAATCTTGCATATATCGGATCAATGGTGACCCTTCATCTAATGAAGAATCGAACAGAACAGAACCTCTTTCGAAGGCTTCGCTATTATGAGTTCTCGCTGATTTCAGATCAAATCAGGCAACAACTCACCTGCAACCAGTAATCAGTAAATGGTTATGTGATCTCAATGCTCTCTCAACTATACCTGGAACGTGATGGACTTATATGATCTTTCTACAGAGTTTTCAGGAACTCCAAGACTTCGTCAACGTGCCCGTTCACCTTTACCTCTCTGTATTCTTTCACGAGCTTCCCAGTCCTGTCGATAACAAACGTTGATCTGTCGGTTCCCATATACTCCCTGCCGTACATTTTCTTTGGCTTTATTACATTGTACAAATCGTGTACAGTTTGATCAGGATCACTCAGAAGATCAAAATTGATGGAGATCTTCAGAGCGAAATTCGAGTGGGACTTTATTGAGTCTTTGCTTACTCCCAAGATCACAGTATCCAGTTCTTCAAACTCTTTCTTTCTGTCCCGGAAGCCTTCTGCCTCAAGTGTACAACCTGATGTGTTATCCTTCGGATAAAAGTAAAGAACAACGTTCTTTCCTCTGAACTGAGAAAGGGAGACTGTCCCTCCTTCGTGAGAAGGCAGCTCAAAATCAGGTGCTATCTCTCCTATGTTCGGACCACTCATCATATTCCCTCCTTTTTTGACTCTTTCCAGGTTAATGATACTACAGTGAATCACACATCTGTACGGCTTGAGGAGATTATTTCCCGAGGAATAGCATGCTGTGTATCGTGTCTTCCAACCCCGCAGTCCCTGTTGCTATCTCTTGCGGTGACAGATAGTGCATTCTGTGAAGCTGGCATATGAAGTATTTCTTTCTGAAGGCACAGTTTTCGGATATCGCCAGTCGATTGTCTAAGCAATGCGTTGCTGTATAATCAAGTCATTCCGCGACCTGATCGAGCGTATCTGCACTGTTAACATGCGCCGGTGGGCCTCGATACCCTGAGGAGGGACTTCATGAAGACCTTCAGAATGCAAGAGAAAGGCTTCTATGGATTTCTGATCTTTCTGGTAATCATTATGTTTACAGGTATGACCCTTGGAATGAATGCTGACAAACCGGTGGATGGATATAAGGCACCTACTGAAGTATCTGGAACGATTACAGCAGACACAGTCTGGACGCAGGAAGGAAGTCCCTATATCATCAGAACAACAGTGACTGTCCCTGAAGGTATACGAGTTACAGTGGAACCCGGTGTCAGAGTTCACTTCGTCCAGAATCAGGGAATGATAGTCAGAGGGACTCTGGAGGCAATAGGTAGCAGCAGCGATCCGATTGTCTTCACAGGTACCGTGGAGCTCCCTGGCTGGTGGCGATCGATCAATATCCAGAACCAGGGATCTGCTGTCCTGAAATGGTGCGAAGTCTCTTTCGCGGGAACATCGGATCAGGGTGCAATCCTTAAATCTGGTTCAGGATTTCTGGAGCTCAGTGACTCCACAGTAAGACGAACTGCAGGAGACGGACTTAGAATCTCTTCAGGATATTCTTCTTTTGTGTCACAGAACAACGAGTTTCTCTATAACACAAATGGAGTCAGAGTCGGAATCAATGTCTCTTTCCTTGATCTGACCTCCAGTTTCTCAGGCAATATCAGAGATATCTATCTTGATGGCGGCACAATAAACACTCTCGTGAAGTGGGGTGCGAGTAGCTCATATTCGCTATTTGTCTCTGGCGACATAACCGTTGTGGAAGGTGGAAGGTTGGAAATTGCTCCTGGTTCTGTCCTCAAGTTCGATCAGAACAGGAGACTGTTTGTACGTGGTTATCTTGAGGCTCGAGGTCTGAAGGATCAACAGATTCACTTTACAGATACTCGAGACAACACAGTTGGAGGAGTGCTCGCTGGCCAGGAGGGAGCTATGCCAGAGTCTGGATGGTGGCGTTCGATCAACATCCAGAATGAAGGGTCCGCATTTCTTGAGTGGTGTGTAATCTCTTATGGCGGACGTTCTGATGGTGCTGCCGTCCTGAAAGCAGGGACAGGATCGCTTGTACTCCAGAATTCAGTAGTTAAGAATAGCTCCAGCGAGGGACTGCGCATAGCGGCAGGCTATTCTTTGTTTGAGCATGGGAAAAACAGTTATGTCAACAACGCTATCGGGGTCAGGGTAGGAGTCAACGCTTCATTCTTCGATCTGACGACTGTTTTCGAGGATAATGGAATTGATGTTCACCTCGACGGAGGAACAATCAATACAGAAGTGAGATGGGGGGCCCACAGTGACTACTCAATGACAGTAACAGGGTACATTACTGTCGCTGAAAACGCCAGACTGGAAGTCCTTCCAGGCACTGTTGTCAAGTTCAGGCAAGGGTTTAGGCTGACAGTATCCGGAAGCCTGTTTGCCAAAGGTGAAGAAGAAAGACAGATCTACTTCACAGACATCAGGGATGATTCTGCTGGTGGAGACGCTAACAGGGACCAGGATTCTACATCTCCGGAACCTGGATGGTGGCGTTCGATAATGGTTCAGCAGAACGGTACTGCCGACTTTGCATGGTGCGTAATAGGATATGGGGGACTCGGCGATAACGCAGCTGTCTTGAAGACAAGTACCGGAGCAGTATCGATTGCCAATTCGATAATCCACAACAGCTCAGGTGACGGTGTAAGAATTGACAATGCAGCAGGTGGTTTTCAGTTTTCTGATTCATCTGCGGTTCAGAACATTGGTGCGGGCCTGCACTATAGATCAGATGGAGTTTCTATCAAAAACTCTGTTTTCACCTTAAATGGTATAGGTATTCGGAAAATCGCAAACGCTTCACTTTTTGTTGATGAATCAACAATCTTTGCAGGCAACCAGGTCAACATACAGGTTGATGGCGGCACAGTATCTGGCGATGTGGTATGGAGTGCTCCCGGTGACATATCGGTGTTTCTTGGTGGTTACACATCAATCTCAAGAGATGGTAAGCTCACCCTTGGTGCCGGAACTGTTGTCAAACTTGCTCAGAACACGCAGATCAGGGTAGAAGGAGATCTTGTAGCAAGAGGCACAGAGGATCGGCAAATCTTCTTCACTGACTTGCGGGACGACAGTGTGGGTGGAGACGATAATCGCGATGATGACAGCAGCTTTCCTCAACCCGGATGGTGGCGTTCTATATACATCCTTAATGAAGGATCTGCAGATCTTGAATGGTGCGTGATATCTTATGCAGGCAGTTCTGATGGGGCTGCGATATTCAAGAGTGGTTCAGGATCACTGAGACTGGCGAATTCGACAATTGCTAATACTGCCGGCGATGGTTTGCGAGTCAATGGTGGGTATTCTCTGTTTGAGAATGAGAACAACTTCTTCAGGAACAACACGAACGGTATCAGAGTGGGAATCAATGCTTCATTCTATGATATGGGGACGATTTTCGAAGAAAATGTTGTTGATGTCTATCTCGACGGGGGAAGCATCGATGGTCCAGTGAAATGGGGGGCCGGAAGCGACTGTTCGGTGGTACTCGCAGGCGACATCACCATTCGTCCGGAAGGATCACTTGAAATACTGCCCGGGACAGTCCTGAGGTTGACTCAGTTCAGACGCATCACAGTTAATGGTTATCTGAAGGCACAAGGCAACGAAGGCTTCCCTGTCTATATTACTGATATACGCGATGATTCAGCTGGGGGCTCACTGGATTCTGAAACTTCAATTGCGGAGCCTGGATGGTGGCGCTCGATATACATCCAGAATGAAGGATCTGCAGATCTTGAATGGTGCGTAATCTCCTATGGAGGCCGTTCTGATGGAGCAGCCTTGACAAAGACTGGTTCTGGACACCTGAAGCTTGTGAACTCTGTAATCAAGAATAGCGAATCCGCAGGACTGAGGATTTTCGAAGGATATTCAAGATTTGAACACGGAGACAATTGGTACGTCAGTAACAGTGTTGGTGTACGTGTTGGTATAAATGCGTCATTTGCCGATCTTTCATCAAATTTCGAGCAGAACGGATCTGACTTGCTGATAGATGGGGGCACGATTAACACAGCAGTGAAATGGGGAGCTCACAGTGACTATTCTATGCTGGTTACAGGTGATGTAACTGTTTCTCCTGGTGCTGTTCTTGAAATACTTCCCGGAACTATCGTTAAATTCAGCCAGTACAGAAGGATTGTAGTCTCTGGCCATCTAAGTGCACTTGGTGAACAAGAAGAACAGATATATTTCACTGATCTCCGCGATGATACTGCAGGTGGCGACACAAACAGTGATAGCGACAGTTCGGCACCTGGCCCAGGATGGTGGCGGTCGATTTCAGTCCAGGATTCGGGTAGTGCAGAACTGCAATGGTGCAATGTCTTCTATGCCGGCTATGCAGATAGAGCAGGTGTTCTTAAGACAGGCGATGGGGC
Source organism: uncultured Thermotogaceae bacterium (assembly GCA_964611155.1). Classification (GTDB taxonomy): domain Bacteria; phylum Thermotogota; class Thermotogae; order Petrotogales; family Kosmotogaceae; genus UBA9910. Next base: position 37,351 of record CAZSXB010000003.1, read on the forward strand.
ATTGTCTCTTACGGACTCCCGTATTTCAGGTATTGCAGGTGATGGATTACATTTGAGAAACAACACCGGTACGATCGAAGTGATGCGGTGTTCCTTCGATGCTAATATAAACGGTGTTGCCCTGTCACAGGAGAACAGAGCAATAACTCTTGAAGAGTGCATTCTTGAAGGTAATTCCGAGTTTGGTGTTAGAAACGACAGCTCAACAGAGATAGTTGCTGTGGGATGCTGGTGGGGGAGCATCACAGGCCCGTATCACATATCAGTGAATCCCAGAGGAGAAGGAGATGTAGTAAGTGACAGAGTAGTATTTGATCCCTGGATCGGAAAAGATGAGATAGATTGGGAGTCGATCGAGGAAGAAGAGTATGAGTTTGATGATGAAGAAATACTCACTGAAGAAGTACAGGGAAAAGTTTCGGATTGGCGTGTAGTTTCTGTGAAGGAGTACTGCTTGATCATCCCTGTTCACTGGAATGATTTTACAGAGGAAGACAGGAAAGAGACAGAACCTTATCATCAGGGACTCAGCGTTCTTGGTACATGGAGTGCCGGGAGTCGCTATGGGGAGAACGCAACCACTGCAGCTGTTTATAGTGCCCCAATAGACTTCATTGAAGACTTACTCGAAGACTTCAGAGGCACACCAGGAATGCAGACTGTCAGGCATGTCGAAACCCAGCTTGTGGGTGAACGGGCGAACTTTTACATCTTTGAGCAACCGGGATTTGCCAGGGCATATATCAGCTTTATCTCTTCACCTGATGATCAAGGCAAACATACTCTGCTTCTTGCAATTGCGCCGTTTGAAGAGCTTCCGAGTGCGGAAGGTATTCTTGATACTATGTTCACTTCATTCTGTCTTTGCGACGATCCATCCAGTGCTGTTTCGGAAATATCAGATCTTCACAAAAGACCCACTGAATGGTATTGGTACAGTGCTGACGGGCTGTGCTTGGAGATTCCGGGAGACTGGTATGACAACACGGAATTTGAGCAGTACTACATTCAGGATGAACCCGACGTCAAATTGATTGCATTCCTTGGAGACGAAGAATATGGAGACGAAAGCATACAGTTCGTGATTTGGCGTGTAACACCAGAGGAACTAAGCGTCACCAAAGAGGAGTTGAAGGAGGATCTCCAGATCATCGAAGAGTCTGAAGCTACTTTTGCTGAAAGAACAGCGTACTGGTTGATGCTAACCGAACCAGAGTACAATATGGATCGACTGATCTTTGCGCATCACTACGAAACTGATTCTGGCGGATTTGCTTTGACTATAGGAGTCTTTGTCAAGCTGGGGCACTGGGAAGAAGCAGAACTCGATATTCAAAGAATTCTCGAATCTCTTCACTACTGTGACCAATAACCTGATAACCTGATCACTCTACACAAGATCTTGTGATGCGAAAGCGTGCAGGCTGGTGCTGTACGCTTTCTTTTCTGATCAACATTTCTACCATTTGGCGTGTTCAAAAGAATGGATGATCATCAATGAAGAATCAGGAAAGCACAGACCGCTCTTCTTACACGATAGCGCACTGGAATAAACAGAATTGATAAGTGATAGAAAATAATTGTATATACCGTCGACAATAGTTATTTCAATGACGATATTTATCAGGAGTTTTCTTTACCACATAGTGCCCTGTAGAAAAGCCTTACAGATTATATTGTTGACGCCCAAATACGATCGCATTATATATATGAAGGATATAATCATCAAATTGCTATGAAGAAGAAATTAATTAAATATAGACTTGACAAATATTAATTTGATGTGCTATATTGTTTCTGACAAGAGTGATACACGTGAAAGGAGGGAAATTATGTCGAGAAGGATCAACATGAAGGCAATTGACAGAGAGCTTGAGAACAGAAAGATTGAAGTTGCGAGAAGAGCGAGCAGGATCAGTATAGTGTAATCGTCCTCCGAAGTTGAACGGCCGGAGGGCGGTTCAGAGAGGAGGACAGGACATGCGAATAAGAGAGAAGATAGTTCATTACAGAGAAAGAGAGTCAAGAGTAGAAAGGATCAACGCCCTCAGGAAACACATAAGTAAACACGTATTAGCTTAGTTTTCCCCAATTTACTCGACACTTTGAAGTGATAGAACACTCCATGTGCAGATCTTACAGTTATATACATAGATGACTCCAAGAAGGCGGCTCCCAAATACGGGGACCGCCTTTTATGTGATGCTATTTCCCACTTTGCACTGAATTCTATCAGTATGCTGGCTGATTTTCGATACTCTGTTGCGACCGACCAAACTTCAAATGCCTGGAACAGGTTCAGCAACTTATAGGAGAATGTGTAAGTAGCTGCTATAATCTGCTAAGAGGTGTATGACGTGTTTGTTCGCGAGAGAGAAGAACAGCTTCTGAAATTGCTGCAGACCAGTGATACCCCTGTTACTGGGAAAGAACTTGCAGACAAACTTGGCTCAAGCAGACAGCTAATTGTTCAATTGGTCAAGAAATTGAGAGAACAGGGTTTCACGGTACTTTCATCAGTCAGGGGTTATTGCCTGGAAAAGCAGAAGCGAGCTCGCAAGATTGTATCGGTAAAACATACCGCAGAAGATATCGGTGATGAGCTCAGGACAATCACCTCCAGAGGTGGCAGAGTTATCGATGTCATTGTAAGACACCCTGTGTACGGCGAAATAAGAGGAGAACTAAACCTGGAAAACGATGAAGATATCTCAAGGTTTCTGGCACTTCTCAAAGGCAGTAGTGGGGTGCCTCTATTGAGCCTTTCCAGCGATGGAATTCACATGCATACTATTGAAGCAAAAGATGAAGAAACTCTCAGAAGAATAATACGGGCTTTGGACGATAAAGAGTATCTACTGAAGTAGGTGATCACATGAATATCGATGAGATAATTCAGAAATACGTTCCACGCAAGAGACAGACACGATTGCTTATTCTCACATCACTGGAATGGATGCTGGTCGCTGCCGGGGTCATGGTGCTGTCACTGACTCTTCCAAGCGTGATTAGAAGCTTCAATGCTGGAGATGCTTTACAGGGAGCGATGGCGAGCGCAGTATTCTTCGGAATGCTAATAGGAGCACTTACCTCTGGTCTGATTTCCGACCTCATGGGTAGAAAGTGGACCAATATCTTTCTCATGCTAGTTGCTGGAGTGTTTTCTGGCCTCACAGCCCTATCAACCAGTCCGCTTCAGTTTGCTCTCTTTAGATTTCTTTCTGGTCTTGGATATGGTGGATTGCTGCCCGTTGTGAACGCTTACCTGACAGAGTTCACTGCAATAAGAATTAGAGGTGTCTTTCTGACGCTTCAAGAAGCAAGCTGGGCACTGGGTAGTATAGCGGTTGGGCTATTTACAATACTCACAGTTGATTCTCTTGGTTGGCGTTGGTCATATGGTTTCCTGATGCTATGGAGTCTTCCCTTAATAGTGATAACCCTGATGCTTCCAGAAAGCCCGAAATTCGCATTCTTCAAGAAAGGAAAGAATGCTTTGGAGAAGATTCTGGGCAGCAGGATCGAAGAAGACATAGAGGCCAAACCACGTGTGAAAATGCCAGTTGGAGCTCTCTTCACTAAGCGGTTTCTTACAAGGACAATCATGATATGGGCGAGCTGGTTTTCAGTAAGCTTCGTCTATTATGGGCTTTTTGTTTGGGCTCCGAGAATCTTTGAGTCAAAAGGTCTTACTGCAGCCTCTTCATTGAGATATACCTTTTTCATGCTATTAATGCAACTTCCAGGGTACCTTCTGGCAACTCTGATGATCGAGACAGTAGGCAGAAAGAAATCGCTTGCCTTTTTCTTCATTGGCACCGGGATCTCTGCAATCATAATGTCTGCGGTAACCACTCAGCCAGCACTCATAGCCGCAAGCGTGCTAATCTCTCTGTTTTGCATGGGAACATGGGCAATGGTTTATGCGTATACACCAGAGCTATACCCAACAGAGATGCGAGCTCTAGGGAACGGGACTTCTGGAATGATGGCCAGAATAGCAGGCATAATCGCTCCCTACATAACTGGCTTCTTAATGTCCATAACAGGGAACGTTTTGTTCGTTATGACTGTTATGGCGATCCTGTGTGGAGCATCGGCGATCCTGGTCTCAAGGTACGCTGTCGAGACAAAGGGCACTGCGATAGAGTGAACGAGACACTCCCCCTGGTGATACTGAGAACTCAACGGAACCAGCGGACTACCTGGTCCAAAGACTTCCTGACTCTGTCACCCATTTCGATCTTCCTGTGTTTGTCTCCGAGGGTTTTCGGATCACCGGGATAACCCAGTGCCATGAGGGTTATAAATACAGCCTCTTCGGGAATCTGTAGAAGCTTCTTCAGTTCAACCGGGTTGTAACCGGCCACAGGATGGAGAACCATGCCCATCTGAGTTGCCTGAACCATCATGAAACCCACGGCCAATCCTGTTCCAAAGAGGTAGTAATTCCTTCTGTCATTCAGAGTGCAATCATCCTTCTTGGTTGCATGTGCTGCAATCAGTACTGGGGCTCTCTGCATCCAGTAATTGCCTTCGGAAAGCCCATCATGGACTCTCTTGAGACCCTCAGTATCGTCAATGATTATGAATCTCCATGGCTGCTTATTCATACAGGATGGTGCAAGATGTCCTGCTTCAAGAATCCTGAGGATATTGTCGCGTTCAACATATCGTGAAGAAAAGGCGCGAAAGGCGCGTCTTGTATGAATTTCGGCATTAAGATCCAGATCATACCTGATTGTCTCTTGTATCTTCTGAACAATCGACGTGGCGAGGTCTTGAGCAGAATGGTCTGAGAATACCTCTCTAATCCTTCCCCAGGGATCCAACAAGACTGTGGAGAGACGGCTTCCCGTACTATCTGGAAGATCCTTGTCAATACTCTTCAAGATGCTCATCTCTTCATCAGAAAGTAGATCGACGACCATCTCGTGTTCCTTGTGCATCTGCGAAAGGGCTTTCATGCTGTCGCTCGTGATTACGGCGATCTCTGCAGAGGGCCGTAATTGGCCAGCGAGCTCGTTTATCACCTTGAGAAGGTCAGAACGTTTCGACTCTTCTGCTCCTGAAGAGAAGGCGAGTAGCCAGTACTTTCCCCTTAGAGACCATCTGGTGATTTCTTCGCCGTTCTGATTCTTTAACATGAAATCCGGTGAAGCTCGATAGATCACAATATCATTTCTCCCCGTAGATTCTGACCAGTCTTCTGAGGTGATCTTTCTCTTCAGAAATGACTTGAGCGATATCGCGCTGCTTTGGAAGGTACTCCTGTATCTCGGAATAGAATATGATGCTTTCCTTCTCTACGTCCATGGCTAGCTTAACGGCATCATCAAAACTTGATGGAATCTCATTGGATTGAAGTTTGGGGAAAATCGATATCTCGGCGTAAGAACTGAGGTAACCAGCAGACTCCTCTTCTATCCATCCAGACTTTGATTGATCCTTCTCTTCGTCATCAAGCATTCTTCTGAAAGTCTCAGCATGCGCTCGTTCCTGTTCGGCAAGGTCCGCGAAAAGCTCTTTCATTTTCCCTGACGCTTTCTCCATCAGTTTCTGATAATATGCGAATCCAGCTCCTTCAATCTTCAACGCAATGCCCATGAGTTCCTTGAGTCCTACCATGACTACACCTCCATAATGTATTCACTTGCTATCCTTTCGATATAATCGTCTATGGCTGAAAAACCCACTCAGGTTCGAAATAAACTTCTTCGACACCAGAAAACTGCAAAGCTGTTTTCCGAACCTCTGCTGCCATCATGAATGTTCTGGCAGAGCCTCCGGATGAGAAGAAGTAAGGGTCATCAAAAACTAGCTTCAAAGTACCGTCCAAGAGTACCACATCCTTGAGCTCAAAACCCTCTCCTGGGAATTCTGTAAGAAAACCTGCAGATCTTTCAGAGTCTGTCAACTCGCCCTTGATGAGTAATTCAATAGTGTTTCTAATAAGATCCAGGTCTCCACGGCTTGAGATGCATCTGCACACAGGTTTTACAGCTGCCTCGTCAGATACAGGAATCTCTGAGAGTTGGCTATCTGCGTGTTCATTGTAATAAAACAGCATGACCGGCGAGCAATCGGTTGGTTCCATGACTTCCACGTTGGAGAGCATTTCCGTCGTATGCCTGAGGGTTTCGACATTAACAGTTAACTCATCCAGTTTGTCGGAAATATCGGCAAGGTTTCCCACAACCTGTCTCTGAAGAAACAGTACACTGGTCAAAAACATGCCAAGGGCCATGCTGAAGATAACAATGGTCAGAATAAGCAAAGTCATTGACCTTGCCGAAGTACGTTCACGCCCTTGGACATTTTTCGCGTTGTCTTCTCTACCCATGTTTCTCAAACCTCCAGAATGCTTAACATGATCTTTCATAAGTCTCCCAGAACGACTTCTCCATCTTTTATCACCATTCGAACTATGTCATGTGAAAACCGGTACGGGATTTCTCTGTAATGTCTTAGATCAAGTAGAACCAGATCAGCTGTGTACCCTTCCCTGATTAGGCCCTTGTTTTCTTCGAGGCCAAGAACATAAGCGGCATTTGCCGTGTAGGCGTTGATTGCTTCTTCTATTGTTATCCCGCAATTGACTACTGCCAGGTGTATCACCATAAATGGATCATATATGTTGCACGAACCGGGATTCAAGTCAGATGCAAGGGCAACTATCGCTCCGTTGTCAAGGAGTTGCCTTCCTTTTGCATATGACTCTCTCAGAAAGAAAGAAGTGCCAGGCATCAGGACGGCAGCAGTCTCGCTATTCGCAAGGGTCTTGAGGCTATCTTCATCGGCAGCAATCAGGTGATCTGCAGACAGAGCGCCATATCTGGCGGCAAGCTTACTTCCACCTAGTGAGGCAAGCTCATCGGCATGAAGTCTTACCTTAAATCCTCTGGCCGTTGCTGCTTTCAGAAAGTACTCAGTATCTTCAATACCGAAAACCTTGTCTTCACAGAAGATGTCGACAGTATCAGTGTATTCTCTTACATCATCCAGGATGCTGATCACGTATTCCAAATACTCTCTAGGGTTCGTAAACCCGGAAGGAATTGCGTGGGCGCCCAAAAAAGTTGGGATTACATCCACATTCTGGATTTCATCAAGTACCCTCAGGGCTTTTAACTGCTTCAGTTCGGTGTCCTTGTCGAGTCCGTAGCCGCTCTTACCCTCTACTGTTGTTACACCTCTTGAGAGCATTTCACCCAACAGGCGGTTGTTGAATGACAGAAGATCCTCTATCCTTGCAGCTCTAACGGCTTCCACAGTTGATAGAATACCGCCTCCTGCTTGCATTATCTCCATATAACTCTTTCCCTGTGTTCGCATAAGGAATTCCTCGTAACGACTGCCATAGAAGGGTATATGAGTATGGCAGTCAACAAATCCTGGAAGTATAACGCAATTTGAGGCATCAATGTAGTGTCTTGACTCAAGAGGGGTCTTGCTTACAGCGGAGATCTGACCCTCTTTGATGCCCAGATGTACGTCTTCGAACACCTCGACTTTGGCAAGCTCTTTACCCCTCAGTGGTAGTCTCTCAGGAGGTGTCACAACCTGCAGAACGTTACTCAGAACGAGATCATTCATCAGTGCTCTCTTCTCCTCCTGCTATCAACTGCAACAGCTTCTGCTCGATAACCTGTTCTTTACTGAATCTCTCCAGTTTTATGTAATAGTCAAAGACATCCGTTACAGCTTTAAGCGGTACCATTCCCACTATCTCTGAACCAACAACAGGTACTCCATAACGATCAGCCTCATTCTTTACCACTTCGAAGACCCTGAATATCGTAGATTTTTTGTAATTGGTGAGGTTCATAGACACCTGAACGATTCCTCTCTTTTCGAGTTCAAAACCGAGCGCTTTTACGAACTTGAAACCACCGCTAACACTTCTTACAGCTTTGGCGATCTTATTTGCGATATCAATGCTGTCAGTACCGAGATTGATGTTGAAAGCAATGAGAAACTCTCTGCAGCCCACGGCTGTAACACCAGCACTCGGATGGATATCGTCAGGACCAAAGTCAGGTTTCCACTCAGGATCCTGGATCTTGCTGTGAAAACCTTCGAACTCACCCTTTCTTATCCTTGAGAGATTCTTTCTCTGTGCGGAGGTTGCTGAATGCTCATATAGGTAGACGGGAATACCCAGTTCATCCCCGATTCTCTTACCAATGATCTGTGATAACTCCACGCATTCTTCCACAGTGACATTGGCAATTGGTACCAGTGGAATAACATCTGTCGCACCCATTCTTGGGTGCTCACCAGAGTGCTTTGTCAGGTCTATCAATTCAGTTGCCTTCTTGGTCATCAAAAAGAGCGCTTCGATGACTTTCTCAGGTTCACCCGCGAGGGTTATGACCGAACGGTTATGGTCTTCATCACTAGATCTGTCAAGAATCCAGACATTGTCAAGTTTTCTGGTTTCATCAAGAATCGCATCAATGACACCCCCGTTTCTTCCCTCACTGAAATTGGGAACAGATTCAATGATTTTCATGCTTTTCCTCCTCTTCCTGCGAGTCTGTCATTTCATCCAAAATAGTGAGTACCCTATCTCTTGAGATTATAACACTGAAGCTGAAAGGGCCTGTTCTTGGACCCGTTATTTGATGGTAAGTTCGGTTGTATAATCTAGTGTTGAGGGGGGGTAATGTGAGAGTATCAATCGTCGGAACGGGCAGAGCGGGGAGTGCGATGGCCCTGTTTCTCGATAGTCTGGGAATAGATCTTCATTATCTTGTGGATCTTGAGATCGAACGCGCTGAAAGTATTGCTGAGAAACTGAAGAACGTAAAAGTAGCTGGACCAGATGCTCTGGAGCATCTCGATGGAGCGGTAATACTCGCTGTTCCTGACAGTGCAATCAGAGAAGTCTTCCTTGAATTATGGCACAAGAACAGAGCTCCTGAGTTCTACATTCATCTGAGTGGCATGCTGGATTCAGTTCTGTTCAAAGAAGCTGAAAATGCCGGGAAAGCCGTTGCTAGCGTTCACCCAAACATTGCGTTTGGCGATAGCACTGAGTCTTCCAGTCAGCTCCTTCACACGATATTCGCTATCGAAGGCAATGAGAAAGCTATTGGACTTCTTCAGGAATTTCTGGACAGACACTCGTTGAAGTTTATGATAATCAGTAAGGACGACAAGATCCTTTACCATGCTGCTGCAGTAGTTTCAGCGAATTTCCCGGTTGCTCTTGCAGGTCTTTCTTTCGAAGTATACAGGACGATCGGTATTGATGAAAGGATTGCTCATTCTCTGGTCCTTAGCTATTTGAAGGATGCAGCAAAGCTGGTGTATAATGGGCTTCCAAGAGATGTGATTACCGGCCCAGCAATAAGGGGAGACAAAGAGACTGTTGATACCGAGGCAAGAGCTCTTGAGCTGCTGGACAGCAGGTTGGCAGAAATATATGAGAAGCTATCAGGTATCATTGATTCGTGGAGATGATTAGATGCTTGACGTTAAGAAGATAATGAACCTTAAAGGCAAAAGAAAACTGACAATGCTAACAGCATACAGTTATTTCCAGGCTCGAATGCTTGAGGAAGCCGGCATTGACATTATTTTGGTCGGAGATTCTCTGGGTAATGTGATGCTGGGTTACGACAACACCCTTCCTGTTGTTATGGAGGAAATGAAAATCGCAGTTTCAGCAGTCAGAAGGGGGGCGCCAAATACCTTTGTTGTAGCGGATATGCCTTTTCTCTCTTACCAGACCAGTCTCGAGAAGGCTGTGGAAAACGCTGGCAGTTTTCTCAAGATTGGAGCAAACGCTGTAAAGCTGGAAGGTGGAGGTGAAGTTGCTTCTACAGTTGATCGTCTTGTGAGCCTGGGTATTCCGGTAATGGGGCATGTAGGGCTCACTCCGCAGTATGTTAATGCCATAGGAGGATACAGGGTTCAAGGCAAGGACCAGCCATCCAGGGAAAGACTCATCAGAAGTTCAGAAGAACTCTTTCGATCGGGGATTTTCTCGCTGGTTCTTGAGCTCGTGGTTGAAGAGGTTTCTCAGCAGATTACCGAGAAATTGCCTGTTCCTACAATAGGCATTGGGGCTGGCCGTTTCTGTGATGGTCAGGTTCTGGTACTGCACGATATGCTGGGAGTAAACACGGAGTTCACCCCGAAATTCGTCAAACGTTTTGCTGATTTGAGAAGTGAAGTGGTAAATGCTGTGAGCAGGTATGTTGAAGAAGTAAGAGCCGGAAGTTTTCCTGCAGAAGAAAACGTATTCAAGAAGGAGGAGATTTAATGCCTGACTGGCTGCCGATAATCATCAA
>CAZSXB010000003.1:47751-69430 GCA_964611155.1 uncultured Thermotogaceae bacterium
GGTTTGAATCACACTGTTATCAAGACTTTCGATGGGAAGAAGATCCATGTTCCCAACAAGATGATCTGGACCAGTCCCGTTACGGACTTCTGGCCCTCATCGATCAGACGTTTGGAAATGGTTGTGGGAATGCCATATGGGGTAGATGTTGAGACTTCACTCAGGGTGCTGAAAGAAGTGCTGGAAGAGGACGAAAATGTCTATAAGGGTGATGTGTCAAATGCTGTTCTCTTCAATGGATTCAGTTCCTCCAGTATTGACTTCAAGCTATTGTTCTGGTTTGAACGTCCGAATTTCTTTGCCGTACAGAACTCTGTTTCAAGTCGAATCTACGAGAAACTGAAGCAGGCAGGAATCTCTATTCCTTTTCCTCAGCTCGATCTTCACGTAATCGATATGCCTGAGGCAAAGGTGAAGAAGGATATCTAGATTGAATATAGGAGACAGGATAATCTCTTTCTCCTCGATCGATTCGACAAACGACTTTGCAATCAAGAATTATGAGCGGCTGGCTTCCGGAACAGTTGTATGGGCGCTTCAACAGGAATGCGGTCGTGGAAGGTTCGGGAGAAAGTGGGAGTCCCCCTCGGGAGGGCTCTGGTTCTCGATAGTGTTCAAGTCGATTATAAGCAGGGATATCGGAGCATATCTGAAGCTCGTGTCATGTTCGATAGTTGTTGTTCTTGAGCGAATAGGGTTTCCTGCAGTCATAAAGTGGCCGAACGATATCTTGCTTCAAAACAGAAAACTCGGAGGACTGCTCGCTGAATCAGTCAGCTCCCCAGAAAATGTGTACGCAGTGGTGGTAGGTGCTGGCATAAATGTCAACAATAAGCTTCCTGAAGAGCTGACAGATGTAGGAACAACCCTGAAAGAATACTCTGCAAGACAACAAGAACTGTCAGTTTTGCTTCACCAGATACTCAAGCAGTGCGATCTCTATAGAAAGCGATACCTGTCACCAAATAGACTCCGCTATCTGACACGGCTCTGGAAATCCAAGCTTTCAACGACTGTTGGTGATCATGTCTCAGTAAGAACACGAAATGGGAAGATTCAAGGCGTGGTCAGACGGATCCTTGGAGACTCCATAGAAATCGACTCTGGCAAAGAAGTCCTGAAGATCAGGAACGGTGATCTTCAGGACTCTCACTGATCAGCTCTGCAGAGAAATCTTCTTTCACCAGGAGCGTTGTAGTGCGATTCGCGAAACGAACTTCAACTTTATCTCCTGGGTTCAGTTTGGTCCCAGGCTTTGCTGGTTGCCCGTTTCTTCGCACATAAGACTTCTCAATGGCCTCTTTTGCAACTGTGCGTCTCTTTATGATCCTGTTCTTTTTGAGAAAACTATCAAGTCTCATCTGGAACTTCAATCAAGGATAACCAAAAACTCTATGCGTTCGGTGTCTGGCGAGTACCAGGCCGAAGCAAGCATGCCACTCTGAATCTGCCCGGTTCCGAGGAGTCCACCCAAGAAGAGGCCGGTGTCCACAAACATAACAGCAAACCTTTCCTGGGGAATACTGCGAGCGAGAGAAGCGTAGTTGAGTGATTCGAACGCGCTTCGGCTACTTTCCAGGCGCTCAGATGTTATTGCTTTGCGGGAATTAGAGAGAAAAATCCAACCATCCTGGATCCATAAGTGCTGTCCATCTTCAAGTCTCAGTAAACCGTCTGTCTCTGAGTATTCAATATCAGTGGCTTCGAAAAGCTGAGTCAGGTCGCTCAGATCCCCGCTGAATTCAAGACGGACAAGGAGGTCAAAGCTGGGTACATCTATGTCCACTTCAGCCTGTGGTTGAAGACTGAAAAGTGCAGAGAAAATGTCTTCTACTGGAACGCTGAAGTCAAGCATGGCTCTGCCAGTTATCTCATTAAGTATTGCCAAAGACTGAGAGACCACTTCATCCATTTCCAGGTCATCTACACCGGGAATCCGTGTTGAGAAATCAAGTCCTAGCCCAATCAAATCCTCAAAAACAAACGGCTCATTCACTGCCAGCACACCAGACACCAGGGCGTAATGCTCCATCCGCTCCAGTTCAAGTGTTCCTTCTTCGCGAGGGATCATCCTTATGAGAGACCTGGTTTCATCAGTACGTCCTTCAATGTAACCCTCAAGGATAATCTGGTCACGTTCAACTCTTGCAGCACCTCTTTGAATCATCTCGTTGTTGGCCGCGTAGAAGTATCCAAAACTACCCGGGAATCCTTCAGTAAGCCTGTCTGAAGAGAAGCCTTTGTCGACCGACGCAAACTTACTGACATCTCCAACATACAGATACTTCCCATCAACGACGATTTCAGGAATATCTTGCGGAGACAAGAACTGGGGGAGAACGTTTCTCAATGCCGTCCTCGCCGATGACGGTCTATCCATGGGACCGAGAACGATAATCGAATAAAGAGCAGAGCTCTCTGGGGCGTACCATGTGGCAAAACCAAAATCAGCAGATATGGCAGGATAAATGTCTGATGGTCTGGATCCACTGTTATAGACAATCATTTCGAAATACTGCTGAATTAAGATCTCTACAGCAAGCTGTTCAAGAAAGAAATCGAGAAAGGTTGACGTTTTCATCTTCTCGTAGTTTGCCTTCAAATCCTCAATTACTACAACAGTCTCTGCATTCTTTGGAAGCTTTGTAGCCATGCTACTGACTCCTGCCATCATTGTAGCTGCCATGGCAAGTGTCAAAACAATCACCAAAAGTTTCTTCACACGAACACCTCCAGGTTTTTGACTGAGCAGTTGCTCATATATTGGATGATATAATTCTACCAGACGTTCAAGGAGGAGAAACTTCTGTTCAGAAGAGGCAGACTACTGATTGGTACGGAGTTTAAGCTGGCAACCAGGAGCAAATGGTTGATGTTGTTCGTTATTATATTCCCGTTGTTGGCTTCTCTGGCAGTCATATCTGTTGATGGTGAGCCTTCTTATTCAAGATTGAGACTTGCTGTAGTCAACGAAGACAGAACGTTTCTTGGTCTGTTTTTCGCGAATTTCCTCACTTCGATGCTGAGCGGAGAGAATATTATCGAGGTTCCATCGAGAGTAGAGCTTGCAGGATTACTCTCTGAAACAGATGGGGCTTTGATCATACCGCGAGGTTTTGCTAACGACCTTCTCTTTGCAAAGCCCTCAGAGATTGTCTTTGTTCCGAATACGAGCAGGCTTTACACGAGCATCGCGATATATCAGGTGCTAAACAACGTACTTCTTGAATTCAGGGCATTGCCCGTAATAGCAGATCCTGATTTCATGGGAAAGGTCGACCTTGATCCTGACTACCCTCCACCACGAATAATCGTCGAGAATATGACCGAAAAACAGATGAGTATGAGTGCAGTTCTGCTCCCAGCTGTTATTGCTGCAGGGGTCATGTTGTTGACCGGGATAGGGGCGAGTTGGTCTGTACACGAAGAACTGGCTACCGATGTGGTCAGTCTGCTGAGGATATCAAATGTCAGAGCTTCTGAGGTCATCATCAGCAAAGTACTGACTTACGTGCTTGTATCCTTTCTGATGGTCTCCGTCTTTCTTTTTGCGAGTACCTTGATGGGATTTGGGGCTCCGGGTTCGCAAGCCGTTTTGCTTATGATATTTCTTTGTCTGGCCCTGTTTTCTATCTCGATCGGGGTTCTGTTCGGAGTCTCATTGGGAGGAGGCAAGGCGGGACAGATTCTGTCTGTGGCAGTAATTGTGATTTTGATGGTAATTGGTGGCTTCTTTGTTCCAATATCAATATTCCCTGAATCAGTGCAACAACTCTCAAGATCACTTCCTTCAACGCAGCTCGTTGAAACGTTGCAAAGAGTTTCCGTGCTTGGCAGTACTGACGGGGTCACCAGAAGCGGCTGGATCTGGGCCCTGCTTTCTGGTGGAGGTATTCTGTTGCTGTCTTCAGTTGTACTTGAGCGTCGTCTTAAAAACCTTTCATAGTGCCTGTTACCTGACAGGCCCGAGTTGACTCTGCAGTTAGGTCAGTGTATAATATGAATGTTAATACTCCCTGAGGGAGAGGGCTTGTTTTGCCCTCTATTTTTATTGTGGTGATATATGATGGATATGATCGATCTGGTTAAGCCTGTTGCTGAAAAAGCTGCTGGCGAACTCGGTTTTGAACTATTCGATCTTCGAGTCGTCAGGAGCGGAAGACGTTTTTCAGTAATTGTTACGATAGACCGCTCCGAGGGAAACGTTACCGTAAGTGACTGCGAGCAGTATTCGAGGGCACTGGATGTTGAACTTGACAAACAGGAGGAGATAACTGCTCCATATGATCTTGTCGTTCAGTCACCTGGCGCAGAACGTCCGTTACGGTCGATAGAGGACTTCAAGCGTTTCTCGGGAAGCTATGCCAAGCTTGTGCTCAAGAAACCTGTGGACAATCGCAGTTTCATGGTCGGCAAGATTGAGAGCGTGGAAGATGGAAATATATCGATTACTGAAGAGGATTCATCAAAAGTATATTCAGTGAGTTTTTCAAACTTGAAGCGAGCTAACCTTAAGCTCCGATTCTAGGAGGTGGACAAATGAATCTTAATTTGCTAGATGCTCTGGAGCAGCTTGAGACTGAAAAGGGTATAAGTAAGGAAGAAGTGATTGTGATTCTGGAGTCTGCCTTGCAGAGCGCCTATAAGAAGAATTTCGGCGCTGAAAGTCCTGTAGAAGTTAAGATAGATAGACTGACTGGTGACATAGAACTCTTTGAAAGAATGAGAGTTGTTGATGAAGTTGACGATCCTATGACAGAGGTCGACCTTAATGAAGCTCTTGATACAGACAATACCGCAGCTGTGGGAAAAGAGATCGTCAGAAAGATCAATATCAAGAAATTCAAGCGAATTGCCGCACAAACAGCTCGACAGGTACTCATACAGAAGATCCGCGAACTCGAGAAAGAAAACCTCTACGACAGGTATTCTGATCTCAAGGGAAAGATAACTACTGCAGAAGTTATAAGAGCAACGGACGATTTTGCTGATTTGAGAGTGGGAAAGATTGAAACCCGCATTCCGTCAAAGGAACTGATACCGGGAGAGCGCATACGCAGCAACCAGCTACTGAAAGTCTATGTTGCAGATCTTGTTAAGTCGCCAAAAGGTCCCAGACTCCTCGTAACGCGAAGAACAACCGATTTTGTTGCTCAGCTTCTCAAATTGCAGGTGCCTGAGATTGAATCCGGCGAGGTCTTGATAAGATCAATTGCCAGAGAAGAGGGAGTAAGGACAAAAGTTGCGCTTGAAGCACAACAGGAGAGAATAGATCCCGTCGGAGCTTGTATTGGCGAAAGCGGCATAAGGATATCTGAGGTCCTCAGAGAGATTCAGCCCGAAAAAGTCGATCTTCTCAGATGGAGCGCTGATCCAGCAGTTCTTATAAGTAATTCGATAGCTCCTGCCAGTGCGGTTGATGTTAAGATTACTGACCAGGAGAAAAAAGAAGCAATAGTATATGTCTCACCAAATCAGCTTTCTCTTGCAATTGGTAGAGGTGGCCAGAATGCCAGATTGGCTGCAAGACTTACAGGCTGGAAAATCGACATCAAACCCGTGATCTGATCGATAACCTTTGTAACACAGTTTCCAGTGAAATTAAACCTTTTGTTGTAAAATCATCTATATCGTTTTCTTGCAGAAGGATGTTAGGGGGTTCTTATAGTGACTCACGATCTGCTTAGAACAGAGTTGAGACGGCGTAAACAGCGAATGACTGCTCAGAGGGAACTCGTTTTGAGATCTTTCCTTGAGGCGGATGCCGATCATCTGAGCGCCGAAGAGGTCTACAGAAAAGTTGTAGAGAAACGCCAAAGGATAAGCAAAGCAACAGTATACAGAACGGTTGATCTTCTTGCAGAAGTTGGAATTCTGAGAAAGATCGTCTTCAGAGATGGTGTCATACGTTATGAGATTGCAGAAGGCGGAAAACACCATCACCATCATTTGATCTGCAGCGAATGTGGTAAAGTAACAGAGTTCTCGATGGATCTTTTGGAGAATCTCGAGGATGTTATAGAGAAGAAAACAGGATTCAGGATAAACGATCACCAGTTGAAGTTCTACGGGCTATGCCCTTCATGCCAAAGAAAAAAGCAAGCCCGGAGCAAACAAGAAGAAAGGATATCAGCGAAGCCAACAAAGGACTGAAGTGGATCTCCGGTCCTATTTCGAATATCAGATATACAGTTTTCTCAAATACATCAGAAAGCACCCTGAGACCCTCTCCCAGTATTGTGGAGAGGGTCTCGGCATTAATGAGTCCTAGAACAGTAATCGCCAGGGAACCCACGAAGAATGGAAGCACGAATGCAGGAACCAGAAGCAAAGTCATTGGTATGGTGAGAAGAGACAATCTTTCAAAGTTAATGATTATCACGGGTATTACGGCGATCTGTGCTGCGACAGAAACCATAAGGGGTTCAGTGATGAAGGATAATCTGGTGGACTCCTTGTGCAGCGGAGCACTGATCAGAATAGCTGCAGTCGCGCCAAAACTGAGCTGAAAGGCGATTGAAGAAAGCATCCCAGGATCTGCAACTATCATAACCAGTCCAGCAAGTCCCAGAAGATTAAGCTCGTGCTGCGGATAGTCGATTAGAGCAAACATACAGTGGAGTGAGAAGACAAGAAATGCTCTGAGGGAAGATATGCTTGGGCCGGTGGATAACGCATAGAGGCCGAGAAGAATTATCATAAGGTACAGCCTCATCTTTAGTGGTAGCATGAAGAGCTTGAATAGCATTCCCAGCAGGAGGTACATGAGTCCGATATGGAATCCTGAGACTGCGAAGAGGTGACTGATCCCAACCCCCCTGAAGGCATCTGCGAGTTCTCTATCAACAAAAGCCTTCTCGCCTAAGAAAACAGGCAGGAGTGAGGAACTCTTCAGTCCAACATCTTCAAATCTCTGTATTATCCATGCTTTCATGCTGTTCCCGATTCTGCTTGAGAAGCCTTTCTCAACCGCAGCACCGAAACTCGTTGCCCGCATTGTCATGTAAGGATAGCTAACATTTTCTTCGATTTTCCCAGCTGCCCAGATCACATCCCCTTTTCTGGGAGTAGATGCAACTGCACTGCGCTTCACAAGTATTCCCATATGCGTGCTAGTCTTCTTCCATTCTCCTTCGTGCAGCAGGTAACCTTTGCCAGCGATCACGTATCCGGACGAACCATCAGAAATGGCTATTCCTGTGTACTCGTATTCTTCATCGGAACAGATATGTGGTACAGATAGCATGGTACCGGTAAGAAACCCCAGTGGGATTAAGGTGAGAGCCACGACTAGTATCAAGAGAGTCTTCCGAAAGAACAGGACAAGAGTGAATACTGCGAAAACCATGAAAATCGCTACAGCCCATAAGTGGATGACTGCAGCGATTAAGTAGCCGACATAGAAGGAGCAAAAGAAAACAAAAAGAGGATACCTCAGTTCACGAGGTTCCAAAGTGTCATGCTCCGAACTTCTCCAACCTGAGAGCGTTGGCCATCATCAGAGGGATCTGATCAGTTGAATGAATTGTGCCTATCATACCCCTGGCACACTCCAACTCGCTGAACACCTTGTGGTCAGCAATCCTGACAAACTTAGAATGTAGCATAAGTGGCACAGGATGCCAGCTGTGCGCTTTCATCGGGACGGGAGTGGAGTGATCCGCTGTAACAAGAATCACATCTGGCTTGAGTCTCTTAATCCTTGGCAGGGCCCTGTCAAACTCCTCAATAACCTTGACTTTTGCGTCGAAATTCCCGTCTTCTCCATAAGAATCGGTTTTCTTCACATGAAGGAAGAAGAAATCGAAGTCTTTCCAAACCGCAGAAAGTGTGTCGATTTCATCTTCAATGGTCTGCCCGGTCTCTACAACATTCATCCCTACGAGTTTGGCCAATCCTCTGTACATCGGATAAACTGCGATAGCAGCAGCCTTCATCTTGAACAAGTCTAAGAACTGCGGTATATCGGGATACTTGGAGAAGCCCCTTAGCAACGCATAACTCATCTGTGCTTCATCAGAGAGGCAGTCCGCCAACTGAGATAGGAACTCGTTCACTATTCTGGCGGTCTTTTCAGCCTCTGGGACGAGAGCCTTACACTCTAAAGGCGCCTTCCCCTCTTTCTGTGGATCCGTATCAGTGATTCCTTCGTCGAGTCCCTCACCGGTCAGTTTGAGTACGAACCTGTGTTCTTTTCCTGGAAAGAGCGAAACTTCAATGTCTTCAATCTTAGATACCGATCTACTGAGCTTCTCAACAACCTTTGCACTTTCGCCCGTGCTTGGTCGGCCTGCCCGACGGTCAGTGATCACCCCGTTATCTATTGTTGCGAAGTTACCTCTGGCGACCATATCTTTGGTGCCAACATCAACGTTACTACCCAACGCTTCAAGTATTCCTCTTCCAATTTCGTACTGAAGTGGATCGTAGCCAAAGAGCCCGAGATGTCCTGGACCACTGCCTGGTGTTACTCCTGGACTAACGGGAATCGCCTGGCCGAGCTCTGAAAAACGAGCAAGTGCATCGAGATTCGGGGTGTTCGCCGCCTGAAGAGGTGTCTTACCTTCCAGAGGAATGTCTCCAACACCGTCCAAGACCACCATTACAAGCTTGGTATCATTGATACTAGCAAGCTGTTTTATCAACTCCTGTTTTGTCATAAACCCGCCTCCTTTCCTGTTTCCTTCAGATTCTACCATGAGCCTGAGTTCACCTCATTATGGTAGAATTGCAAGGAAGATGATTTGGGGGATTTTTCTTGTGAACTCACATTTTGGCGGTATAACTCTGGTGGGTTACTATGGTTATGACAACTTGGGGGATGATCTATTACTGCTTTCCAGTCTGTCCCTGATTGAGGAAGCCGGGTACAGAGGCAAAGTATATATACCTGCGAAACCTGGTATAAGCAGGCCATTAGAAAGCGTTTCCTTCAAGATGCAAGTTGAGGTCATACCGCGCTTTTCCTTTGCCGGGATAATGAGTGCGTTGAAACGATCATCACTGGTTATTTTTGGCGGGGGAAACCTCTTCCAAGATGAAACGAGCTCCAGGAGTTTCAGATACTATCATTGCATCGCAAAACGTTCCCTGAAGAGCGGGAGCAAATTATTGTTGCTCTCTCAGGGATTTGGTCATATAAGAAAACGCTCCAACTACGAAAGACTCAAATCTATTCTAGGGCATCCTCAAACATACTCATTGCTTCGTGACAGAGTCTCTGCTAGATACAACTCCTTCTTTTCCAAGAATGCATACAGCGGAACTGATTATGGCCCTTATGTTCTGTTCAGGCAGCAGCTTATTCCTCCTTGCGAAAGGAAGAAGAGCGGAATCGCCGTGGTGGTTTTGAAGAACGGTACCCCAGCATCGAGGGTTATTTCAATTCTTGAGGAGAAAGGAATAAGGTCAATCGCAGCAATAGGGTTTCATAATAACCATGACAACATGAAGAAGGAGGAGCTTGAGGCGTTTGCCAGAAAAAGAGGATTGGAAGTGCTCTCTCCACAAAGAGACTGGAGGAGTCTTGTTTCCCTCTTTTCTGATGCAGAGATTGTCATAAGCGAGAGGCTGCACGGGGTAATCCTTGCCCTTACTCTCGGAGTGCCTTTTGTGTGGCGAAGCAGCAAGAAAAACGATAGGTTCGTGCAATCAATTGATCCCTCGCTGAAACTCTCCTACGACAAAACGGGGAGTGGCCTTGAGGAAAATGTGGCTCTTGCTATGGAGTCAGACATTTGCCCCCTTAGGGACAGATATGTTGAAGAACTCGAGATGACCGCGTCAAATTGCAAAGAGCTGATTAGCAGTTTGCTGGCCAGGGAGTGATGATGATGTGGAGATACTACATGCCTACAGCAGTATTCTTTGGACAGGGGTCGGTTCAGAAGAACTCCGGGGCTCTCGGTGAAGCTGGGACTAAAGCTCTTCTGGTGACTGGGAAACGCTCTGCTCGCGTTTCTGGCGCGCTTCATGACGTTACAAAAGCCCTTACAGCGCAGAAGATGTCCTATTCATTGTTCGACGAGGTAGAGGAGAATCCCTCTTTTAAGACAGTAAGAAGGGCTGCGATGCTAATGAACCAGGAAGCGTGTGACCTAGTGATCGCGATCGGAGGAGGGAGTCCTCTTGATGCAGGAAAAGCAATAGCTATGCTTGCGGCGAATGAGAACATACAGATCGAACAACTGTACGACGATCCGGGCCGATGGCCGGCCTACAGCACTATTGCCGTCCCAACGACCTCGGGAACAGGAAGTGAAGTGACGCACTTTGCTGTATTGACTGACGATGAAGGAAACAAGTCTGGCCTCTCTTCAACGAGGAATTTCCCAATGAAAGCGTTTCTTGATCCTGTATACACTACTACAATGAATGAGCACATAACTATATCAACGGCGCTGGATGCGCTTTGTCATGCAGTTGAAGGTGAGCTTATCAATTCTGGAGCAAATCCCCTCGTGAAGAGCCTTGCCAGCAATGCTGTGGCAACAATCAAAGGAACTCTCTCATCGGTGCTGTCGAGTCCTGAAGACATTCAGAAAAGGGGTAAACTCCAGTACGCCGCAATGCTAGCAGGAATGGTGATTGCGCATACAGGTACTTCTGTAGTTCATCCAGCAGGTTATCCTCTTTCTGTTCATAAAGACATAAAACACGGGTTAGCTAATTCATTGTTTCTGGTAGGAGTTCTCAGATATGTGTCGAGAAAGGAAGCCAAGAGGATTAGTAACGCAATAGAACCGTTTGCCTCCGTTGAAGAACTGGAGGCTTTCCTGGAATCATTCGGAGTCTATGATTACATGCCGACCATTACTGAGCAAGAGGCTCGGGATTGGTCAATGGCTGTGATGAACAGCTCTCATTACACAAGGACACCGGGAGATTTTGACAGGGAGTTTTTCGTGAACCTTTATAAAAGGGCAGGTGAGAAGTGAGAGCACGGGTATTTCTGAAGAAGGATATCAGAAAAGAACTGGCAAACGGCCATTCCTGGATTTACGCCAACGAAATAGAAACGCAAGATCAGGCTGATGATGGAGAGCTTGTTGATGTTTTTTCTCATTCAAACCAATTCTTAGGGATCGGCTATATAAACTCATCATCGCTTATTCGCGTCAGGATTATCTCCAGATTGCGGCATCAGATCGATGAAACCTTCTTCAGATCAAAGATAGAACGGGCTATTCGATTGAGAAGAAGGGCTCTGCCTGGTAGACGTTCTGTGCGTGTTGTTTTCGGTGAATCCGATGGGCTGCCCGGACTAATAGTTGACAAGTTTTCCGATTATCTCGTTGTTCAGATATCGACGCTCGGGATGACGATGATGAAGGAGCAGATTATTGGTGCTCTGGTTAAGGTCCTTCAGCCGAAAGGAATATATGAGAAGACAGACGGGTCTTTCCTCGAAAAAGAAGGAATGGAGGAAACCCATGAGTGGCTCTTCAGAAGTGGTCCGATAATAATCCCGTTTGAAGTCCATGGGCTCACGTTCCTTGCGGATCTCAAGGGGCAGAAGACAGGTTTCTTTCTTGATCAGGTTGAAAATGCTCAGCAGGTGGCAGTGTACTTTCGCGACAGTGCTGTCCTGGATGTGTTTGGTTACACGGGGAACTTCTCAGTGCATGCACTTGCTGCGGGAGCAAAATCCTGTGAGGTCGTAGATATCTCTGAGAGAGCACTTGGTGTTGCTCGAGAAACGATGAGGATAAATGGATTTGAAGGAAGAGTCAGTTTCTCAAACAGGAATGCTTTCGATTACTTGAGAGAAATTGAACCAGGGAGCTTTGATGCTGCAGTTGTAGATCCTCCGTCTTTGGTGAAGTCGCGCAACACTGTTGAGAATGCACTGAGAGGCTATAAGGAGCTTAACCTCAGAGCAGTAAGAGTACTTAAGAATGGGGGAGTCCTGGCAACATCTTCGTGTAGTCAACTAATCTCCAGAGATTCATGGGAAAGTACTCTGTCCGAGGCATTTGAAGACAACAGAACTGTCGGGGTGCAGCTACTGTCATCCAGTCAACCACCTGATCATCCTGCAGCAGTTCCAGTTAAGGAGTCCCATTACCTGAAATTCAAGGTTTTTTCGGTAACACCGCTGACTGCCTTTTGACATAGAAAACAACAGATAATGTATAATCCCCTTAGGGAAAAGAATTGGAGGTAGGTTCGAATGGCCAAGACATACGTCGTTACCTCTGGTAAGGGCGGTGTGGGTAAAACCACAATATCCGCCACATTAGGTGCCGCACTGGCTGCTAAAGGTGACAAGGTCTGTCTAATTGATGCAGACATTGGACTGAAGAATCTGGACCTGACACTGGGTTTGGAGAATAGGGTAGTGCACACGATACTTGACGTTGTCAATGGAAAAGTCACTGCTCTTGAGGCGCTCGTGAGACACAAACAGATGAAGAATCTATTCTTACTTGCTGCTTCACAAATCGCCACGAAAGAGATGCTTTCTCCTGATGATATGAGGAGAATTGTTGCGGAACTCTATCCAAAGTTTGATTTCATTATTGTTGATTCTCCCGCCGGAATTGAGAGAGGGTTCAGAAATGCAGTTGCTGCGGCAGATCGAGCTTTGGTGATTACAACTCCTGAACTACCTGCTATTACTGATGCAGATAGAGTAATAGGGTTGCTCGAAAATGCGGGAATGGCAGAAGATGACATAAGGCTGATAATAAATCGATTCAAGCCGAACATGGTCAAGAGGGGCGATATGCTGACAAAAGACGATATCCAGGAAAACCTGGCTATAGAGCTTGTCGGAATAATCCCTGATAGCGAGGATGTCATCGTTGCCACGAATACCGGAAATCCAATAACTCTGAACGGTAACCAGGAACATATGATTGCCCATGTCTTCAGCAACATTGCGCTGAGATTGAAAGGTGAGATGATCTCAATCGACAAGGACCTGATATATGGCGGATCAAGGGGTTTCCGAGAGTTCTTCAAACGTATCTTTGGACGCAACTAAAGGAGTGACGATGATGTTTTTTGGCTTATTTAGAAGAAAGAAGAAGGCACAGAGTAGAAAAGAAGCTAAAGACAGACTCGACAGCATAGTTACTGGCAGAAGAAGGTCGGTTCCTGTGCAGGAAGTGATCCCAGCTGAGCTTCTCAAGAGTAGCGAGACAGATGTGGTCACTCAGATCAAGGGATACGTGGCTCAGCGCTTCAAGGTTAAAGAGGAGAATGTGAAGGTTCAGTTTGAGGAACATAATGGTTACGTCGTGATAATAACAAACGTGGTCTTTCACTGAGTGATGATGACAGAACAGAGAATAAAGACCTCTTCAAGAGAATGCCTGATTGACATAACAGAACAAGTGAAGACGATAATCGCGAAATCGGGCATAGATGATGGAATCGCAGTTGTATACTGTCCGCACACAACCGCAGGGATAACGATTAATGAAGGAGCAGATCCTTCAGTTAGAAGTGATATTGTCAGGTTCCTTGGCGACATGATCCCGAGAACTTATTCATTTGACCATGCTGAAGGAAACTCCGATGCGCATATAAAAGCTTCGATAATCGGCAGTTCAGTCAACCTGCTTGTTCAGGATGGTGGAATAGTACTGGGTACCTGGCAGTCTATCTACTTCTGCGAGTTTGATGGTCCCCGGTCAAGGAAGTATCTTGTCAAGGTCACCGGATAGAGTAGTATCCTCAATGTCTTGATTGCTTTCTTGGTAACTATTTGATGGAGGTATGTGATGCTGGAACTAAGATCAGTTAGTCTCCAAAGAGACGGCAATGAAATCATAAAGGATCTTTCGGCAGAATTTCGGGAAGGCCATGTCTACGCTGTGCTTGGCAATAACGGTGTGGGCAAGTCAACCCTTGCATACATCATAATGGGCCTGGAGAGCTACAGGAACTACAGTGGATCAGTAGTCTTCGATGGTCAGGCCATTGATGACCTTACAGTGTCAGAGCGGGCAAAGCTTGGTATCACGCTTGGGTGGCAGGAGCCATGCAGATTTGATGGCATCACGGTCAAGGAGTACCTGACACTCGGTGGAAAGCGCGAAGTACCCAGTGAGAGGCTCATTGGAGTCCTTGATATTGTGGGTCTTCCAAATGACTATCTCTTCAGAACAGTTGATTCCTCTTTGAGTGGAGGAGAAAGAAAGAGAATAGAACTTGCATCTGTCATTCTGATTGAGCCCAACGTAGTGGTCCTGGACGAACCGGATTCCGGAATCGATCTCATGTCAACTAGTATGATAAACAGAGTATTTGATGCGCTCTCTGACAGTGGGACTACGCTCATAGTTATCACCCACCGTGAGGAGATCGCTGGTATGGCAGAAGAAGCGTATCTCATGTGCGGGGGTAACATGATCAAGAACGGAGATCCTGAAGAGATAATTGCTTATTACAGAACGGCCTGTGATGATTGTAGACATGTGAATGAACCCCTCAAGAAGGTGAATTAGTTGGCTCTTGCGACGAAATACGAACGTGAATTCAAGATGATCTCTGACGCTTATGAGAAAAGTGGAGGGGATGCTTCAAAGTTTCTGAACAAGGATATTGTATCTGTCATAGTAAGTGGTGACAAATTGATAGGTCGAAACACAGTAGAGGGTGTCGATTTGCGGTTCAGGCAGATAGAAGATGGCGTTGAGTTGTGGATAGAAATCCGTGACAATGTCAGGCTCAAGCAACCGATACACCTGTGTACTGGTTTCATGAAAGAGAAAGGGAGACAGATGATTCTCATTCATAACAGGTGTGGCAGGAATTCTGAGGTGAGGTTTCTTTCACACTGCGTGTTTCCTAACGGACTCGAGTTCACCCACAAAATGATTGCAGATACCGAGGTTGGAGAAGACTCGAAACTGTCTTACGAGGATGTACATTTTCACAGCGATACAGGAGGCGTGAGCGTTGAAGCTACATATAACACGTTGCTTCGCAGAGGTGCAGAGTTTGGGAACTACTTCAACCTCACACAGGGACGCGTCGGGAAGCTCAGAGTGAAAATGAAAGTAGATCTTCAAGAGGACTCGTCAGCGCAGATTGAATCCAAGGTATACGAGAGAGCTGATGATGACGTTCACATAACTGAAGAGCTGAACCTGAATGGTGAAAGAGCATCAGGGCTTGCAAGGACGATTGTTTTTGCAACAGATAAGAGCAAAGCGACGATAATCAACAGGGCTTACGGCAATGCTCCATATTCAAGAGCCCATATCGAGTGTAAAGAAATCATAAAGGGTGATGAAGTCAATGTTGGTACAGTTCCTGTTCTTTTTGTGAGAGATGAGAAGGCAGAGCTTACCCACGAAGCCTCCATTGGACGTGTTAATCTGAGGCAGCTTGAAACCCTTATGGCAAAGGGCCTCAATGAGGACGAGGCAACCGAAATGATTATCCGGGGTCTCTTGAGGTAGAGTTGCTATGGAGAAAAACTACCTGACTGTAACTCTAGAAAAGCTTGTTGGTATTCCGAGCCCTTCTGGTTTCACTGAGAAGGTTATGGAGTTCGTTCACAAAGAATTGCAGCAGTACGGTTACAAGCCATGGACAACACGAAAAGGATCGTGCGTTGTTTCTTTGGGTGGCGAAGGCTCTCCACTCGTTTTTAACGCTCATGTGGACACACTGGGGGCAATGGTGAAGTCATTGAAAAGCAATGGTAGGATTGAGTTTACCTGCATTGGTGGCTACACGATGTTCTCGGTTGAGGGAGAAAATTGTCTGATACATACAAAGTCTGGTGAAGTTTTTACCGGGACTATTCAGACCACCTCTCCTTCTGTTCATGTATTTGAAGACGCAGGGAGGAAAGAGCGGAAGCTTCAGAACATGGAGATACGTGTTGATGAGATAGTGAAGAGCAAAGAAGACCTGAAGAAACTTGGGATTGAAGCTGGTGATTTCATCTCTGTCGATCCAAGGTTCGTGACTACTTCGACTGGCTTCGTGAAGTGTAGACACCTCGACGACAAGGCAGGAGTTGCAATTCTGCTTGACCTGGCTCGGCGTGTTAGAGAGGAGAAGCTTGGAGTCAGCAGAAAAATTTACTTATTCTTCTCTGCGTATGAGGAAGTGGGCCACGGTGCTTCTGCGGGTATTCCTGAAGAAGCAGAAGAGATTATCTCGATTGATATGGGAGCAGTTGGTGACACACTTGAGAGCAGCGAGTACAGTGTCTCCATCTGTGCAAAAGATTCAAACGGCCCATACGATTCAAGAGTTGTTCGGGCATTGGTTGAAACTGCAAGGACCAATTCTGTTGACTACACTGTTGACATATACCCCTTCTACGGGTCTGATACCGGGGCTTCGCTCAGAGCTGGTTACGATGTTCGCTTTGGGTTACTGGGTCCAGGCGTTGAAGCATCTCACGCTTATGAGCGAACGCACATCCGTGCTCTCAAAAGCACATCCGATCTATTATCACACTACGTGGCCCCAAAGAACAAGTAACCACCTGACCCAGGGATTCCTTCATCTTTATCGTGCTTTGTCTGTCAGAACAACTGGAGGTGTAGTTGATGACGCAAAGAAAGCTTCACAAAGCTGAGCAGCTCATGAAAAACATCACCTATTCGTTGCCGTCGATATCACCTGATAATCTCAAACTCTTTTTCGCCAGTGATGAAGATGGAGTGCCAAACGTTTTCGAGATGGATATTGTCAGTTCCTCAACTGCCAGGTTGACGGACTATCAAGATCCTACCTACCCGATAGGATATCTTCCAGACTGTCAAAGCTTTCTCTTTAGCAGCGATCAGGGAGGCAACGAACGAGACCATATCTTCCTGAGACGAGGCGACGATACCGTGAAACTTACAGAGTCTGAAACAGCGAAAGCCTCTTTTCTATCATGGAACAAGGATCGCAGCGGTTTCTACTACCTCTGGAACAAGAGAGAGCCGAGGTTCTTCGATCTGTGGTATATGGATCTTCAGTCATTGGAGTCACGATCCATATACGAGAACGACGGGTTCGTGATCTCTTCAGTTTCACAGGATGGAAGACTTATTGCACTTAACAGGATCAACGATATGAACGACGGTGATATTTACGTGTACGATGCTCAGTCAAAAACGCAACAGCTGATTAGCGAGCATTCCGGAGACGCAAGACACTATGCTGTTGCTTTCTCATCGGACAACTCATCGCTCTATTTCTTGACAGACAATGGTCATGAGTTCATGTATCTCAAGAACTACAAGCTCAAGGCACAGGAGGACGAAACGGTTGCCTGGTTTGACTGGGATATCAGCATGGTTCGTCTCGCTTCGCCAGGACACTATCTTGCTCTTGTGATTAACAGTGATGGGAGATCTGTCTTGAGAATCCGTGATCTGCTCACAGGTGAGGAATATGAAGTGAATCAGCTTCCTGAAGGCCAGGTGACGTCTTTGGAGTTCTCTGCAGATGGACGTTTCCTGACGTTTATTGCTGACGGTTCTTCAGTTCCTGGTGATGTATACCTTCTTGAGGTAGATACTGGTTCGATCAGGAAAATGACCGAAGCTCTTAACCCCGAGATAAGTCCCGAAGAGCTTGTAGAAGCTACTGTTGAAAGATTTGATGCCGAAGATGGGCTATCTATACCCGGAATACTCTACATACCACACGATGCATCTGAGAAAAACAGGGTACCCGCTGTTGTCTTTGTTCACGGAGGGCCGGGTGGTCAAAGCGTTCTCTCTTACAGGCCAATGTTTCAGCTTCTGGCCAATCACGGCTTTGCTGTCTTCTGCGTAAATAATCGGGGAAGTAGCGGCTATGGGAAGAGCTTCTTTAGAGCAGCGGATCACAAGCACGGAGAGATAGACCTTGACGACTGCGTAAGCTCAAAAGAATACCTTGCTTCGCTGGACTCTGTTGATTCCGAGAGAATCGGTATTATCGGGGGTAGCTACGGTGGTTACTTGGTTCTTGCTGCCCTGGC
Organism: uncultured Thermotogaceae bacterium; assembly: GCA_964611155.1. GTDB lineage: Bacteria > Thermotogota > Thermotogae > Petrotogales > Kosmotogaceae > UBA9910. Next base: position 65,684 of record CAZSXB010000003.1, read on the forward strand.
TTTCAGACCAGAGGAATTCAGAGCCGGAGTCGATATATTTGGCGTCTCAAACTGGCTGAGAACACTGCGAGAAATGCCTGCTTGGTGGGGTGCTCAGAGAAAAGCGCTTCTCAAGAAGATCGGGGATCCTGAGACAGAAGAAGATTATCTTCGGCAAATCTCACCCCTCTTCCATGCTGACAAGATCAAAAAACCACTGCTTGTTATTCAGGGAGCTAATGATCCAAGAGTGCTTAAGGTCGAATCCGATGAAATCGTTGAAAAGGTTCGCAATAACGGTGTCGAAGTCGAATACCTGGTGTTTGACGATGAAGGTCATGGCTTCAGAAAGAAGAAGAATCAGATTCAGGCAAATGATGCCGTAGTAGAGTTCTTGAAGAAGTATCTTTGAAACTATGATGCATCGAGCAAACTGAACAGAACCTCCAGAAAGAGAGCTTCCTCATAGCATTGCAGAGAGTTCTTTGTCTTCCAGGATAGTCTTTCTTTGAAAATGAAAGAGCGCGAATTCTCAGAGCAACGTGCCATTTGCTTCCTCAGTAACATGAAGGTTGAATACTCGATTCTCACAAAAGGCTGGAAATCACAGCAGACAGTCTACCCAAAAACGCAATCTTCTTCAATTACCCGAATTCCAGGAAGACAAGTGTCCTGCAAACATTATGTGCCGGAAAGAAAAACTGATAGAATAACTCCATCAAAAGATGAGGTGATTATATGACAGTTGAAGTTTTGGAATATGCATAGAAGGCTAACCTCAAGAATGAAGCGTGACATTTTGCCACTACAATCGGTAAAAGTTGCCATACAGTGAGTGTCATACTGTTTGTGCAGCACAAAGATCCTGATAAAATACTCTCACCAAGAATATGAGCCGATCGGCAATAAGCTTTGCCGTATGAGTCAAACTCCCTGCACTACGATATTTCTCGAATATGTTAAGACCGTCGGGGATACCTGGATGTAACGCTAAGTGTGCTGGACAATAGCGAGGACCACTCCCAGGTGTCCCCGTCCTTTTCTAAGTCTCCAAAGTGTCTTTACCTCGTTGTCTACGTTTTCGTGCTTGCTCAACTGCTTCCTGCACCTGTTCCTGGATTATTCCGAGTTCTTCCGGGTCCAATTCTGTTCGAGAAATGAACGAACGGACAGTCTCATCTTCTATGATAAGGAGTTTCTCACCGTGTTCTGCAATAAAATGCCTGTCGTGACTGATGAAGAACATTCCTCCAGGAAAATCGGCAAACAACTCATCGAGCAGCTCAAGCGATTCAATGTCCAGGTGATTTGTTGGTTCGTCAAGGAAGAGAAACTCTGCCTTCTCAAGGACCGCTTTCAATATGGCTGCTCGCATCATCTCTCCGTAACTGAGGCATCTGACGGGCTGGTGAACCTTCTCTCTTCTAAATCTTGCAGAGCCCAGAGCGTGCCTGGTCTCCTGTTCATTGTAGCCTTCAGTTGACATGAAGCTCAGAAGTGATTGATCACCGAACAACTCTCTGACATCTTGAGGAATGTACTTCCACTTGACGGACGAACTCAGCTTTATCTCCCCTGAAACAGGTTCGAGTATTCCTATCAGGCATTTCAGGAGTGTTGTCTTTCCCGAACCATTTGCACCGATCAACCCCACACGATCCCTTGTTGTAAGCTGTGTTGTTGCGTCCTTGAATATTGCTTTGCAACCATAAGAGAAAGAAACGTGACTTGCATCAACAACAATTTTGTTGGGAACTTCATATGCGGGGAAAGAAATGGAAATTGGTTTCTCCACAAACGGTTTCTTCTCCTTAAGATCATAGATGAACTTCTCAGCCTTCTTTCGAGATTCGGTGGCACGCTTGGCGAGCTTTGCAGCTCTGCGCCCAATATAGCCTTTATCTACCCCCGCGCATTTTGTGGCTTCCTTCTGTTCTGACCAGTTCTTCTTACGCGCGACTTCCTCTTCGAGTTCACGGATCTTCCTGTTGATGACTCTTGCTTCATGTTGTTTTGCCCTGAAATCCCTTTCGAGATGATCCAGCATCTGGGTATATCCACCTGTCACGGTCTCAGCCACACCACGTCGTAAGTAGACCACCCTGTCTGTGACCCTGTCAAGGAAGACCCTGTCGTGGCTGACTACGAGCAGCCCTGCTCCTTTGTTTACCAGGTCTTCGACAATTTTTTCAAAGCGGAGACATGCATCGATGTCCAGGTGATTTGTGGGCTCGTCAAGCAGAAAGAGATTGACTCCCTGGAGAAGAGTCCTCAGTATGGCAATCAGGCGCTTTTCGCCTTCAGAGAGATCAGACATCGCTCGTTGCAGATCATCAGTTTCTAGACCAAAACTCGAGATCTCAGCGTCGACTCGATGCTCCATGTCAAACCCGCCAACTTCCATATAACGGTTAATAGCATCTGCGTAATCCATTGGTCGGTCTAAGTCCTGAAGATCCTTGTAGGAATCATGAATGTCGGGGAAGCCTTGAAGGATGAATTCCAGAACCGAACATGTCTCAGATTTGTTTTCCTGGGCAACAAAACCTACATTAACATCTTTCTGAACCGTAATACTTCCTGAAACCGGAGCCTGCTCTCCCAATACCGCCTTCAGCAAGCTGGTCTTTCCCGACCCGTTGGGCCCCGTAAGAGCAACAACTTCTCCAGGATTCACATCAAGACTGACACCGGTAAGAATATCATTCGGCCCGTAAGAAACGTGCAGATCTCTGATTTGGAGCACGATAACCACCTCCTGTAGTTCTGAGTAACAATCGCCTTGCCTGAATTGCCAGGGCATCAGACACAGTTTTTGGCGGTTATCTTACATCTTCTCACCTTCAATCTTACGAAGACCATAATGTATATTTTATACCATGTTATGTGGGATTCTTCTACGATCGAGTTGCGTTATCAGAAGTGTCGAAGCTGTATTTGGAGATCAGAAGTGACGATATCAGATGGGGATAAATCTCCTGTAATACTCTTCTAGCATCGAACATAACATCCTGGCCTGTCCTTTGAGGACCCTGGCTTCGCAAGAAAAAGAATAGAAGGAATAACCGGGATTATCCCGGCGTCAGCACGATCATTGCCTGAACGATGTGCTTGCAGTGTAGCCGTGTTCGATGCAATACTGAATAATATTCGATAGACACAGAAATTAATTCGAGGTGATGCAAACAATGAAGTCAAATTCATTCCTGATCGATGGTGCCAGAAAATGTAGAATTGAAAGACTTGAGATTCCAGACCCTGGTATGGAGGAAGTTCTCATAAGAGTGCGTGCAAGTGGAGTCTGTACAACAGACAGGCGGATTTTTTCGGGAGAGATAAAGGTCCCAACACCTGTGTTGGGAGGTCATGAAATCGCTGGGGAGATCGTCGCGGTGGGGCCGGGAGTCAAAGGTCTTACTGTTGGGGAACGAGTATCAGTTGATTCGATTAACAGATGCGGTAGCTGCTACTTCTGCCGGAAGGGTCTTGATAATCTGTGTATTAACTCCAGAAAGCAAAACAAGCTGGAAGACGTATTCATGATTGCTGGAGGTTTCTCTGAGTATATGGTTGTCGAACGAAGAAAAGTCTTTGTGGGTGCAGATGATGCGGCGTTTGCTGATCTTGCCATGTCAGAACCGCTCGCGTGCTGTATTAATAGTGTTAGCAAAGCTCCCCTGAGCATCGGAGACAGTGCGCTTGTTGTTGGTGGGGGGACGATGGGTCTTCTACACGCGATCCTTTTGAAGAATTCTGGGGTGACAGTTG
>CAZSXB010000003.1:69440-69953 GCA_964611155.1 uncultured Thermotogaceae bacterium
CAAGTGATCCGACCGAAGAACGGAGATCGATTATTGAAGAGAACGGTATTAAGGCCATAACTCCTGATCGGATTGTCGAGCTCGCATCGTTACAGAATGAAGGGAACGGTTTCGACGCAGTCTTCTTGACTGCTCCGGTAATAGAGACTCTTGAGAACACCATCGGTGCAACAAGAAGGGGAGGCACGCTGGTTCTCTACAGTTCTCTTCACCCAGATAGCAGTGTTGGTGTAAGCTGGAACGCTGTACATTATTCCGAATTGAGCGTTGTGGGCACTGAGGGCCGCAAAGCAGCGGATTTTCGCAGAGCAGTATCACTGATTTCAAAAGGTATGGTTGACTTGAAGAGTGTTGTCACGAAAGAGATATCTATAGAAGAACTTGAGGAAGAGCTATTAAGATCTCCATCGGGAAGCGATCAGAGAACGATTGTAGTATTCTGAGATGAGAGGGGGAGATTTCATGAATGTATTCAGTTCAAAAAGGATGTTCAGGATCTTCAGAGAAGACCAG
>CAZSXB010000004.1:0-67900 GCA_964611155.1 uncultured Thermotogaceae bacterium
CTCCGTCTTCGTGAGCTCGATTCTGTTGCTGAGAGAGTTGAGCGCTCGTTCTTTCAGGAGTCCTGTTTTCAAAGAGGAGCCATCCATTTCGTCAAGATCGGTAAGCGAGAAGCGTTCGATAGCTGCAGAATTGACAACGGCAACATGTCCACAGCGTCTATAGAGTATCGCAGGCTTCTGTGTGATCCTGTCTATCATGGCCCTATTTGGTATGAAGGACAGCTTGTCATCGTCCCATCCTCTTGCGACGAGAACAGGCACAGAACTCTTGAGTGCTTTTTCCAGGTCTTCGAGAGAGCGTATTTCTGACAGGTCTGCTGATCCCTTTATCATACCTGTGCCAAGAAGATGGGCATGTGAATCCACGAATCCACAGTAGACACAGGCACCTCCCATATCAATCGTTCGGGCTTGCACCGGTCTTGAGTCCACGATCTGCCCGCCAGAGATGTATATGTCCTGAATAGTATGCTTCTCTTGTCTCACAGAATAGACATTGCAGTTCACGAGTTCCAGGTTTTCAGTATGCATTTTGTAACTCCTTTGCGACTTGTCCTGCAAGAGCAGCATTGTTCTTAAGCAAAGATACATTTGCCCGCAGTGTCATTCCTTCAGACAGCTCATTCAGGCGTCTCAACAGATAGGGTGTCAGGGCCTTTCCCGAAACGCCCGACTCGACCGCTTCCTTGCTCGCGATTTCGACATAATGCTGAACTTGTGGGAAAGGAATCTCATCTCCCTCAGGTATTGGATTTAGAAGCAGTACTGAGCCGAAGAGTCGTCTCTTCTTTTTCTCTACTAAGACCATTGCCGCCTCTTTCGGAGTACTCACTGTGTACGCTACACTGTAGGGGCTCTTTCGAGAATAAAATGCGGGGAAACGATCTGTTCGATAGCCTATGACAGTGACCCCAAAGGTTTCCAGAAATTCGATAGTCTTTCCCATATTCAGAATGCTCTTGACTCCCGAACATACTACTAACACGGTTGTGCGTGAGAGTTCGAAAATATCCTGAGAAACATCCCATGGAACATCCCTGTGAACGCCTCCGATCCCGCCAGTGCACATGACCGAGATTCCTGCGTCTGATGCCAATCTGATGGTTGCACTGACTGTAGTGGCAGCATCTGCCCCCAAAGCGCAGGCAACCGGGATCTCTGAGGTAGCTGCTTTCATTATGCCACTGGCCGTTGCGAAGAACTCGATCTGTTCCTGGCTGAGTCCGATTACGACGTTACCGTCTACTATTCCTATGGTTCTTGGTGTAGCCCCTTCTGATCTCACAAGTTGTTCCATAGAAAGAGCGGTCTGCAGATTATGTGGAGCTGGCAGTCCGTGAGCAATTACGGTTGTCTCAAGAGCAACATCACAACTCAAAGTAGAACCCCCTTCGCTTTCTGCCGTGTCTTCTATTGTATCCTCTGGCCATAACATAGCCAAGAGCAAATCCTCCGATATGTGCCCACCAGGCGATTCCGGTTTGAGCAGAACCGATTATCGATAAGGTTCCGCTTAGAAACTGCATGAAGAACCATATTATCAGGAAGGCATAAGCCGGGATATAGAAAAAGAACGGTATGAAAAACACCGGGACAAGTGTTAGGACCCTGCTCCATGGGTAGAAGCACAGATAAGCACCCATCACTCCGGCAACAGCCCCGGATGCTCCAACAATTGGTCTGTCTAGCGTATGCGCAAACGCAAACTGAACCAGGTTTGCTCCTACAGCCCATATGAGAAAATAGATGAGAAACCTGGTGTGCCCCAGTTTGTCCTCAACGTTGTCTCCAAAGACAAAGAGAACCCAGAGATTTGTGAAGATGTGTGTCCATCCTCCGTGCATAAATGCTGAAGTTACAAACGGTAGTAGATTGAACCTGCTCAGCTCGAGCGGGAAGTCAGACGAAGTATACCTTGCTGGAACGAGACCATAGGTATAGAAGAACCTCAGCAACTCCCTTTCACCAAGGTTCAGTGAATACACAAAGACGAGAATGTTCACTGCCAGAACACCGTATAGAACATATGATCGCCTGTAGGCCGGAATGGTGTCCATTATCGGAATCATGGGCGCTCACTTCTCCTGTCGCTCTTATTCTATCAGTTAAGAGACAATGGGAATCGTCATACTCTTCTTGACAGTAAGCATGGCGTATTGTAGAATCATTCATGCTGGGGACGTGGTGCAGTTGGTTAGCATGCCGGTCTGTCACACCGGTGGCCGCGAGTTCGAGTCTCGTCGTCCCCGCCAAAAGGGCCCTGAAGGGCTCTTTTTTTTGCAGCTGCAACCGCGAGGCAAAACACGCATTGTTATAGTATAAGCATATGCTTTTCTATATGGGCAAAGACGACTTCAAGGTCATTTAGAATGCTTTGACCTGCACCCCGAATGGTATCTTCAAAGGCAAACCGGGGGTCCAGATGCACAATAAAGCGGTCTCGATATCTCTTCAGTGCGGAAATGCTTGGATCAATGCGGTTCTCTTCTTCATCGAGAATATCGAGTAGAGGATAAACCTGGTTCCTGAACTGCTTCATGGCTGCCTGACGAAGGAGTTCTCTGTATCGTCTCAGGGTATAGCCGCTGTTTTTGACGAGTTTTGTTGACTTAATGATCGCACTCTCGAACAGTATGTCACTGAGGGTTCTTGAACTCTCTCGGTGTTGCCTGAGGAGTTCAAGTCTGCTCTTGAGCTCACTGATTTCTCTTCGTAAACAATCGCTTCGTCTGGAAACTAATAGACGCTTCTCTGTTTTCACCCTGCTTAGTAGGTCCATGGATTGATTATATCTCGAGAGAATTCTGATAAGCGGCGAAGCTTCCTGGTTATATACTTCAATCTCATCAATCCTTGAAACGATGAGTAGAAAAGAATGCTCTTTGAACTCCATCAGGAGCTGTCATGGTGAGGATTCTGTTGAAAGCAAGGGAAGAGAGTGATAGAATCTATGTTGCGGCGACGTAGCCAAGGGGTCAAAGGCGGAGGTCTGCAAAATCTCTATTCGAGGGTTCAAATCCCTCCGTCGCCTCCAGGGGAAGGATTGTCCTTCCCTTTTTTTGTGTCGCCCAGGTGTTTCTTCTTCAGTGTTTCGATTATGTGCTGAAGAACTTCTTGCTGGTTGCTTCTTGATAGAAGGATCAGCTGGCCATCTATTCTCTTTCTCAGATCTACCACGAACTCGCCTTGTCCCTGTCTCAGGACACAAATAAATCTGGAAGAGCGTTTCAAGAGTGAGGTAATCGCGGACATGTACTTGTGAGAGCACTCCTCCAGATAGCCGACTTCGTCCACAAGCAGAAGGCGTTCTCCAGGATCCAGTAAATCGATCTGATCAGCTGCTCTGTCAAATGCCTCCACAACAGGAATCATCCGGTGCTTCTTCCTGAACGCTACTTTGAAAATCCTGTCTTGAAAAGTTGACAGTTTAAGAGTGTTTCGATCAGGAGTGAATGCAGTCCTGACAATGACAGAGTCGAAGGAGGACGCGATGCTGTTCACCAGAAAAGACTTTCCAGCACCTCGTGATCCAGTTATGAAAAAAGACCGAAACATGTGTTCAGGCATCAGATCCTGAATGACCATTAACAACCCGCTCGTAAAGACGGAGTGTCTTCTTCGCATTCGCAATATCGGAGAAACTCAGGGAGAGTTTCCTTGAGTTTTCTGAGAACTCCCGCAACATGTGGTCGTTTTCCATGAGGTTCAGCATTGAATCATGCATTTTATCCTTATCCGGACAGAGAAAACCGTTCTCTTTATCAATGACCATTCCGAGAAACGAATCATCTTTGTAAGCAATGACTGGAAGCCCAGCTGCGATAGCTTCAAGAACCACAAGGCCGAAGGTTTCGGTGTGAGAGGCAATGACGAAGACGTCACTCGAATGATAAGCGAGAGATACTTCGTCTGGCCAGTTCAGATACCCTGCGAACGTGACATTGTCAGCGATTTTCATACTGGAAGCCATTCTTCTGAGATAACCTTCTTGAGGGCCTCCGCCTACAATGAGCAAATGGGCATCTTTTCGAACTTTCAGCAGTCGTTCCAGGTTTTCTAGCAGCTTGTCAATACTCTTTTCCTCGCCCAGTCTTCCCACAAAGACGAAGATCCTTCTCTCCGGGGGAATACCGAAACGCTTTCTGAATTCCGTGATTTCCTGCCTGCTGAAGTCCTTTTGAAATGGTTCGAGTTTGACGCCGTTTGGGATGACTTCGATAGGTGCTGTAACGCCGTACCCGAGAAGGAGTTTCTTTATCTTCTCTGATGGTGCAATAACTGCCCTGTAGTGATTGCAGAATCGCCTGGTCTCGCCTTTCATGTAGACCCTGAGGAGTGGTTCCATAAAAGGGATGTAATGAACGTACTCCTCCATCATTGTGTGATAAGTGTTTATACCGGGGATTTTGAGTGATCTCGCCACAAATCCCGCAACGTACCCCACGATCACAGGCGTATGTGTGTGAATGATATCGATCTCTTTGGCTGAAACATCTCTAACAATCTTCTTGTAGTCAACCGGAAAGCCGATTCTCTGGTCTTTCTCCCATGGGAACTTTACGGAAGGTATTCTGTAAACATAATCCCTTTTGGTTGCTTTTGGGTGATCGACCGTGTATATGTAGACTCTATGCCCCATTTCTCGAAGGTTCTCCTCAAGCAACCTGATCATTGTGACAACACCATTTACCTGGGGAAGATACGTGTCGCTGAACATTGCAACATTCAATCTGTGATCACCTCCGAGTGTTGACACCCCCACTACCTTACATTATAATCAATTTGACCCTGGGAGGTCGTCTAATTGGTAGGACAGCGGACTCTGGATCCGCCGGTGGAGGTTCAAGTCCTCCCCTCCCAGCCATTTTCTCAGACAACACTCCTTGCCACTGAAATGAGTACGACACTTACTACTCCGCCGGCTTTTAGCATCCTTGCACACTCACTGGCTGTTGATCCCGTAGTCACGACATCATCGAAAAGTATTACCCTCTCTGGAAACTCCTCGCTGCGGCATAAGAAACTCTCTCTGACATTTTGCTTTCTTTCTTCCATTTTCAGCAGTGATTGTTGTTGTCGACTGCCTCTGGAGACAAGCGCATCCAGCAGTTTGAAGTCTATCATTTTGCTCAGGTGCCGTAGAATCAGGCGATTCGGATCGAACCCGCGTCTCCGGAGAGCGTCTGTGGTCGTTGGAACCGGGACTACGGGAAGTGTCATATCCAGAGATACTGCATAAATTGTCTTGAAAACGATCTTTGCGAGATACTTCGAAATACGATGTCTCCCAAAGAACTTGTATTGTCTGAGGATTTCGCTCATCGGTGGTTCATACCGCCAGAAAGCATATGCCTGATCTATGTGAGGATATGAACAAGGTGAAAACATAGGACCGTTCATCTTCGATTCGCATCTTTCACAGACGACGAGTGAACATGGAATGGGATTTGTACACCCAGCACAGTAATTCGGGAGGACTGATCTGAAAACTACGTCAACCATTTTGTTCTCTTGAGGTTTCTGAGTGTAGCAAGGATCTTCTTTTTTGATACTCTTTCGACCTCAAGGCCCACAGGCAAGGAGTTCAGTAATTTGACAGAGTAGTTTCTTGCTGAATCGGTGATTCTTTTATCCAGAACGATTACAACGCCGTGGTCGTCTCTCGTGCGAATCACTCTTCCTATACCCTGCCTGAACATTGTTATCATTTTTGGGTAGTAGTACTTATAGAGCCCTTCCATGAAACTGTGTCGCCCATAGTATCCTATTCTTGCTCGAGTAATGGGCTCATCAGGCCTGTCAAACGGTAGTTTGAAGATAATGAGCAGTTTCAGTTTGTCTCCAGGAAGATCAATTCCTTCCCAGAAGGTTCGAGTTCCGAAGATCACCGATTTGTCGCTTATCGAATGCTCGGCGAGCATTACACTAGCACTCTCAGAACGTGACTGGACTTTTAGTTCCAGGCTTCCCAGGTCTCTGTGGATTTTCGATACGACGTATTCCATGTCATTGTAAGACGTGAATAGCACCGCTGATCCTCCGCCGACGATATCAAGGGCCTCACGAATCAAAGAAGCACCAGAGTCAAGGTATTCATCAGAGTTCTGGTAGTACTCGGGCATGTCATCAGTGAGCATAAATCTCAATTGCTTGCCGAAATCAAATGATGTTCCCAGTTTCAAGGCATGAAAATCGTCTTCGAGACCCAGAATTCGTCGAGAGTAGTTAAAACCATCACTTCCCCTGCTGAAGACCCACATCGTTGCAGAGATGAAGATCTTTATGGGGATAGTATTGAGAATATCTGATACCAACGCATCGTTTCCGATGGGGGAAGAGGATATCCTGGGATTATTGGGTCCCTCCGAAGGAGTAAGATAAGCTATTCTGTTGTTGTCGTTATGGCATATACCCGAAACCTGTCTGATCAGCTCAAAGACACGAGCTTTCAGAACCCTAAGCTTATCGGTGTAGGGGCCTGAATCCACACCCGAATTCTCACGAAGCTCTTCCTCGTACACCTCATTGAGCTGGACTACCATTGACGAAAGACCCCGCAGAAGGCTCTCAAGATCCTGGAGTATCTGCCTGATCTTCGCGAGTTCATCACCGTCAAGAGTCATATTGCTCTTGATTATTTGCTTATTGATTAGACCATGGAGCTTCTTTGCCGAGAGATCTATCACTTTCCTGAGCTCGGATAATCTGGTCTTGAGAGATTCCATGAAGGATTCATCAAAGGTTCTTATGTCCTGTGTGAGGAGCTTTTCAAAGATTCTTGAAGCTTCATCGGTGATTTCCAGCACTTCATCGGGTGATACTGCGAAGGTAAGACTGTCAGTCAGGGCCTTTTCAAAACCATGTGCTTCGTCTATTACCATGAGTTCAAAGCGCGGTAGTAGTATTCCTTCATCAGTGTCAAATTCAGGGGTCCTCATCTGGATTTCACTGGAGAGAAGCGAATGGCTGGTTATCACAATATCTGCATTTTTTGCATTTTCTCGCGCTATGTAGTAAGGGCAGCGGGTTCTGTCCACGCAAAGTCTCGATACACAATCGAATCTATTTGAGCTAACGGCTTTGCGAGTAGCCTCTGTTACTCTTATTCTGTCAAGATCTGCGTCGGGAGTTACCAGAGACCACAGGAGCAGCGCAAGTCCTTCCCTGCTCCTGGTCCCAATCGCTGGTTGACGCAACATGCTGTTAGTGAAGTGAACCAATCTGGAAGGACAGAGATAACGCTCTCTGCCCTTCAGAGAACAAGTCCTGGTATTACTGAGCTCAGGAAGTTTTCGCATTATCTGTACGTCCTTGTGCATTAGTTGATCTTGAAGTGTTCTTGTTCTTGTGGATACCACTGCCCTTCTTCCTGACGAGAGCACATGATAAGCGATGGGCACAAGATAAGCAAGCGTTTTTCCGGTTCCTGTTCCGCTTTCCAGAAGTATACCTTTGTCAAGTGTAATCGACTCAGCAATCTCCATGGCAGTCTGCAGTTGTTCTTGCCTGAACTCATAGCCTTCGTGAATATCCTCAAGAAGACCATTCTCGGCAAATACTAGTTTGGTTGCCTCAGAAAGATCTATTTGCTTTCTCGTTCTTCTCTGTTTTCTCATTCGTTGGAGTTTTGAACACACGTGTTCCTGCCAGGAACTATGGCTCTCTGAAGCAGATATTCCGTGGATCAAGAATCTCTTCACTGCTACGCCTGAGGGCAGTAGATCTTCTACCAGGGCTATCAGGTCGGTTGTCAGTTGCTTCAGAGCTGAAAGGTAATATCCGACTCTTGTTTCAACGGAGCTTGATAGGTGAGAAAAGCACAGTCTCAGGAAATCCTCATCAACGCAGTCAGGGAAGCTTTTCAGTCTTGCGAAGGACCTGTCATCGTCACAGAACAGAAGAGCATTTTCGCCGTCAAACAGCTCTTCAATCTCTTTCTCGAAGAGATGCCTGGTTTCTCCAGTTTCCAGAGATTTCAATTCGATCTTTTTTGATCGTGACGAAAGCGTCCTCGCGAAATAGATCTTGAGAGAGTCCTGCAGAAGACACACCACCCAAAAAGAAACCGGGGTGACCCCGGTTTTCTGGTGCCGAGGGCGGGACTTGAACCCGCACGAACTTCAGCGTTCACATGGCCCTCAACCATGCGTGTCTGCCAATTCCACCACCTCGGCAATTCAAAGAGAATTATAGCCCGGTGTCAGATCTTTGTCAAGGATGCAAAAGCCCGGTAGATCAGGGAAGAAGCGTATAGCCCTTGTCTGCGAGAATCTCTCTTATCGTCTCTCTGTCGATCAACGCATTCTCGTATTCGATCTCGACAACCCCGGCATCCACTATAGGGTCCACTTTTACTATTCCACTTTCTGTCTTCAACGCTTCCCTTATACTGTCTGCATCTTCTTCGGAAGTCAGTTCTCTCACCTGAAAAATCCTCAGTACTCTAGGTATCTTCATCCCCCCAATACCCGGTGTTCCTGTATGAGTCTTCCTGATTTTGCTTCCCAGGGTCCGATTTTCTTCTTGCCAGGAAGCTGGACCTCTTTTGTGAGAAGTGCTCCGCGCTCACAGGCAATAAGCATTCCTTGTTTGGTAATAGAAACGATTTCGCCAGGAACTCCTTCAACACTGTCTGAGATGACGCCTGAATTGAAGAGTTTCAATTCTGTCCCGTCAAGGAGTGCGAATGCTCCAGGGGCAGGGTCAAAAGCCCTGATTCTGTTACATACCAAGTGTGCATCGTCGAAACGGCTTATATGCCGATCCTTTTTGGAAATCTTTGGAGCTGTTGTGGCTTTGCTATGATCTTGGGGAAAGAGGCTGAATTCTTCCGAACGGAGCATGTCCATGAACTCCATAAGAGCTTGACAACCCAGGGTACACAAGCGAGACGAAAGCGACCCGAAAGTTTCGAATTCCTGAACTGGAAGCCGCCGAGAAAGTGCTATAGGTCCACTGTCCATACCTTCATCCATCTTGAAGATCGTTACTCCCGTTACCTTCTCCCCATTCATCAGGGCGCGTTGAATCGGTGCCGCTCCTCTGTACTTCGGCAACAGAGAAGCATGAACGTTGAAACAACCGAATCGTGGTAGTTCCAAAACCCTTTTCTTGAGGAGTTTACCAAAAGCAACAGTGATTATCACATCAGGATTCAAGGATCGCAGGAGTTCAATAACAGCGTCGTCGTTCACATTCTGAGGTTGAAAAACCTTGAGTCCTATTGAGCGAGCAGCCTTCTTTGCAGGGGTTTCTTCAACAACCATTCCCCGTCCTCTTGGCCTGTCCTTCTGGGAGAATACAGCAACCACGTTATGGTCATTTTCAACGAGGACATGAAGGTGACTGGCAGCAAAATCGGGTGTTCCCATGAAGACAACTCGCATCATGCATTACCTTTCATGATCTCAACAAGCTGTGGTCTCAAAGCGATCTTCTTCGCACTTGAGAGATAGTCAATGAAGAGACGACCATCAAGGTGGTCTGTCTCGTGCTGTACTATTCTGGCCGCATAACCTTCAAGGAGTTCCTCAATAACCCTGCCGTCAATATCCTGGTAACGAACGTTCACTGAAGCCGGTCTCGAAATATCTGCGTAGATACCAGGCACACTGAGGCACCCCTCTTCCATAACAACAGTGTCGTTACCCGAAGAGACTATGACGGGGTTTATCATGACTTTGGAGCCACTCCCATCATCAAAGACAATGACCCTCTTAAGGACGCCTACTTGCGGCGCAGCCAGTCCGACCCCATCCTCTGTGTACATCACCTCAGTTAATCTCTCCACGAATTCCTTGAGATCATCGTCAAAGTCTGTGATCTTTGCAGATCTTTTCCTGAGAATGGGGTTTCCCACGTAGATTATTCTCATCGTCTAACACCTTCCAGTAGTCTTCTGAGTTCAGCGGCATATCCAGGCACATTCATCATGGCTGTGATTGGCGTAATCGACACGTACCCCTCTCTGATTGCAGAATAGTCGGAGTCAGAACCGGGATCATCTTCAACAATATCACCAAACATCCAGTAATAGCTTTCTCCGAAGGGATCCTTCCGTTCTTCGAAGTAATCTTTGTATCTTCGTCTGCTCTGTCTTGTAACTTGCCATCCCCTTATCTCGTCTGGTGGTACTGCGGGCACGTTTATGTTCAGCGCAGTCATGTCCGGCATGCTTCGAGTATCATAGGTCTTCAGGAAATCAAGAAGAAACTCCGCGGAGGACTCATAAAGAGGGTCATTCCAATTGGCACAGGAGATGGCAATCGATGGTTTACCCATTATTGCACCCTCTAGAGCTCCCGAAACGGTACCTGAATAGAGAATGTCGGTTCCCAGGTTAGGTCCCCGGTTTATACCACTGACGACCAGGTCTATATGTCTCTTTGATATCGCGAGAAGTCCTAGCTTTACACAATCAGCCGGTGTACCGTTTATCGCGTAACCAAGAGATCTTCTTCCAAGTTTTACCTCTTTTGCCCAGAGAGGCGTTCTTATAGTGATAGCGTGTCCCGTAGCACTGCGTTCAACATCGGGAGCAACCACGATCACATCATGTTCAGAAGATAAAGTCTCCGCCAGTATGGCAATTCCGGGAGACATTATCCCATCATCATTAGTCAATAGGATATGCAGTTTGGGAACCTCCTGGATAACAACTAGTCTCATAAAGATTCTACATCAAAAAAAGACGGGTTTGGAGAAGAACATAAAACCGATGGTATCAGAAGCATGTCACTGAATGATCTGTGACGCATTATATCTTCACAAATATCTTCTCATTAGAGCGATACGAAAAGAAGCGCAGGGATCATGTTCTGATCGAAAGCATTGTTTCATGTGAAGGATATTATTCCGCGCAATACAGAAGCCATTGCACTGCAGAACTCATTCTTGTTCGTCCCAGAAGGCGAGCGAAACATCCTTTCTCTTCTTCGCATTATACAGAGCCTTGTCTGCACGTTCTATCAGTTCCAGGGGGTGTGCTACGTCAGAGCACTCACATAGACCAATCGATACGCTCAGGAAGCGTTCATCTCCAAATGCATGCTTTGCCACATTGTTGATAATCCTGCTGGAAGCGATTCTGGCTTCATTGTGAGTGGAACAAAGGAGCAAAGCGATGAATTCATCACCGCCATACCTTCCGAGAAAGTCACCTCGCCTGACGCTTCTCTCAAGGATACGTGCTAATTCAACCAGTATCTTATCTCCAGTCAGGTGTCCTTCAGAGTCGTTTATTTTCTTGAAACCATCAATGTCAATCATGGCTACAAAGAATCCATTTAGAGTCTCACGTTTGGCGTTTGCACTGTACTTGGCCAGGGCCTCCTGTATTGCCATACGGTTCGGAAGCTCAGTGAGGGGATCGACTCGTACCAATCTTTCAAGTTCATAAGCATGCTGCTTATATAGATGTTCGATATTCCTGTCTTGAAAAAGCAAGACGAGACCCGGCTCTTCCATTCCTCTTTCCACGGTTTCAGCGTAAACTCGTACTGGTCTGAGAGTCTTATTTCTTGTGCGGAGCCAGAGATCTGACACGCCAAAGCCCGTTATCTTTCTGAGATCTTCGTCTTCTGGATGAACAGCAAAAGCCTGTCTTCCATACTCATCTTCATGAATCAGTCCGCATTCTTCACACGATTTCCCTATTACTTCAGTTTTCAGGAAACCTGTGATGATTTCCGCACCCTTGTTCCAATCAGTTATTCTTCCCGTTGAGTCGACCACCATAATGCCCATAGGAAGTCTCATTAGAGAAGAAAGAATATGCTCTTCCTTCATCTGTTCCTCCCTGATCACTCGATGACGAACCCGGAAGTATCGGGGGCATCTACTGGTTCAATTTCCACGTCTGCAACCCTGGCCATCATCGGTCCTCTTCTCACATCTTCAAGAAAACTCTCTAGAGCACTCTTATCACCTGAGGCAACTATTTCCACTCTGCCATCGGTAAGATTTCTAACATAACCACAAATACCAAGCTTTCTCGCTCTTCGATACGCGAAGTATCTGAAACCAACACCCTGTACTTCCCCGGAAAGCAGGACTTTGCAGCTCATCTTCATATCAAAGCCCCAGGTCTTCACCGACAAGGACGACAGTGTATCTGTTTTTTCTTGCATTTGAGTCTGCAATCACAGCGTATGACTCACATATTCGCTCGGTGCTGTTGCAATCCATGCAGACCCCGGTCGAGACGCAAGGTGTATGAAGCTTAAGGCGTCTTGCGTTCATTGGAGCTATAGTCTTGATTCTCTTCAGGGCGCTGTCCATGTCTGCTACAATCTTATTCATCCCAACGATCAGGACAACTTTCTTTGGTCCAAAAATCATGGGAGCCACGCGCGTTCCGAAGCCGTCTAGCTGTACGATCTCACCCTTCACAGTTAGTGCATTCACGCTTGCCAGAAAATAGTCTGCGCTGAATGCAGATTTGAAAATCTCTGAAAGCTTCTGCTTGTCGCTGGTACTATATCGATCAAAGAAGTCACAGTCATATTCCCGAAGGAAATCTATAACTCCCGTCTGCTGGAGTGTGAGTGAGCCGCCTACAGCCACTGTAGAGCCTTTGTCGATGATTCTTTCCAGAGCTTCTACAACCAGGCCAGATTCCTCGAGGTACTCAGCATCTATGCCTTTGTGTGAAAGATTCTCGATGACAATCTCAGATAATCGCTCATACTTCCATTTCCACAGCTTCGATCTCATAGCAGCCTCAAAACGTTATGAATTCATAGTCTTCTTCCAGGTAATCAGAGAGTCGCACATGTCCGTTAAGTGAAGAGGAGATCGGAAGGGCCTCTCTTTCAGCTATTTCCAGAGCGCCTACCATCTTTGAACATGCAAGACATACTGCACCTATGGAAGGTTTAGCCTTCTTGTAGAGATCGTGAAGGGGATCATCTGTCCTGGTTATCTCCTTGAGCATTCCGGGTGATTCACCTTCCAGAATCATCACAACTTCAGCACCTCTCTCCATAAGATCGACCACATTCAGTAATGCGTGCAAAAAGCACGAACGCTGTCCTCTAAAAGCAAGTACTGCAACTCGCTTCATCACCTGTCCTCACTCCTCTATTCAAAGAAAATACTATTCATCCTGATCGCGTAATTCATGTCGCCTTTGACTTTGAGTTTCCCTAACATAAAGGCAGTTACTGCACTCTTTCGACCGTCCATAATCGCTTCAAAAGTATCCAGATCTGTTATTATTCTGCAGTTTGCGTCATCTGACGCTTCTTCTTCGATTATCAAGGAGCCATCCTTTACGGAAATGGTGAAGAACTCTGGATCGCCGTCTCTGATTTCAAAGGCGAACGTTCCTTCAAACCCTGAGAGCTTCTCCGGATCGAATCTTTCCTTCATTTTGTTGAGCGCTTCCCTGATGGTCATGTCACACCTCCGCGTTTTTCTTATAACGAGTTTACCATCTCACCTGTTCCAAACAGAAAGTGAATTCTTCAAACGATTGCGACTCAAACAATGCCTTGTTGAAGAACTCGGACAAACATCTGCCCTGTAAACAAGCAGACACAGCGGCTCCAGCAGAGACTCTCTCAAGTGTCCCTCGCTAGTCAGAGAAAGGGAAAGCTATTTCGAAGTATGGAAGCGCACCACCTGAACCGAAGTTGATTCCAAGTTGAAAACGCAAACGTGCTCTTGAGTACAGATAAATCGTTTCGTACTTATAGATCAGAACTCTCCACATAATCGTCTCTGCAAACAAGAGGGCAGTATCAATCCCGTACCCCTCTGAAGAGAAATGAACAAGTTGGCCGTAGTTTATATCTCGCCTGGAAAAGGGATACTCAAAGCCAGCAGAAAAGCCCGCCAGAATCGGTGCTTCAGAATGAAAACCCTTGAATCTTATGGGAACAGCAGATGGATCTCCTACAGCAAAACGAGTAACACCAGAGCTACTTAGAGTGAATCGATCACCAATCCACGCTGCCCTGAGTTCTATCATTCCGTCGACCGTGTTTGCCCGCAAGGTCTGGGTGTCTCTAAGGCTTATCGTTGCGCTGGCCATAGACAATCCGTTGAGCAAGAGGGCAGAGTCTGTGAGTTTAACTGAACCCGAAAGTGAGACCTTGAAAGGCAGTTGAGCTGTAGCCGTCCACCCGGCAGAAATGTTCCGTGTGATTCCGTAGTCCCTTGTGAGTGCAAGTTCGGCGAAAGAACCGGATTGAGCCGCAAAGAAGGATAGCTCAAGATCAACAAGCGAAAGTCTTCTCGATGAAATGTCAATCCCGAGAAAAGGCTTACTTAGCGAGCCATCGATGCCGAACGAGAGCATAGTCTTTGTAGTGCCTATCAGATCTTCGAAAACAGTACCTACCCCCATCCTTTCAGGGATGGTGTAGACGTTCTGCCAGTCAACAAAAAGGGAGTATGGACGAGCATCTTCAATCATCTGCTCTTCCACATGAGGACAGCCTGTTTCAGAGGCTGTGATTATCTTGTCATGGAGTCCCGGAGAGAGGCTTATGACCCTCGAAGCAAGTGCATGAGAGACGGTATGATATGTGCTTCCAGCAAGACTTGGCCAAGAGCACAGCCCAAACGCCTGAGTCGAAATGGCAATAGTGCTGGTTTCAGGGACGAAGAGACCTATCAGAGAAAGGTTCCCCTCGATGATTGACAATGCAAGGCGCTGCTGTGACCAGTTCCCAAGGTTGAAGTCATGATCAAGATCGAGCAAACGTGTGTTCTGAAACCTGGCATCATGGATGAGCAAGAGACTCTTACCTTCACAGATCAGTTTTGCCGCGATATATCTTGAGTCTGGCGAGACTGTGAGTTGTCCCAACCAGGAAAAATGCTGGACACAGTCGTAAAGCCGAACTCTTCTGGATGTTCTCAGCGAGTAGCTTTCCAGGTAATACCTTCCATTATCGTTGACAATCATCGCCAGACGATCTCTTCCCATGAACTGCGCTGAAACAACACGATCCTGTATGAAGGTGAAATCAAGGTAGTTCTCTGTGATATAAAGCCTTCCCTGAAGACACCCATCAACCTCCTCGAGTAGTGTAAGTGCTGTCGTCCCTTCAATAACGGAGAAGTCGAGTATCTCCTCTTCAACTGATAGAAGGGCGGTATCGTCATGCATCAATGTTGTGAGACCGCTGGAAGTGTTAACAACAGAGTAGTAAGCATTTCCCTGAAATAACCTTGACATTCTGACCATATCGTTTGGCGAAAGCGTTTCGGGGCTAGTCTTAAGATCGGAGACGTTAACTGTATCAAAACGATTTCGGATATATCGAATATATTCGATACGAAGCTCATTGAATCTTTCACCGAAGACTTCGCTGAATGCCCTGTCTACTCCAAGTAACATATTCAAGCCTGAACCAAAGTACCCTATTAGTTCAAGGATCTTCTCGTTTCCATGAACAGATGAGAGATATTCCATGAACGACAGAGCAAAGAGCGCTCTTGGGAGTGTCCCCCCAGGAGTAAAGCCAGAGATCAACTCCTCATCTGAGAAAGCTTTCTCTGAGCCAATATATGAGTGAAGAAAAGATAAGGCGTTAATGTCATTATTCACGTCTACAACACTCTTCATTCCAGGGTGAGTTAGAGCATCAAGAAGCCATAAGGGAATGAACAGATTTAGAGCAGTGTATTCTTTGAAACTCCTCATAAGCCTGCTTGAGTCTTTCAGGATCAGATCTATTGCGAAAGTCTTGGCTACTTCAAAGGCTATGCTGTTCTCTATCCAGGATCCTGTAAACCAATCTGGGCTGCTATCCTGACAGACACCTATGTAGATTTTGTAAGGACTCAGCGCACGAACCACACCAACGTCGTTACAACCCGTAAGCACGAAGACAATACTCTGGTCCAGGTCATTGCGGAATTCTGCAATAAAGGTTTTTAAGAGCTCATTCGTGTAAGAGACTATTCCTGCAACCAGGTCCTCCACATTCTTCTGATACACAAAGACTGCTTTATCTGTCTCATATACCATCCAGTCTGCAGAAGTCTGCGGTACAGAAAAAGATGCTGTTATGAACAGGATGCTCAGAAGGAACAACGAGAATTTCTTCATTCGGGACACCTCAGTTAATTATACATGCTTCCAGGGGGGCATACTCCAGGCAGCTGTTCTGTGTTAGTCTACTATATGCGAATCACTGGTTCACGGGAGAAGACAATGACAAGAAAACTATCGGATGGAGCGATATGGTTAGCAATAGGTTTTCTGTCGTCGTATCTGGTTCACCTGTTTCCGATGTTTGTTGGACAGGTGCTCCTTCCGCTTCACTTCGTAGTCCTTCTTGCTGGAAAGCTATCGGGTCCCGCTGTAGGCAGTACAGTTGGTTTCGCTTTGCCACTCGTTACGGCCATAACACTGGGAAGACCTCCGCTTCAGCCACCGATTGCGCTCTTCATGTCTGCAGAACTGCTCTGTTATGGTCTGATTATGGGTTTGATGAAAGAGAAGAACGTTTACATGGCCCTGGTCTATTCCTGGATTGCCGGAAGGGTCGTGTTTTCTTTTGCGGTGCTGGTTGTTGGACCGATGCTGGGTTTACAGATGGACACATTCAGTTCATTGATGGTCTCGTTCGCTCTGGGGATTCCAGGAGCAATGGTGCAGTTTCTCCTCATTCCAACAATTTCTAAGAGAGTCAAACTGTCTCAAGAATCTTGAGAGGATTTGAAGAATAGAGAGAAAAGGAGCTGAAGGTTGGTCATGACTCGTATCACTCTTGTCGTTATTATTCTTGCTTTTTCAGCTGTTGGGTTCAGCACGCCGCTGATGATCAACTCTGCACATGCTCCATTACTGGTTGCTTCGTTTGCGGATTGGGAACCTGTCGAAATGCTTCAGGCAGACAATGACTGGTGGTTTCATGGGGGTCCTGACAAACCAGGAGAATTCCTCTTCTACTACCTGATTGATGAACAGCGGTACATCGATGACAAACATGAAACGGTTGAGCAAGATGGCAAGAGCTTCTCGTCCTTCTCTGTGAAAGAAGACTATCCAGATGTCCTTCATCTTCCATGGCTCAGGGAATACCTCAATCCGGTGAATAAGACTACAGCTTACTACGCCGTCTCGGTGAAATCCACCGATGATATTTCTGTCTTCCTGGTTACCGGAAACGAGGAGAGAGAACTTACTTATCTAAAAGAGTTTGGCGGAAGACGTTTCTATAGAGTTCGGGTACCCGATAATCTCTGCCAGCAGTACTACTTCAGAGTAGTTGTGGCAGGAGAGACCCTGTTTCTGGGTTCCAACGGGTTCAGCCAGGATGAAGTGGTTCCATTCCCATTTGAGGGTGAAGATCTTCCTGTCGATTTCTTTGATGTTCCGGAGTGGTCAAAGGGTGCTGTTGTATACCAGATCTTTCCTGAACGATTTCATAATGGGAATCCCTCAAACGATCCTCCACAGGTTCAGCCCTGGCAGATCGATCCGGCGCAGGCGAATCTGGGGAATGACGGTTTCTTTGGAGGAGACCTTGAGGGAGTAATCGACAGGCTCGATTACCTGTACGATCTTGGTATAGACGTAATATATCTGAACCCAATCTTTGAGAGTGTCTCAAGTCACAAATACGATACCACAGACTACCTGAGAGTCGATCCTCACTTCGGTGATGACATGATTCTTCAGGATCTCATATACTATGCAGGAATTGACGACATGAGGATTATTCTTGATGGGGTTTTCAACCATTCGGGCACTGAATTCTGGGCATTTCAGGACGTAGTGCTAAATGAAAGTGATTCAGAATACGTGGACTGGTTCTTTGTTAGACGTTTTCCGATAAGGTCATTTCAAGGTATGGCTCTGTCATATGACGGCTGGAACGGGTACGCGCATATGCCCAAGTTGAATGTAGTCAACAAGGATCTTCAAGAGTACTTTGCTGAAGTGGTTGAGAAATACGGCAGGATGGGAATTGCCGGCTGGCGACTTGACGTTGCTGGTGAAGTAAATCCTGTGTTCTGGAAAGAATTCTTCAGACCTTCCGTGAAAGCTATTAACAGCGATGCAGTTCTTGTTGGAGAACTCTGGGGGGACTCAAGGGCATATCTTGGCGAAGACATGTTTGATTCTGTTACGAATTACTTGTTTAGAGATGCTGTCTTTCGCTATGTACTCAGAGCGGAGAATTCTGCAAGCAGATTTGTGAGTATGACAAACTACTATCTGGTCAATTATCCCCCCCAGGTATTACATTCATTATGGAACTTGCTTGGATCGCACGACACTGAGAGAATCTACACTGTAGCTCGTCAGGATCTTGAGCTGGCAAAGCTGATGATAGGTCTGCAGATGACATTCGTTGGAAGCCCGCTAATCTACTACGGAGACGAAGTGGGTATGATTGGAGGCGGAGATCCCGATTGCAGGCGTCCCATGATCTGGAGAGAGGAAGCCTGGAATACTGAACTGTTCTCGTTCTACAATCAAATGATCGACCTACGGAGAACAAGAGAAGAACTCAGAACAGGCGACTACGAAGTACTACTTGCGGAGGAATCAGTCCTGATTTTTAGAAGGCATAAAGAGGTGGGTTCAACCATTGTTATTATGAATCCCAGCAGTAGAGACATTGAAGTAAGCAGTCCAATAGCTGGGGTCTTTCAGGACTTATGGAGCTCGAAGATCGAAGAATATTCTCTTTCACAAACATTGACTATCGGTTCGAAGTCATTCACAGTGCTTCTCAGCAACTGGTGAGCAAAAGCAAATATCTCTGAATTCGGCCATTTCCAGGTACTCCAGAAGATTTCAAGTATCCTTCTCGAACGGGTAAATCCGGATCGAGTGGGGTTCCACCTTCTGGGTCTGGATCCGCGGGGACTCTTCCAGCCAGTCAAAAACGCTCTGCGGAAGACTTACCTGGCGTTCGTGATCTGCAAGGTTTATCAGCGCGATCATCGAAGGCTTCTTCGATCCTTTAGCTCCAACGATGAAGAAATCGTTATCACCACTTAGAAAGGTCCTAGCATATCTTCCTCTTAGTGAGAGTGCCTGTTTGAGTATAAGCAGGTCTTCTCTGCCAACCAGTTCCATGTCGTCGCTTTCCAGGAGGAGGTTGTCAAGTATTCCGCAAACCATAGCAAACATACGCTTTTCCTGTCTTGACAGTTCAGCATCCCTGCCTCTGAGAATAATCGTATCTGGATCGTTCAACCAGAGTTTCTCATGCATGAATGATCTTGTAAGTGCATTCCTGATCGAGTTCTTGAAGCTGGGGATACCATTGTCAGGCACATCAGAATTCCACGAGGGTGCGGTATCTGCTCCGATTCTCATTGCATCAACGAATCCAACTGACGGCAGAAGAGGTGCTCCACATCCAACGATAAATACTTCGCTTCCCAGGCTTTCTTTGATGATTTCGAGACCCTTTATATATGCCTCAACAGGCGTTACAGCTGTTTCATGCCTTTTACCAGGTATTGCTCCAGCAAAAAGAAAATCTATCTTGACATATTCAAACCCGGCATCACGAATGCGAGTCATTGTCTTTCTCAAAGAATTCCTGACTTCAGGGTTAGTCGTGTCAAGAGAGAATATGTCTTTTCCCCAGTTTCTATAGGCACGCTTTGGTCTGCCACGCGAGTCTTTTACAAGCCAGTCTTTGTGTCTCAGGAATGTACTGGATGTTTCCGAGGCACTGAACGGAGCCACCCAGATACCAGGCTTGAGGCCGTGACCCCGTATTAAACTGGAAACTTCGTCCAGAGAGGGAAACTTTGAATTGGTCACTGTCCAGTCGCCAATGTCTGCCTGGTAGCCGTCGTCAAGCTGGATCAGATCGAAAGGAATGTCGCCGGATCTGGCAAGGTGCGAGATTATTCGAACATTCTTCTTCAGCTCACCAAAATCGATCTCTTCAAAATAGTTGTACCAACTGCACCAGCCAACTCCTTCACGATGCTTCAAAATCGGTTTCTTGTGGTTTTTGATCATCGCAGCGTATTTTTCAAGCATTGATGAAGGATCTTCTCCTGTCAAGACGACTAATGACTCCAGCGAAACGCTTTTTCCGGGGTTCAGGGGTATACCGAACAATTCAACCCTTGCTTCAAGCATCTCTCTGGCTTCGTTCCAAATCAGGTATGGGTGAGATACCTGTGAATCAATGAAGCCTGCTAGCACGGATCTTGAACAAACGAAGTAGTCAGAAGGAAAGACCCCGGCACTCAGAACTTCAGGAATCGGTGTGAGATGATAAGGTGTGGTACCAGTCATCTGCACAAAGTCAAGCAATGGCTGGGGGTTGGGCTGTCTTGCGTAAGCCTTGAAGGGGAGCCACGACTGCCAGGAATTCATGTAGACAGGGGGATATACTTCTGTGATATACAGAAGATCCATACTCCCCAGCTTCACGGTTTCATTGCCAATATTGTGAAGATTTGCAGATATCATCACGGAGCCGTTCTTCAACTGTGTATTAAAGGTTATTCTCAGTCCTGCTCTCTCTACTGAAAACTCCCCTTCTTTAACAGGTATGGGTTCTCTTCCCCCCGAAAAGAAGAGTCTCATCTATATTGCCTCCTCAAAGCCTCAATCTCACTTCCTTCACACAGCTTCGCAGGCCTTCCGCGAATTCCTCGACTACTTCTGGCGCGTAAGCTGGTTTTCTATCGAGATAGCACTGCTGTACTGCTACGACAGACGAAGAATCAAGTACAGCACAGAACTCTTCTGGATTATTCGCGTCTACATAGTCAGGATACATTGTTATTCTTACTTCATGTTCGGGAAAGCCTCTTGCAACTTCAAGAGACCGCAGGATCGTGGAGAGTTTAATCCCGAGATGTCTTTCGTAAGCTATTGTCTTGAGATCGACAGCAATCATGTCTGCCACTCCACGCATAGCTTCAAGAACTCCGGGGTTGCTCCCATTTGTGTCAACCTTGATCTGCAAAGAAGGAAAAGCCTCTTTGAAACATGAGAGGAAAGATACTAACTGCTTCCCGTGAAGGGTGGGTTCTCCCCCTGTTACCACCAAACCGTCGATAATCGCTCTTCTGCTTGAAGTTACATTGATGACATCATCAATTGTGAAGGAACCGTTCTGTCTCTTTCGAAGGCCGGGATTATGACAGTAAGGGCAGTTGAAATTACAGCCTGAGGTAAACAGAACCAGCGAGATTCTCCCCGGATAATCTACCAGACTCGTCTTCTTGAGTCCTGCGAAGGTTATCGAGTTTGTCTCTTTCAATTCTGTATGTTCTCCTTGACTTGAATTCTTCTTGCTTGCCCACATTCCAGTTCTGTACAGGTCTGTAGTAGCCCGTTACCCTTGAGTACACTTCTGTGCGCTTTCCGCATGAAGGGCACTCGTACTGCTCGCCCTGAAGATAACCGTGATCTGTGCAGATCGAGTACGTGGGTGAAATCGTGAAGTACGGTATCCTGTAGATCGTAGCTATCTTCTTGACGAGCTGGCGCGTTGTCTGCCAGTCAGTGAGTTTCTCCCCGAGAAATGCATGAAATACTGTTCCGCCTGTATATTTCTGCTGCAGCTCTTCCTGCAGGTCAAGAGCATCAAATACATCTTCGGTATAATTCACAGGCAGATGCGAAGAATTGGTATAGAAAGGAGCATCATCTCCCGCTGTCTTTATCCCAGGGAATCTCTTCTTATCGATCTTGGCAAGGCGGTAAGCAGTAGACTCCGCGGGGGTCGCCTCAAGGTTGTAGAGGTTTCCTGTTGACTCCTGGAATTCAGCAATCTTATCTCTCAAGAAATCCAGTGTCTTTATCGCAAAGTCATGAGCTTCCTGGTGGCTCAGAGACTTCTGGATCCAACGCGCATTTTGCGTGGCTTCGTTCATACCGACTATGCCGATCGTGGAGAAGTGGTTGTCGAAATTCTTCAGGTAACTCCTGGTGTACGGGTAGAGTCCTTGCTCATTGAGCTTTTCCACTACCTCTCGTTTGACCTCCAGGCTCCTGCTTGCCAGCTCTGCCAGGCGAGCCAGCCTGAGGAAAAACTCCTCTTCGTTTTCGCTCAGATAAGCGATTCTTGAAAGATTCAGCGTAACAACACCGATTGAACCAGTGAACTCGTCAGAACCGAATAACCCGCCACCTCTACGCCTCAGCTCTCTCTTGTCCAGCTGTAATCGACAACACATGCTTCTTACGTCTTCAGGTTTCAGGTCAGTATTCAGGAAATTCTGAAAGTATGGTGCTCCGTACTTGGCAGTTATGCTGAATAACAGTCGTGCATTCTCGTTTTCCCAGTCAAACTCCTTTGTTATGTTGTAGGTCGGAATTGGGTACTGAAATCCTCGACCATTGGCGTCACCTTCGTCAAGGATTTCCAGGAAGGCCCGGTTAATCATATTCATCTCTTTCTGACAGTCGCCGTAAGTGAAGTCGGTCTCAGTTCCACCGACAAGAGCCTTTTGAGAGACCAGACCTTTGGGAACTGTCCAATCCAGGGTGATATTCGTGAAGGGAGCCTGAGTGCCCCAGCGGGAAGGAGTGTTGACACCGAAAACAAACGACTGGATATTCTGCTTCACCTGCTTGAAGGATAGACTGTCTACTTTCACAAAGGGAGCAAGGTATGTGTCAAAAGACGAAAAAGACTGTGCGCCAGCCCACTCATTCTGAAGAATGCCGAGGAAATTAACCATCTGGTTAACCAGTGTAGAGAGATGTCTTGCTGGCGAAGAAGACACTTTTCCCGTCACTCCCCCCAGGCCTCTTTCGATGAGCTGTTTCAGGCTCCAACCAGCACAATAGCCCGACAGCATGGAAAGGTCATGAATATGGAAGTCTCCCTCCCTGTGGGCTCTGCCAATCTGTTCATCGTAAACCTCACTGAGCCAGTAATTTGCTGTTACGGTGCCGCTGTTATGAAGGATCAGACCACCGATTGAATAAGTTACTGTACTGTTTTCCTTGATACGCCAGTCAAGATGATTCAGATAGCTATTAACTGTTTCCGAGAAGTCAAGCATCGAGGACTTCAGGTCGCGTATCTTCTCTCGCTGTTTCCGATATAGAATGTAAGCCTTTGCTACAGCGGAAAACCCGAGAGTTTCCAGTGTTCTCTCGACGGAGTCCTGAATATCCTCTATGTAGATTATTCCATCCTTTATCTTTGGCTGGAAGTCTGCTACAACTCTGAGCGCAAGACGCTCCAGTATGTCAGGTGTGCAGGCTGATGATGTTGCCTCGAAGGCCTTTTCTATGGCCTTCATTATCTTGCTGATGTCAAAACCGGTAATTCCCCCGTTTCTCTTTCTTACCCTCAGCATATTACCCCTCCTGAAAGAATACACAATAAATGGATGCAAGAATTATTCTACCACAAAATATAGTGGTTTCACAAAGCTTTTCTTGTGTTTCGAGAAGCCTGTCCAGCATAGAACGACTGAGCAATCCCAAATAACAGAACTATATCGTAATGAACTCGCCAAGGCGTTCCTGACCAAGAAGCTTCACCATTTTTACGAATGCTTTTGCTGTTGCCAGGGCATCTCCGAGGGCCCTATGTCTCCCCTCACTCAGTATGCCAAGGCGAGCAAGTACAATGTCCAGATTATGCCGCCCCCTGAATAGTGCTTTGGAGAGGTTAATTGTGTCAATTACGGGGTTCGTCAGTTTATCCAGTCCAATGCACTGACACGAGTAATTAAGGAAAGAGAGATCGAAAGGAGCGTTATGCATTACCAATGTCCGATCTCCGATGAAACGAATAAAGCGAGGAATAACTTCTTCTATTCCAGGGCAGTTTTGGACCATTCTGCTGGAGATTCCAGTGAAACCTGTTATGAATACTGGTATATGTTTCTTTGGTTTGATCAGTTGACTGAAGAAGCAGGATTCGTTGACCTCCCAGTTTTCAACTGCTACCCCTCCTATTTCAAGGAGTTCCGCCCCTTTTTCAGGGCACATGCCGGTGGTCTCGGTATCTACTACCACAAAGCTAATCACGTATGCTTAGAGGCCTCCCTTAGAAAGTCAAACATCACATCTACCCCTACATCAATGCACTCCGGGTCAGGCAGAAAACTCGGTGAGTGCAGTCCTTCATGCGATTCAGGATCAGAACACCCAAGCCAGAAGAGAGCCGAAGGATATCGCTGTGAAAAAAAGCCAAAGTCCTCTCCCGTGAATGTGGTTTGACAGACAGCGTAATCATATCCGAGACGATTTGCTGTCTCTTCAATGAGCGTCACAATAGCGGGATCGTTGTTGACCACCGGATACATTGATCCGTACTGTGTCCTGGCTTCTACATTCCACAGAGAGCCAAGATTCGCGGTTAATTCTTCAATCGTCTTCATAATCTTCCTCTTCGTCTCTTCTCGCAGTGCCCTAAAAGTCCCTTCTACCACGGCTCTCCCTGGCACAACATTTCTTCGACTTCCGGAAAGGAGTCTTCCGATAGTGAACACGAACTGCTGATCGGCCGGAATGACTCTTGAAAGCATTTCATAACCTGTTTTCACGAAATCAGAGGCAGGAAGCAAAGCGTCTCTCCCACTGTGGGGGAAAGCTCCATGCGCTTCCTTACCCTCAAATATTGCGTCAAACTCTGTTGCATTACCGAATATGGGACCAGGAGTCGATGAGATTGTTCCAGTCCTGAAAGCGGGATTCACATGAAGCGCGAGGGCTGAAGATATTTCGAAATTGTCGAGTATACCCGATTTCAGAATC
Source organism: uncultured Thermotogaceae bacterium (assembly GCA_964611155.1). Classification (GTDB taxonomy): domain Bacteria; phylum Thermotogota; class Thermotogae; order Petrotogales; family Kosmotogaceae; genus UBA9910. The sequence goes on from CAZSXB010000004.1 coordinate 24,674, forward strand.
GGTTCGGCTCCACCCGGGCCTTCTTCAGCTGGTTGGAACAGAAAAAGGGCATTTACTGGTATCTCAGTCTCAGTAACTCTCGCAATTACTCCGGCAAGAACTGCCATATGGACATCGTGACCACACGCGTGCATCCAGCCCTCTGTTCTTGACTGATAATCCACGCCTGTCTTCTCTTTTAGTGGCAGGCCATCCATGTCTGCCCTGAGCAGGGTGAAAGGATTGTCACTGTTCTTGTACACATATAAGAGTCCAGTTTCCATTACCTCAATCATCTCGAGTTTCCCAGATGGAAGAGCATCAACGAAATGACGCAACTCTTCTTTCGTTTTGAACTCCTTCATTCCCTGTTCAGGATACATGTGGAGCCTTTCTCTGAGCATATGCAATCTATTCACAGGATTTCCTCCCCATTTTGTTCTATAGAGTATAATAACTTAGAGGTGTCTCGATTGGAAAACAATAGAGTTGAGAGTTTGGGGAATAACCAGGAGAACTTCAAGAAGGCTCTTGATTCAGCTATAACAAAAGCTCCGATCAGAAGTGGCAACAGGATATACCTTACTGACCTCTGGATAATCACATCGATTCCGGAAGAGATAATTGTTGAGCTTCTTACCACCAACAACTTCAAGCTTCCGGAGGAGGCTGTAGCAATTGTTGATGACCGACGCAAGCACAAGAGAGTCCTCTGTGAAACAAGCCACCAGGGTGGCGATAAGTGAATGTGCATCTTATCAGGATACGAGAAGAGCACTAGAAAAGATCTTCTCTTTGCTGGATGTTCGTGGCCTCTTCAAGCGCGGAGATAGAGTTCTCCTAAAGCCAAACCTTCTTTCTGCAAGACCTCCCGAGGAAGCTGTTACTACCCACCCTGCGGTAGTTGATGCCGTTCTTTCGATTCTTCTTGATGCTGGCATCAAACCTGTCCTGGGAGACAGTCCCGCGAGCGGGAGAACTGTGAATGTAGCAAGAGTGGCTGGACTGGAGTCTGTCTGCAAGAAGTATGGAGTGAACACAGTCAGTTTCGACGAAGGTGTTCCGATCAAGACAGACAAGGGTATCTACAGAAGATTCGTTGTGGCTCGGGAGGTTCTGGAAACTGACTCAATCATAAATCTCCCGAAGCTGAAGACGCACTCACAAATGACCATGACTCTGGCGGTCAAAAACACTTTTGGGTGTATAGTGGGTTCTGCCAAGCAAAAATGGCATTTCAGGGCGAAAGACAGAAACGCATTTGCGGATATGCTGATAGATCTGCACAATATCGTCGCTCCTTCATTGAACATACTCGACGGAGTCGTGGGTATGGATGGTAATGGCCCGTCAAATGGCCGGATCATTTCTCCCGGTCTTATTGCAGCTTCTACCAGTGGATTTGCACTTGATGATTATACTGTCCGGATTATGGGGGTAAACCCTCGTGTTGTCCCGACAGCTTTTCGGGCGATTCAACGGAACCTGATACCTCTTTATGAAGTTATGGGTGATTCATACGAATACAGGCGACGTTTCACTCTTCCGGCGACGGCGCCGCTGACATTCGTTCCTTTTGTAGGGTTTTTGAGAAGGTTTACTACCAGATTTCCGGCCATTTCTGGAAGTAGATGCACAAAATGCAGGACCTGTGAGAAGCATTGTCCAGTGAACGCAATCTCAGTAGATAACGGGACGATAGACTACAGAAAGTGTATCACGTGTTATGTTTGTCAGGAAATATGTCCATATGACGCGATTGCTTTCAAGAGATCTATTTTCAGCAAGAGGGGGAAGATCAGGTGAGCTATATTCTTGCTCTGGATCAGGGAACCAGCAGCACAAAGGCAATAGTGTTCAACGAAGATTTCTATGAAGTGGCTTCTGCGCAGGAAGACTTTCAGCAGATATACCCTAATGCAGGGTGGGTAGAACACAATCCGGATGATCTTGTCCATACAACGATGAATGTAATCGAGCAAGCTGTCACAGAAGCTGGTTTGTTCTTCAAGGATATCAAGGCGATCGGTATTACGAATCAGCGTGAGACAGTTGTTGCATGGGATGCAAATACAGGGAAGCCATTACATAACGCAATAGTCTGGCAATGTCGAAGGACCTCGGAACGGTCAAAGATCTTGAGAAAGGAGCATCTCGATTTCATACAATCCAGGACGGGGCTTATACCAGACCCTTATTTCTCTGCCACGAAGATGGAATGGCTCATTAAGAATGTCCCGGAAGTGGAAAGAGCGGCGAGGGAAAAGAGCCTTAGATTTGGAACGGTTGACAGCTGGCTAGCCTGGAACCTCTCTCGTCACAGAGAGTATGTCACTGACGTGAGCAATGCCTCCAGGACTATGTTATACAACATAACCGATCATGATTGGGACAGGGATCTACTGGACTTCTTCGGTATCATGAGGGAGTCTCTTCCTGATGTGGTACATTCGTCAGAAGTGATTGGGGAGTCCGTCTTCGGCCCACCGATAGCGGGAGTGGCAGGAGATCAGCAGTCCTCTCTTTTTGGGCAGACCGCTTTTGAACCAGGAGAGACGAAATGCACGTATGGCACGGGATCGTTCATATTGATGAATACGGGTGACAAACCCTGCTTCAGTCATAACGGCCTGCTTACAACTGTAGCGTGGGGGTTGGATGGAAAGACCTGTTATGCAGTTGAAGGCTCTATCTTCGCTACAGGAGCTCTGATCAGCTGGTTGAAGAATGAAATAGGCCTGATATCGTCTGCAGAAGAGACTGAGAGTCTTGCCAGAAGTGTAGAAAACAGTAACGATGTCTATTTCGCAGGAGCGCTTACGGGACTTGGAGCGCCCTATTGGGACCCATCCGCAAGGGGTCTTCTAATAGGCCTTACAAGAGGAACAACGAAGGCGCATGTTGTCAGGGCGGTTCTTGACTATATAGCATTCAGAACGCGGGAGCTTGTCGAACTGATGATAGAAGATACCGGTATAGGAATAAAGAAGCTACTTGTGGACGGAGGAGTGACAAGAAACAACTTCCTTATGCAACTGCAGTCAGACGTATTGGGTGCCGAAGTGGACAGGTCTGCAATAAGGGAAACCACGGCTCTTGGTGCGGCAATGCTTGCAGGACTTGGCCTCGGACTCTGGAGTATGGATGAGCTCAAGGGAAAGAGAAGAAGTCAGAAGAGGTTTTCACCAGGCCCCAAACGCCGGGACTCGGAGTATTATAGATGGAAAGAAGCCCTCAAGAGGTCTATGAACTGGGTACAGTAGATGAAAACAAGCTCTGCGAAGTGGCGAGATTGGTTGGCAGAATGCTTCGTGGAGGAGAAATGATTTTCCTTGCTGGTGATCTCGGAAGCGGAAAGACTCGCTTTGTGAAGTGTATGGCTGGTGCCATGGGAATCGAAGAGACTCTGGTGCGGAGTCCATCATTCACCATAATAAATGTATATCCGGCTCAACGTCTCACTCTTTTTCATGCAGATCTATTCAGGCTTGACAGCAAGGAAGAAGCCTGGGATACGGGGATCATGGAACTGCTGGATGAGAGAAGCGTTCTGGCAATAGAATGGCCTGAACTCGTTGTGAATGAATTGAGAGAAAGGGTCACAATAACCGTGGAACTCGGTTTTGTGTCTCTCAGTCATAGATCCATGAAGATCACTATTAGTGGTGAGCTCTCCGATATGAGAAAATCACTTTACAGGTATTTAGAACGTTTTTCGGGAGGATAATAATGGCACAGAAGTTTCAACTACTTGAAGAAGCTGCAGCCAGTTCTGACAAGAAAACGCGAATCCCTGAAATGCTGCCAGCTATACCAACAAGAACGAACATGATAGTGTACCCCTCTTCCGTGATGCCAATGTACGTGGGACGAGACAAGTCTCTCGGCGCACTGGAAGAGTCTCTTGCCAAGTACAATCAACTGATATTCCTTGTTTCCCAAAAGGAGATCACCAATGACGATCCGTCGATTGAAGATCTTTATGCAGTGGGAACAGTATCTCGCATTGTCCAGTTAATGAAGATGCCTGACGGGAACTACAAGATCCTTGTTGAAGGTCTCGCAAGAGCGAAGATAACCTCAGTTGAAGAAGACGAGCGAATCCTTCTTCTTAAACTTGAAGTAATCAGACCAAAATACCGAAAGAGCAAGATGCTTGAAGCGCTTGTGAGAAAGGTGAAAGAGCTCGCGTACAGGTATGTGACAATGAGCAGAAGGTTTCCTGACGAAGCACTCGTTGCTCTGGAAGACACGAGGAACCCGGAGAAATTCGCGGATTTTGTTTCTTCCCTTATGCCGTTCCCTCTTGATCAGAAGCAGCGTCTTCTGGAGCTATTGTCTCCAAAGGATAGGCTGGAGTTTCTGCTGGAGCTGCTTACGAAGGAGGTACAGATTCTTTCTCTGGAAGAAGAACTCGACAAGAGGGTTAAAGACAAGATCGAGCAGGGGCAGAAAGAATACTACCTGAGAGAGAAGATGCGCGCAATCCAGGAAGAACTCGAGGGAGAAGAGGATGTTGAGATAAAAGAACTGAAGCAGGCCGTCCAAGACGGGGATCTTCCAGCAGAAGTTGCTGAAAAGGCCAGACAGGAAATACTAAGGTTGGAGAAGATGTCGACTTACTCTCCTGAAGCTACTGTGGTCAGAACATACCTGGACTGGCTGTTGCACATGCCCTGGAAGAAATCCACCGAAGACGGTCTTGATCTCAAACACGTGAGAGAGTGCCTTGATAGGAATCACTATGGACTCACTGACGTAAAAGAGAGGGTCCTGGAGTTCCTGGCTGCCAGGCAGTTCTCAAAGAATCTGCGTGCACCGATTCTGTGTCTTGTGGGGCCTCCTGGTGTTGGGAAGACTTCTTTAGGAAGGTCAATAGCTGATTCCATGGGCAGGAAGTTCGGAAGGATTTCTCTGGGTGGAATGAGAGATGAAGCCGAGATAAGAGGTCACAGAAGGACATATATCGGTGCACTGCCTGGAAGGATCGTGCAACTCATACGAAAGCTCGGAACAAACAACCCTGTGATTGTTCTTGATGAAGTCGAGAAGATGGGCGTTAGTTTCCAGGGAGATCCCGCCTCCGCTCTTCTGGAGGTCCTTGATCCAGAGCAAAACGATAGTTTCACCGATCATTTTCTGGAAGTTCCCTTTGACCTTTCCAGGGTGATCTTCATAACGACTGCGAACGTACTTCATACTGTGGCTCCTGCTCTTCAGGATAGGATGGAGGTTATTCATATCCCGGGTTACACGGATTCCGAGAAACTGCATATAGCCTCGGATCACATAATTCCAAAGCTTTACACAGAGTACAATATCGCGAGGTCCAGACTGAACATTTCAGAAGGCGCTGTTAAGAGGATTATCAGGGAGTATACGAGAGAGGCAGGAGTAAGAAATCTTGACAAGAATCTGTCGAAATCTATAAGAAAGGCTCTTGTCAGGTTGTCAGAAGGGGAGAAACGGGTAAGAATCACTATCTACAATCTTGAGGAGTACCTGGGAGCTGCTACTTTCAAAGACAGTGACTTCAGGAAGAAGCCGGAAGTCGGAGTTGCCACCGGGCTTGCCTGGACTGCCTATGGTGGAGAAATAATGTACGTGGAAGTGCTTCCTGTTCCCGGGAAAGGTAAGCTCTTCACGACCGGACAGCTTGGAGAAGTGATGAAAGAATCGGCGCAGATCGCAATAAGTCTGGCACGCAAACTATGCCACGAGGCGGATCATGCCGCCACCTTTGAAAAGATGGATTTCCACATTCACGTTCCCGAAGGAGCGGTTTCCAAGGATGGACCTTCAGCAGGAGTTGCCTTGTCGACAGCCATAGTATCAGCTGTCACTGGCATACCTGTCAGGCATGATATCGGGATGACCGGTGAAATCACGCTTAGAGGAAAGGTTCTCCCTATAGGTGGTCTAAAGGAAAAACTCATGGCTGCTTATCGAGCGGGATTGAATGCCGTTATTATCCCGTCAGCAAACAAGAAAGATCTTGACAAGATCTCCGATGAGATCAAGTCAAGACTTCAGTTTGTTTTCGTTGAGGATGTCAGGCAGGTTCTGGAAGAATGCCTGGAGAAAGAGAGTGTTCAGAAGAGCTGAGCTTGTAAAGACTATCTTCTCACCCGGCGATTATCCACCACCGATGACCGCGGAGTTTGCATTCGCCGGGCGATCCAATGTCGGGAAATCTACTCTTCTCAATGCACTTCTCGGAGTGAAGCTTGCACATGTTAGTGGGACCCCGGGCAAGACAGCGTCGATAAACTTCTATAGGGTTGATAATCGGTTTTTCTTTGTTGATTTGCCTGGTTACGGTTTTGCCAGGCGTTCCAGGACAGAACTGGAAAGGTGGCGTCAACTTGTTGAGGACTACTTTGCCCGTCGCGCAGGCATTGCAACGCCTGTAGTTCTGATCGATATCAGGCACTCTCTGCAGAAAGCAGATATGATGATGCTCGATTATCTCAAGGCAAGACAACTCGCGTTCATAACAGTGCTCACAAAGAGGGACAAATTATCCGGAAATCAGTTCAGTATGATGCTTTCTTATCATGAGAAACAAGCTCGTTCTCTTGGTGCTCTTGAGGTCTTCCCTGTTTCAGCCGTGTCAGGGAGAGGGATACAGGAGCTGAGAAAAGGGCTGGAAGTGATTGCCAGGAACTACTCTGCCGATAAGAGATAACGCCTGTTGTGATTCTTGATTATTTCTCCCAGCTTTCTGGCGCTGCCTCTCGGTTTAAGCTCAAGCGTCTTAAAATCAGTCTCAAAAAGCCCGCTTTGCGTGGAGTAACCAAGATTCCACTCGAAGCAATCCATGAGAGGATGGTACATAAACGAAGCTAGCTCTATTCCGTTCCTGGCAGCCTGGTTCATAACACGTACGGTAGCTTCTATGCAGTTGATTCTCCCCTCATCGTTGAGAATTCCGGTACCTTCTACGGTAAGAAACAATGGCATTTGAAAACGTCTGGCTGCTTTCTGAATGGTTTTCTCCAGCGTTTTTGAATACTGAACATCCTGGCTACTATGCCGTGAAAGAACTGATCCGGGAGCCTCCAGAGTCGCCTCTTTCCCAGGCATCACTTGTGCGTCGTTATGATCGAGTCCTACAAAATCTGCAGTGCCCTTGATTTCAGGCAGAACTACCTTACTCTGCGTCAAGTTGAGTTCTCCGAACGACAACGCATCAAATACACAGAACTCCTTTGAGGAAAGCGCATGGGATGAGAAATTGCCGCGCAATCTATCCCTTAATGCAAGCCTGCAACCGGGAGTTTCTTGTGTGAGACTTACGATTGCTTTCGGGAAGAGGGATTTGATTGTTCTGTACGCTTGAGAATGTGCTACCAGGAGATTCCTGAGGGTTCTGCAAGCACGAGCATTATCCTGCACGTTAGGAGGCCAGGTCCCCAGCAAGTATGACTTTCTTGCGTAAGTGTCAGGCTTGTTTATTGTTATCCAGATCTTCACAAGGTCTCCAAGCTCATCCGTGACAGTCTCAACATATCTTCTGAAGTAACCTAAGTTGTCTTCTCTCTCCCATCCACCAAGATCAGTGAACCATCTCGGGTTAACAAAGCTGTGCAGTGTGACTACAGGAATTATCCCTTCCTGAACAAACCTTTTGACAAGAGTACGGTAGTTCTTGAGTGCCTCTCTCTCGAATCTATGTTGCCTTGGTTCGATTCTTGCCCATTCTACTGAGAACCTGTAGCAATTTGCGTTAACTTCAATAAGCGCCGCAAGATCACGTTCAAGATGATTCAGGCTGTCACATGCCTTTCCTGAGACGTCCCCGTTTACAACACTACCGGATTGCTCCCAATCGTACCAGTCAGAGAAGACGTTATCACCTTCGATTTGATGACCGGAAGAAGAAACACCCCACAAGAAGCTTCTGCCAAGTTCACTCATATAGATCACCTGTATATATTGTACCACCCTGGCTCAAAACAAATAAGTTAGCCACTGTGTCATACACTTTGTACAGATTAAGAGAGTATTCAAAGGGGAATGAACCATGAAGCATCGTGCTGGTATTCTCATAAGTGCAGTAGTGATCTTAAGTGTTGCATTACAAGCAGGTTTTTCCGGGCAGATTCGTCTTGCAGGGACTATTGGGCCTGCTCCTGCAACCCTTCTTTACGACGGACAGTCTAATCTTCTTCTCGTGGGGGGGTGGGATGGTACCCTCAGGTGTCTTGATCCTTCCTCTCTTTTGGAAAAAGAAGCTCACCTCTTCTCAGATTCCCCCATCATTGCACTTGTGTCTTCTTCCGACTATCAGAGGGCCTTTGTTGTTACTGAAGACGGAATCATTGGAACCTTCAGATCAGACCAAAACCAGAAGATCGAGTTTTTCTATGATGCTGGTAACAGTACTGGAACCGCAGTTCTTCATGAGCAGAAGATGATCCTGCTACTTGGCAACAATGAAGGTGAGGTTCTCTGCCTGGATGCACATTCGGCAGAACTCCTCTGGACAAGAGTGATTCATGATAGGGGGATTCATTCCCTGCAGATCTGTGAAAGAACCAGCACTGGTTATTCCATATCATATGACGGTACTTTGTCTTCTTGGCGTTTGGAGGACGGCTCGATTGTGTGGAAACGAACTATTGGAGCTGCAAAACCAGGCATGATAATACTTCCCGAACGAGAAATCCTGTGTCATGCAGGTGAAGGGAGACAGTTTTTCTTCCTGAGCATGTTAACAGGAGAAGTTCAGGAAGTAGTTTCTGTACAACATGAGGTTGCAGTGATGAGATATGTGGATGACAAAGGACTGCTGGTTCTGGGGCTTGAAAATGGCTTCATTGAGTTCTGGAACGTTGAACCTGTAGAAATGCTCACCTTCTTCAAAGCTCATGAGGAGAAACTGGTTGCACTTGATATTTCTCCAGACGGAGCATGCTTGTTTTCTGCTTCATACGATAACTCCATCAGCTCCTGGGATGTCATATCAACGGATTTTCGTGCAACAAACGAAGGACATCGCTGGCATATCTCTGCTGTTGATTACAATAGAGAACTGGAACTACTTGTTACGGGTTCATTTGATAACACGGCGCGAATATGGGATCTGAAGAAGAAACAGTGCATCGGCGTTTTCGAGCATGCAGGTTGGGCGGTTACAGCGCTTGCAGCAAACACCTCTGGTTCAAAGATTTTCACCGGTGACACAAGCGGGCTGATCAAGATCTGGAGCACTCTAGGAGGTTTTGAGATCACTGAATTTAAGGGTCATACTGACAGAGTGCAGGCGTTGTGCCTTGACAAGGCTGAGAAGACACTGTTCTCCTCGTCCCGGGATGGAACTGTCCGGGCCTGGAGTCTATCTGAAGGAGGAGAAGTTAAGATCCTTAATCGCGATTCAACCGCCGTAAACGCACTCGTGCTTTCTCCGGATGGAGACTTGCTGGTGGGAGGCAACTCACGAGGAGAAGTAATAACCTGGAATCTCTTGGATATGTCTATCGAAGCAGTTATTGCCAGGAAAGGGACTCGAGTCCATTCATTAGCACTGAACAGCACCGGAGATGTTCTTGCCATTGGTTACTCAGACGGAGCGATTACCCTGGTCAGTTTGACAGAGATGCTTGTCAAACATGATATCAAGGCTCATGAAAGCTGGGTAAGCAGCCTCCTTTTCTGCTGTGATGATGAGTTGATTGTCACGGGTTCTCAAGACGGCACCATAAAAGTCTGGCAGACTGGAAGTGAAATCAGTCTTTTGTCTACTGTAAAAGGCCACCCAGGAGGGGTGAGAGCGCTTGCTTACATCCCGGAATATAGCGCTGTTGTCAGTGGGGGAGGCTGGCTTGACAGCACGATAAAGATCTGGAACATCGAGTAGCTTCAATGCAGAATAACTCTGATTAATATTGCTTTGCAGTGTTCTTGACTGAAAGGTGATCGACAAGGTCGTAAATAATCGGCATGAAGAACAGTGTGAATAGCATACCCACGGCAAGACCGCCAATTATCATTATTGCAAGCGTTCGGTTGATCTCGGATCCTTCGGCCCGGGAAAAAGCCATCGGTATCAAAGCCATTGCAGTGGTAAGCGTAGTCATGATGATCGGTCTTGAGCGGATCTCTGCTCCTTCAATGATTGCCTGCCTTTTCGGAAGTCCCTGCTTAAAACGCAGGTAGTTGATGTTCGTAACCATTACTATACCGTTGTTCACTGTAAGCCCCGCAACAGTAAGCATACCTATCAGGGCACTGATATCTAGATCCAGGCCGAGTACGTAAGTCACCAGGGTTACACCTACGAGGGACATCGGAATAGTGAAGAAGATGATCAGCGGATATACGAAAGACTCAAACTGAGCACCGATTATAAGATACATCAGTACAATGCCAATTATGAGAGCTATGATGAACTGGTCAAAAGCTTCGTGCATAAGATGCGCCTGGCCACCTACAGCTTTTCTCATGGAAGCGATTTCCTCATCTTGGTCGAGCAGGTCCATGACTTCCTGCTCTGCATCACTGAGCGGTCTGTCTGCTACGTTGGCCTGTACAAGTGAAATTCTTTGGCCACCCCGGTGGAATATCGTCATGGGACTCTCAGCTACTTCAATGGAAGATATCATGCCCAGGTAAACATCGTCCCCTATCATTGACGGGATTTCCAGTCTTTCGATCTTCTCAGAAGTCAGTTCTTGGACAGATTGGTAGACCTTTATTGGTAGAGTTACGCCATCGACAAAGATGCTACCAGCATCGAGACCGATCGTATAAGGCTGCAGGGCACCTACTGCCTGCATGAAGTAGACACCGGACAATAAAGCCCTGCTTCTATCAATACTTACCTGATAAGCAAGGTGTTTCTGATCGAAGGAGGTGCTGAAGTCCTGAAGGCCTTCCACATCAGAAATGAGAGACATAACCCTTTCGGTCATGTTTTCAAGCTTTTCCAGGTTTTGCTCGTAGAGAGTTATGACAATATCCTTGCCAAAGAGAGCCTCCAGCTGCAAACCCTCGTAACTCAAGTCTATTATTGCATTCCATTCATCTAGCAGCGGTACCAATGAATCACGTATTTCTGCTGCCAGCTGCTCTGACGTCTTGAGTCGATCCGTCGGAGGAACCAGGGATACTTGAATACTACCCATATTCTCTGCTCCACCAAGAAGAGCGCTTATGATGTCGCCTGTTTGACCGCTGGTGCTGTAGATCTGTGTTATATGGTAGCTATCTTTGTTCTCAAGAAGGTAATGCTCAGCTTCAGCTATTGCGCCTGCAGTAACATGGAATGGCGAGTTTTCTGGAAGTGTGAGATTGACGGTTATCATGCTACTGTCAATCCTTGGTATGAAATCCAGTCCCTTCAACAAGAGACCGACAAATCCCAGGGCAAACACCAGCAAGAAGATGCCTACAGTAGCAAGTTTTCTTTTCAAGAGGAACTGAATCGTCTTTGAATACCACACACCTGTCTTCACTGAACGCTTCTTCTTACATTTGACGAACCGCATCAGACCGGGGATGATCGTGAACGCGACCAGGAGGGACCCTGCAAGCGTAAACGCCAGGGCAAGAGCAAAGAACTTGAAGACCTGGGCAGCGAAACCTGTGATGAAGGCAAAAGGAATAAACATCGCGAGAGTTGTCGCGGTTGAAGCGATTATCGCGCCGGCAACCTCACCCCCGCCGGTTCCAGCTGCTTCTGGGACACTCCTGCCTCTTTCCAGATATCTGTATATCGCTTCAAGTACAACGATACTGTTGTCGACGAGCATACCGACACCCATGGTGAGTCCGCCCACTGTCATTAGATCGAGCCCGAGACGGCTGAAGAACATGAAAACAAGCGCCATCGTAAGTGACAGGGGAATGGAAGCTGCAATGATCAGTGTAGCACCAAGGTTTCTGAGAAAAATGAATATCACGATCGTTGCTACGATCGCACCCATCAGCAGATTTCTGAAAAGGCCACTGATAGCGCTCTCGGTGAAAATGCTCGTATCGGTTATCGTGTATACAGTAGCCTTGGGGTGAAGCTCTTGCCAGTACTCGATCGCCTGCCTTATTCCTCGAGCTACTTCAACAGTATTGGCTCCTCCTTGTCGAAAGACAACGAGGACAGAAGCATCTTCAGCGTTGACCCTGACAGTTCCCCTGAGAGGAACATCGACAATAGATACAGAAGCAATTTGGTTCAATCTGACGGGTATAAGCACGTCAGGCAGATCAAGGTTGAATCCTCCTTGAAGAGTTGCCGCGGTATTCATGAGGCTACCCATTCCACGGAAACCAATAATCGTGCAAGCGAGTTCATCTATGCTTGTGAAGTTAGTGTTTACGGATAGAGTATAATACCTTCCTTCTTCTTCCAGTCTACCGAAAGGGTAACGAACGCCTGGTTCAAGAAGCATACGCAGTACATCAAATGGTATATCATATTCTTGAAGCTTCCCTTCCTTAATCTCAACCCTGATTTCTCTGTCTGGCACTCCCATTCTGTCTACATTAGCAACACCTTCAACTTGTGAAACTGCGATTCTCAGATCATCTGACAATTGAAGGAGCTCGTCGGAAGCAGGTGCAGATACGCCCAGGATGTAGACAGGAAGAAGTGCTGGGTTAAGCTCAAAAATCATTGGACGGGCTCCTTCAGGGAGCTCGCCAGAAAATGCGTCGACCGCTTCCCGGACTTTGAGCAAAGCATGAGCCATATCGGTTCCTGGATCGAACTCTATTTCGACGACCGAAAACCCATCCATTGAGCGCGAAGTGATCTCCTTGATACCACCCACCATCATGATTGCGCCCTCAAGAGTATTCGTGACATTTGCTTCAACTTCCTCAGGCCCCGCTCCGATATACGGGGTCAATACAACCGCAAAAGGAACATCAATCATCGGAAGAAGATCTACAGGAAGCTCCTGCCAGGCAAGCACCCCAAGAAAAACTGCAACACTCATCAGGAGAATGACTGCAACTGGTCGTTTCGAAACAGACGAAAGTAGCTTATTCCACATCCTTCTCGCTCCTAGAAAGGGATGAAAGGACAGCTTATCAAGTAAAGCATAACATATGGAGAAATCCGGTGAATCTGGAAAGTGTCAGATGCTTAATGAATTCGATACCCGTGAACGTTCTTGTTTTAAATAGACGTGATAGAATCTAGCTTATATTTGAGGTGTGGTGTGCTTCTGTGAGAAGAAAATGAAGTCGAGATTCAAGACAGCCATTGGAACTCCAACCATATTCCTTAACTCCATATCCAGAGCACTAAGCCATTTCAGCATCGATCATCCAGTGGTGATTATTGCCATAAGCCTTGCTGTTGCGCTTTTTTTCACGGTTCGGGTAGGTACGTTGAGATTCGAGACTGACATCACAAACCTTGCAGATGGATCCACAGAGGTTTCCAGGGATATCGAGCGAGCTGCGAGAGATTTCATCATCGGTGATCCTGTAAGACTTGTTCTAGTCGGTGATGCAACTGATCCTTCTGTATTGCTGCATGCGAAGAAGACAGCAGAAGCCTTACGTGACATTCAGAATGTTTTCCGGGTCGAGACTCCTTTCGATGCATCTTACCACATTCTGGAAGGGCTCAATGTTGCTTCCCATCCTGTGATTACTGCCTTTCCAGCCACTGCGGAGGAAGTTGAAGCGTTCCTGGATGATCTTTCAAGGAGTTATTCATCGAAACACATGATCAGTGAATCAAGAGACGCGCTTCTGTTCAATCTTTTCATAAGGGGTGGCGTTGGCTTGCGTGGAAGAAACGCTATCTCAGAAGCTGAGGCGCTTCTTGAAGAACTCTGGGGGCAAGAGAACTATTACCTTTCCGGAGAAATATACCTGGGATACTCTGTTGATAGAACTGTCATCAGAGACGTCAGAGTTCTATTTCCAATGTCTGTTATGCTCTTCTCAATTGTAATCCTACTATCTTTCAGATCAGTCGCAGGTCTTCTTGTGATTGGCAGTACAGTGCTATTCACGGTTTTCAGCACTCTAGGATTCATGGCATGGAGAGCAACTCCATTAACAATTGTCAGTGCCACACTCCCTGTACTTCTTGTTGCTCTGGCGAGCGCTGATGGTATTCATGTTTTCAGTAGATACAGAGAATCTTCGGGAGAAGCGCCAGACAAAAAGACTGCTCTAAAGTCAGCAATGGATTCGCTGGCTGCTCCCATATTCATGACTTCTTTGACTACCGCAGCGGGCTTCGCAGCTCTCATGACGTCTTCTGTAATACCTGTCCGGGATTTCGGTTTTTATAGCATGTTTGGGATTCTTGCAGCCATGCTCTTTTCTCTGTCCACGCTACCTGCGATCCTGGCAGTTTTACCTCAACCGAGGTCCAGGAAAGCGAAGAGCGATTCCTTTTCACTTGGAAAACTGCTGGAGTTTGCGGCAACCAGCAGCCAGAAGCACTGGAAGTTCATTCTGGCTGTTGTCACCTCAGTGGTGCTGTTCTCTGTATTAGGCGTGTTCAGACTGGATTTTGAATCAAATCTGGCCAGGTATTTCAGGAAAGGCAGTACTGTCTCTTCAGGAATAATGGAGTACGAAGAGAGATTTGGCGGATCGTCCATGCTCCTGATAGTAGTCGATTCAGGCGATGAGGCAGGGGCGGTCCAGCCAGCATTTCTTGAGATGCTTAAGCTCATGCAGAACAGGGTTGAGAGTTATCCACTGTTCTCGCGAACCAGTTCAATCGTAAGTCTTGCTGAAGGGATCAGTCCTTATGGACTCGCGCTGGTCTTTGGAACGGTTCTTCATGGAAGGGTTGGAGACATAAACGTCTATGGCTACCTTAGTAGAGACGGAATGAGAAAAGCTGTTATACACACGCACATATACAGTGCGAAAACATCTGAGATATCACAAACAATCGGGAGACTGGAAAGTGAGCTCAACAAGATCGCTCTCCCGGGGGTCAGGGTAATTGTTGCAGGAACACCGAAAGTTGTTGAACTTCACATGAAGGAATTCGCATCCAGCCAGATCAAGAGCATAATCATTTCCGGTGGTGCCGTGTGGTTCATCGTTTCCTTTCTCTTTGTGTCTTTTGGTGTGGGAAGCCTTTCAATGGTACCACTTTGTCTTTCTGTGCTCGTGAATTTCGGAATAATGGGTATCGCAGGGATTCCTCTGGACGCTGCAACCATTCTGGTGGCCAGCATATCTATCGGAGTTGGTGTGGATTACTCAATTCATCTTCTGAAGAGACTAATTGAAGACAAGAAACGATCTGGTGAAGGACAGGAGTTATTCCGAGTTTCGGTTAGAAGCGTTGGTCGGGCTATAATAATTAACACCATTACACTATTCGCAGGGTTCATGGTATTTGCTTTTTCGTCATTCCTCACTGTTGCATACTTCGGTATTCTTACGGCCATGACTCTTCTGATCAGCTGTATTACCTCGCTGGCGGTTATTCCGGCGATTCTTGCAGTGCCTGAAAGAATAAAACGGACAGCCCGCTAGTTGCCGAAGAGCTTCATTTGCATATAATCCTTGTGGTAACTGCAGACGGAGGGATGAGATGGCAGTAGCAATCTGTGGTAACGTAAACACCGATATCAATGCATTTGTGATCACTCCAGATCGTGAAGAAGACAATAGAGTCACAAAGCTGACCATAGGGGCCGGAGGTACCGCAGCAAACACAGCAGTACACCTTGCGCGAATCGGTGAAGAGGTATTCTTATACTGCTCTCTTGGAAGAGATGTTTTTGCCCAGTTTCTGAAAGGCAAGCTGGCTGAAGAGGGAGTCAAAGTCTTTGGCAGCTCGGTTCCTGATCTTCCTACGGGTCTTTGCTTTTCCAGAGTGAACAAGGAAGGCGAAAGAAAGCTGTTTACTTACAGGGGAGCCAACGAACTCATCAATGCTCAATCGGTCAATGATTCTGCCGATGTAGTATATTTTGCAGGAATAGACCCAGAGCAGTTGAAAGGGTTCTTCGAAGGTTCATCAAGAAGAAGGGAAGTAGCTTATTCGCCCGGAGGAATCGTATCATTCGAAAAGCCAGAAAGTGTCATTGAGGTCTCAAAGGACATTGATCATTTCATAGTCAACGAGAGGGAACATAAATTCCTTTCTGAAAGGGGCAGCATACTTTCGGCAAACGTAGTAGTTACCCTGGGAGATAAAGGCGCCAGAGTAGTGGGAACTGGCACTGAAGAAAGAGCCTATCCTGCAAGTGTAGTGGATACGACCGGCGCAGGCGACTGCTTCTCGGCCGGATATCTCTTCGGACTGGCCCGGGGATTTTCGGAGAGAAGCCGTCTGAAACTGGGTAATATACTGGGTGCCCTCTCTGTATCAGTTGAAGGTGCTCAAGGCGTTTTCACAATAGAGAAGCTCCGGGACTTCTTGAATGATCAAGAACCAGAGCTTCTCCAGATGATTGACAGCACCTTGTGTCAGTAGTTCTCTGAAAGCAGCTCGAAGTGGCTTCTGGGGTGTTTGCAGGCGGGGCACGTTTCTGGCGCTTCTGATCCTTCAACAACATATCCGCAGTTCCTGCATTTCCAGACAGCATTCTCAGGTTTCAGGAAGACCTGATTCTTCTCAACGTTTTCTGCAAGCTTGAGATAACGGATCTCGTGCTTCTTTTCCACTTTTGCGATCTGCCTGAAAGAGTTGGCGATATCTCTGAACCCTTCTTCTTCTGCGATGTCCGCGAACCGAGGATACAATTGTGTCCATTCTTCATTCTCTCCTGCAGCGGCAGCCTTGAGGTTTTCTAGCGTCGTTCTGAGTTCAACAGGATAATCAGCATTGACGTTGATCATCAGGGGCAGGTCATCCACATTTTCCACGATGTGTTTGTAGAATACCTTTGCGTGCTCCTTTTCATTATCGGCAGTTTCAATGAAAAGGGCAGATATCTGTTCATAGCCTTCCTTTTTCGCGATCGAAGCGAAATAAGTGTAACGGTTCCTTGCCTGAGATTCTCCGGCAAATGCTTTCATTAGATTACCGAGGGTTCTTGTACCATTTAGCTTCACGTAAACACCTCCATTATATTGAAGATAATGATTTCTAAAACTACTCACAATGCTTGATTGATCTCTCAGAAGAAGCCTTCCGGCAAATCCCTGTTATCGACAAATCTCTCTGACAAAGACTCAATATGTGCTTCAATTCCCAGGAAAGCCTCCACAACAAGAGGATCGAAGGCTTTTCCAGAAGCCTCTCTTATTGTCTTCACGGCCTCTAGATGACTTCTCTTATGTGTGTATGGTCTTGGAGCTCGCATTGCTGCGTAGGAGTCACAGACCGCCATGATTCTCGCAGATAACGGAATCCGGTCCGACTTCAAACCCTTTGGATAGCCACTTCCATTGTACCTTTCGTGGTGATTCCGTGCCACCTCTTTCGAGAACTCAAGGCCAGGATGATTCCAACCCTGCTCTTTCGTGAGTGCATCGATCAACTCTCCTCCTTTTTCTGGATGTTTCAGTACAGAGTTCCATTCATCTTCGTTCAACGGGCTCTCTTTGAGCAACACTGACCGGTCTATCGTCAGCATTCCCATGTCGTAGAAGTACACAGCAAATCTTATGTGAGAAAGAAAACTGGCATCAAATGGCCTGTAGTTCTGATACAGAAATGAACTAATCATCGTAGCACATTCCCTCGTGAGAGAGAGGCGAAGGCGATGATCGGTTCGTGAGAAGAAAGAGGCTCCGAAAATCGCACGACCTAAAAGCTCAAGAAGCCGCGTCCTCTCATTTCTCAAACGCATAAGACGGGATATGTTTCTTGCAATTCCCACAAACTTTCTCTTCGAAGCACTTCCTGAAACTGGTGCAATCGAAATAGTGTAAGCTTCGTCTTTGTTCTCTGAAAGGTGAATTGGTTCACCGGATGAAGAGGGCCCGTTATGACGACTTCGGTCGAGTATCTCTCTCAATGCTTGAGCCTGCTTGGGTAGCAAAAAGTCTTCAGGTTTTCGTTCGAGTACCTGATTATGGGCGCGACGCACGGCCCTGAGAAATGCTCTGTTAACTCTGACAAACCTGTGTTCCTCATCCTGAATCCAGAGAAGATCCGAAGACAGCTCGAATACGGTCTCCAGAACAATATCGTTCTCATGCAGGCTTGCCAAATTGAGTTTGGACAAGTGTAGTGTTACAATTCCCGAGATTATCGTCATCAGGTTCTGAACCACAGGATCTTCCTTGTCGAGATTATCACTGACCGCCACTATAGATCCTTGAGTCTCTCGATCAAGCATTACTGGGAAGGTCTGAAAGCAGTACTCTCTTCTTGTGAGGAACTCATCAACCGTGATACCCCTTCTGAAGAATGAATGCTGATTCGAAAAGTCAGCGGAATCGTGGGGAAGCTCGAATTCGGCCTTGTTTACGGAAACAGGTTCCTGAGAATCTCTTGTGACTATGGTGACTTTCAGACACCGTTCTTCCCTCAACAGAAAGATGAGGCCTTTGAGTATATCATTCAGCACCAGGTCTACTGAAAGGTTATTTAGCATATCCATGAATTCGCTGTGCCGCATTGAAGATTGCTGTACACGGTGAAAGCAATCCAAAGCAGTTGTGACAAAACTCCACTTAGTCATCGTTCTTCCTCTGAATGTCGCTGTCGTCTATACCATAATTTTCGTCTTCAATGTTTCCTGTGGGTTCAATATGCACGTGTACATCGTAGATGCCTTCATTTGCGTTCTTGATAGCTCGTTCCGCACGTTTTGAGACTGCATGTGCCTGTCTTACTGAAAGGGTTGGGTCCACTTCTATGTCGAGATCCACAAGATATTTGCTTCCCATCTTGCGAATTCTCATTTTGTGGGGATTGATAACACCGGGAACATCCTTCAGTCTATGGAAGACGTCCTGGTATATCGGGTTCTTTGCAGGAATTCCGTCCATCAGCTCATAGCTTGTCTCAAAGAAGACACTCAGTGCTGTCCTTATGATCATCACAGAGACCAGGATTCCCAAAATGGCGTCAAAAGCGACTATTCCTGTGAGCTGTACCATGAGCAGTCCAACAAATACAGAGCCTGAAATCCAGACATCTGACCGCATATTCAGCGCATAGGCTATGAAAACAGAACTGTCAATCTTCTTCCCTATGTGTTTCTTATACCTGTACAGAGCGTACTTTGCGACAGCAGAGAGTCCCGAAATTGACAAAGCAAGTGTCACCCTCTCTATTCTGTAGGAATCCCCAAAGAGCTTGCCAAATGAAGAGAGAGCCAACTGAGCGCCTGCAAAGAAGATTAGCATGGCTATGACTTTTGCTGCGACGGTCTCTGCTCGTTCATGACCATATGGATGGTCGCGGTCGGGCGGTTTGCTTGCAATGGCGGATGAAACATATGTCACGACAGATGTTGTTGCATCAAAAGAAGAATCGATACCATCTGCGAGGACTGCCATACTGCCTGAGAGAAGGCCTATCACGATTTTGGCAGTAGAAAGGGTAGCATTTGCGACCAGGCTGATCGCGGAAGCTCGAAATGCAACATGTTTACGATCTATCAATACTGCTCCTCCAAAGCAAGAGTAGAGGGACTGACTGCTGAGTAAAAGGCGAGCTTGTCAACGATGAACAACTCTTCTGCAAGAGAAGTCATAAATGTACCTTACCCCCCTTTTTTCCTAGTTGATACGGGCTCCGGCCCGTATCTTTTTTACTCCACTACAGCACAGCTCCAGGCTCCAAGATTGGTTCTTTTGTCCACGGTAGTAGCAGAACCAGTCAGAATGTGTACCACTTCTCCTGTACGCAGACTCCTGGCTGAGTCACTCAGATTGTAGATGAACGAAATCTTTCTTTCATCTTGCTTCAACTCCAAGCATAAACACCCAGACTCTTCCCATATGTTGTCTACCGTTGCCCATCTAAGCCAGGGTCGCTCTTTTCTGAATAAGAGAATCCTTCGAAACCTTGACAGAAAGGACTCATTCGACTCACTCTGTTTCTCATATGATCGTCCCATACCAGGTCTGTTCTTGTCAACAGCTTTCCATTCGGTCTGTCCTGGACCGAATCCTGATTCATACCATGGAAATGGCTCAAGCTGTTCCTCGTTGAATAACTCATTGTATACGCCTTCCATTCCCAGTTCCTCTCCGTAGAACATAAATGGAATTCCGGGGACGCTCATTAATATACTCAAAGCAAAGAGTGCCTGATCTTTATTGCCGTCCATGACGGTTACCAATCGTGTCATATCGTGATTTGTGAGGAAGACTCCAGATTCAAAGGTACGATTGTTGTTGAAATAGTGGGGCATTGTCCCCCTGAACCCGTCGATGAATTTCTGCACTGACCTTCCTTCAATTGCTTCTTTAATGACATATGATAGGGGGAAATTGAATCCTATACCGAAAGTCGAAGAGTACTTTTCCACCGTTTCCCAGTCATCCCACACTTCACTTACAAAGATTGCTTCTGAATTAATCTTTCTTGAATGTGAAGTCATCTCAGACCAGAAAGTTATGTTCCTATCATGCTGATATTCACAATTACCGGTTTCCCTGGAGAAGTCAAAGATGTGTTTTGCAGCGTCAAATCTGAAACCATCAAATCCGAGGGAAAGCCAGAAAGACAGTATATTACGGCACTCATGCCATAGCGATTCTGAATCATAGTTCAAATCAGGACTACCAGGCCCAAAGAGACTGTAGTAGAACGTGTTCGCTATCGGAGTCCACACTTGCTGTCTGTCCCAGGGCCTTCTGGCTCTAAGCCACGATTCGTCTTCAAGCCAGAGATACCATTCAGAGTATGGTTTTTCTCCATTCAGCGCTCTCAAGAACCACTCGTGATTCGTGGAGGTGTGATTCAGAGGAAGATCAAGGATCACCTTCAGGTCACGTTTGTGTGCTTCTGCCAGGAACAATCGCAAGTCTTTGATGTCTCCGTAGATGGCATTCACGTTGTAGAAGTCTGTAACTGTATAACCATGGTATGAAGGTGAGGACATAATTGGAAGAAGCCAGATTCCATCCATACCCAGGCTACTGAGATAATCCAGTTTTTCTGTTGCCCCTCTCAGGTCACCAATTCCATCACCGTTTCCGTCTGCGAAAGAACGTAAGAATAACTCGTAATACACTATATCCCTCCTGTCCGTAACCAATATTACTTTGTTTCGATCAGATTGACGTTAAGCGCATGTGTTAAAATCCAGACGTTTGGGAGGTGTTTGCTTGATTATCGAGGAGCTTGTTGCAGAAGGTGAGGCAAAGAATGTAAGTGATATTCATATCACTTCAGGAAGTCCCGTCGTATATAGAATAGATGGCGAGCTGATCATTCAGAACAATCGTATCGTTGACGATGATGATTTCAAGAAGATTGAGGCAGAACTCGAAGAACTCGGAAGTGTATCATTCAAGGAGGGAAGGATTAGAGAAGTAGATTTCTCTTTCAGCTCAGGGATTTCCAGAATCAGGGGTAACTTCTTTTACTCTTCAAGAACGCCCGCCTTTGCCTTGAGATTGATTCCCAAGACTATTAAGGGAATTGAACAGCTTGGCCTACCGGAGATGTTCAAAGACTTCTGTACTCCTGACAAAGGACTTGTCCTTGTTGCAGGACCCACTGGTAGTGGGAAATCCACTACTCTCGCAGCATTGCTTGAGCACATAAACATAACAAGGAAAGTTCATATGATAACAATAGAAGACCCGGTTGAGTACGTTTTTGAGCCCAAGAATACACTCATTCATCAGAGGCAGCTCGGCAGGGACACGGCATCTTTTGCAAATGGCTTGAAGTATTCGATGAGACAGGATCCTGATGTCATATTGGTGGGAGAAATGAGAGACCCGGAGACGATGGAACTGGCAATGACCGCAGCAGAAACCGGGCATCTTGTGTTCTCGACTATTCACACTAACTCTGCCGCCACAACACCGGAAAGGATCGTCGGATCTTTCCCTCCTCACCAGCAGAACCAGATAGCAATGCAGCTCTCAAATACGCTTCTTGCTGTTATCTATCAGAGACTGCTTAGAAAGAAGAGTGGACCAGGAAGGATGCCAATTCTTGAGATAATGCTTTTGACTCAGGGTATACGCAACCTCATTCGGGAACAGAAATTTCACCAAATAGAGTCAATGATGCAGGCAGGCGGGAAACAGGGAATGGTTACGTTTGATGACGCACTCATAAGAGTGTTCAAGCAAGGCATCATATCTGAAGAGCAGGTCAAGGACTATTCGAGAGACCCCAATTCCATCTCACGGAGGCTTTACTGATGGATCTCGCAGGAGTCATTGAAGTATTCCGCAAGAACAGGGAAATCGTTGAGAAGGAGCTTTCCGACCCAAACCTCAACGATGACCCCGAAAGGCTTGCTGAGCTGGGTAAAAAGCATTCCCATATTACGCAGGTTGTCGCTTCTTACGATTCTATAGAAGCAATGAAAAAGGAGTTAAAAGGCTGGGAGGAAATGCTTCAAGAAGCCGGGGAAGATGAACGCAGCATTATCGAGAAGTCGATTGATGATCTTGAAGAAGAGATTAGAGATCGTGAAATGAGCCTCCTTCTTATGCTCTTGCCGGAACCTTCTGCACGCAAGAATATTATCGCAGAAATCAGGCCCGGTACCGGTGGAGAAGAAGCTGCCCTGTTTGCCATGGACCTGTTCAGACTATACATGAGGTTTTCAGAGAGAAATTCCTGGAAGTTTGAAGTCATAGAGATGAATGAGACAGACCTTGGCGGTATCAGAGAAGCGATATTCGCGATCAAGGGAAAGGACGTATTCAGCAAGATGAAATATGAGAGTGGTGTCCACAGGGTCCAGAGAGTGCCCACGACTGAATCTGGAGGACGTATTCACACTTCAACAGTATCTGTTGCCATTCTCACTGAGGTCTCCGAAGTTGAGGTGAAGCTTGACCCTTCGGAACTGAAAATAGATACCTTTAGATCGTCGGGAGCAGGGGGACAGCACGTTAACAAAACTGAGTCAGCAGTAAGGGTAACGCACATACCGACAGGGATCAGTGTCGCCGTTCAGAAAGACCGCTCTCAGCACCAGAACAAGGCGAAAGCCCTTCAGATCCTCAGGGCCAAGCTTTATAAGATCTATGAAGACCAGGAGCAACAGAAGACCCGCGAAAAGCGGCGATCACAAATCGGTACAGGAGAAAGAAGCGAGAAAGTCAGGACTTACAACTTCCCTCAGAATCGGGTGACCGATCACAGGATCAACTTCAGTACCTACAGGCTTACCGAGATTCTCGAAGGCTACCTGGATGAACTTTTGATGAAACTTACAGAAGCTGATATCGCTGAAAGGCTGGAAGAAATAAAGGCTTCAAACCTTCCAACTACTATCAAATGAGCTATTCATGTCTTCTGAAAAGCTCGGTTCGATCCTCGTCTCTGACGAATTTCCAGTGACGATGCTTCGCAGGTTCTGCCATTCTCAGAAGTATGCTTTCGAGATCACTGGATTCGAAAGCTTCTTTGATTTTCTCTTCAAGAGGTTTTTCGAAACGGAACGGTGGTTCAATTTCAGGAGTGAACTCTATGTACTCAATGTCTCGCTGTTTTATGCCAGGATGAATGCTCTTCAAGAAATTATGTACATAATCAATGAAAGTGTCTCCCACCTCCGCAGGAGTCTTCGCTATACTGAGCTTCTCTCTGTACTCTGACTCGATTCTTTTGAATTCCTTGATATAAGAGATTCTGTCATCCTTGCCCATAGAACACCTCCTAGAATCTGTTCAGAAAAGAGTTAACAAGGCTCAGCGCAACTATCACGGCTGTTTCAACTCTGAGAACACTTGAACCGACAGAAACCGGTATGGCCGACAGACTCAGTAGTTCTCTCTCGTTCCTGGAAAAACCTCCTTCGGATCCAACAAATATACTTGTCCTGCTGCTTCTTGAGATCTTCTCACTGAATGACTTCAGAGGGGTGCCTGACATATCCAGAAAGAGAAAGAGGCCGTTCTCAGAGGGTTCGAATTGGAGAGAGTCCATCCAGTGAACTTCAGGTAGAAAAGGATTGACTGACTGCTTGATGGCCTCTCTAACCACTATTTCACATTTCCCCTGCGAATTCTCTGATCTCTTCGCAGTGGAGTATTCTGATTGGAATACGATAATGCTATCCACGCCAAGCTCAGTAGATTTCTCAAGTACCAACCTCAACCGTTTCCACTTTGTTGAGGCAATCCAGAGACCAACATGATGGGAGTCTTTACTGCAACGTCTGACCTTAGTTATTCTGCCGATGCTCCTGGTATCACCCAGTTCTTCAAGAACAAAATCTACCAGAGCACCTCGACCATCCAGTCCCAGCAGATGTTCTCCGGGCCTGGCACGCATCACTTTCAAGTGCGTGGATTCATGTTCATCAAGAATAACCCTGTTGTTATCTATTTGTACCAGAAAAGCATTAGGCAACTAGCCAACGACCTCTTTGCCTACAAAGGGAACAAGCGCATCGGGGACTCTGATTGTTCCATCTTCCCTCTGGAAGTTTTCGATGATCGCCACCAGGGCTCTTCCAACAGCAACTCCAGAACCATTAAGAGCATGAACAAATGCAGGTCTGTTGTTGCTGTCTCGGTAACGGATATTCGCTCTCCTTGCCTGGAAGTCGGTTGTGTTACTGCACGAAGAGATCTCCTTGTAGTTGCCATAGGAGGGCAACCAGACCTCCAGATCATAAGTTTTGGATGAAGCGAATCCGAGATCGGCCGTACACAATTCTACCACTCTGTAGGGAAGCTCTAGCCTTTGCAAGACTTCTTCTGCATCTGATGTAAGCCTTTGCAGTGCAGCTTCTGATTCCTCTGGTCTCGTAAACCATACGAGCTCAACCTTGTCAAACTGATGCACCCTTATCATACCTCTTACGTCTTTTCCGTAACTACCTGCTTCACGCCGATAACAGGGGGTGTAAGACGCGTATTTCAAAGGTAATCTGGACGATTCCAGGATTTCATTGGAATGTTGAGCTATGAGCGGGACTTCTGCGGTTGGTATCAGGAAAAGATCATCAGGCCTGGAATTGTAAAGCTCTTCCTCAAACTTTGGCAATTGTCCTGAAGCAAGCATTGTTTCTCGCTTGACCAGATGCGGTAACGAGACTTCTTGATATCCATGTTCTCTCACGTGTAGTTCGATCATGAAATTCACAAGGGCTCTTGAGAGCGTAGCCAGATGACCTCGCAAGATGCTGAATCTTGCACCGCTCAGTTTTGCGGCCCTCTCGAAATCCATCATTCCACTCTTGGGGCCAAGCTCCCAATGAGGCAAGGGTTCAAAATCAAAAACCGGTGGATTTCCCCAAGTCTGCCGGACGACATTGTCCGATTCACTCTCGCCACGAGGAACAGAGCTGTGCGGAATATTGGGGACATGCAGAAGTCTCGACTCAAGATGCTCTTCAACCTGCCGGATCTTTGCGTCGCCCTCTTTTACAAGATTAGAAATCACTCTTGCCCGCTCCAGCAGTTCTTCAGCTTCATTATTTTGACCAGAAGCTTTCATCCTGGCGACCTCTGCAGAAACCTTGTTTCTCTCTGCCTTCAGCTGATTGAGCCTGGTGAGCTCTGCCCTCAGCGATTCGTCAAGCTGAAGGACCTCATCAAGGGTATCTTCAGAGACATTTCTTGCTTTCAATGCCTGTCTGAAGTGATCTGTGTCTTCTCTCAGTGAGCGAATATCGATCAATACTAGTCATCCTCCAGAATTATCTCCATTTCAACAGATTTGCCTTCAAAACTATCATCATCAGTGTTGTATATCAGTTCTGAAGCTCGTATGGTCCTGTTATTCTTGTGATCGATAACAAGAACACGTCCAGTGAGAATCATCAAGGAATCACCACTGTAGTACTCGAACTGCAGAGCAGTTATCTCCATCTCATCACGATAGAGTATGAAAAGAGGTTTGAACTCGGGATCATCCTCGGGAAGAGAGCTTCCTACGTATGATTCAGAGTCCAGATCAAACT
This sequence comes from uncultured Thermotogaceae bacterium, assembly GCA_964611155.1. Classification (GTDB taxonomy): domain Bacteria; phylum Thermotogota; class Thermotogae; order Petrotogales; family Kosmotogaceae; genus UBA9910. Next base: position 50,605 of record CAZSXB010000004.1, read on the forward strand.
CGAGAACATCAGCATCGTTTATTATGATTTTCCCTTCTCGATCCGTCTCGACGAATTCGGCATACACCTCATTACGCATAACTCCTGAAGAAGAGTTCATGTTGTAATCGAGGTAAAGCGATCTTGAAGTGCCGTTCGAGAAAATCGCTAAGGTTTCCCCGGTGGCAATGAATCTCTCCCAGTTATTGCCGACCGCGGATAACTCCGCTTCTTCAGTTTCAACCGTCATCTCGCCTTCCTTCTCAATGTAGACATTCCCCGCCAGACTGATAAGATCGCTTGATCCCTTAATGGTATCAGCCTTTATCCTCAGTGTGGTTGAAGCAAAGAGACCAATAGCTGTTAGTAGCAAAAAAACTACAGTAAGCGCTTTTCTCATTTTCGTCCTCCTATCTTATTTGGACCGTCTGTGTCTTGTTGCATTGCCTCGAGCAACTCACGAAGAAGCTTCTCATAACTCTGTGGTTTTGGGGAGTCAACTCTTTCAAGCACACTGCGGAGAAACTCGACCCTTCTCTTAATAACGCTCTCTACGAGAACTTCGCCCGAGGGAGAAAGCTTGATCATGTAGGATCTCCTGTCTTTTGCTGACCTGTGTTTTCGAACGAAATCACCGTCCATAAGCCTTCTCACAAGTCCTGTTGTTGTACTTTTCGTTATTCCAAGGACATCACTGATATCACTCATCCGCTTCTCGCCACGGAAATACAGGATCTGCAATACATCAAACTGTGCAGGAGTGATCGGAAAATCTCTCAGTACTTTGCGACCTTCTCGACGAACGCGGGTAGAAATAGCCCTGAGGATATGTTCAACGTTCTCTGCAATCTGGAGCTCGCTTAACTCTCTTCCCATCATAAACCTCCTGCTGACGTATTATTTCACAGACAATTATATCATCGCCCCAGATAGAGAAACCCAGGTGATGGATACTCCGGAGCTTCACCAGCTGTGATGTATAATACTATCATGTTGTCGAGTCAGAATGCAGAAAAGCGACGTTATGCCCTTGATGATGAGTATATGTCCGCGAAGTTGACTGTTGCAGGAGTTGACGAAGCAGGAAGGGGTCCTTGGGCAGGACCGGTGGTTGCAGCCGCTGTGGTACCTGATGAACTCGACACTGAATATGCAGACAGTAAAGCTCTTAGCCCCGTTCAGCGAAGTAAGTTCTTTTCGAGAATTGTGTCGACCTGTAGTGTTGGAGTGGGGATTGCTTCCCCCGAAGAGGTAGATATACTGAACGTTCTGAACGCAACAAGAATTGCAGTGGTAAGAGCTGTCGACAATCTTGGAATTGTGCCCGAGAGGATACTCATTGACGGGAAGTACCTGGAATTCGACAGCAGATGTAGATGTATTGTCAGTGGCGATAGACTCAATAACGCTATCGCTGCAGCATCCATAGTAGCGAAAGTTGTGAGGGACTCATACATGAGTTCACTGTCAATTATCTTGCCCGGTTTCTCTTTCTTTGCACATAAAGGTTACGGGACTCCACTTCACAGAGCGGAACTCAAGGCCTCTGGTCCAACACCCTGGCACAGGTTGACCTACTCTCCGGTAAGAGAACTGATCACGCCAGAGACCATCAAGAACTGGTTATCAAAGGGTCTTTTGAGTGACAGGCGTCATGAATCAATTCTGAAGAAGATGAAGGGAGATAGTTATGATGTCTGAAGACAAAGGTTTCTCCAGACTGATTGATACCATGAAGAGACTTAGAAGTGATTCTGGATGTGAATGGGATAGGGATCAAACCCACAGCTCATTGAAGCCTTATCTTATAGAGGAAGCATACGAAGTCCTTGATGCTATTGAGAAAGCTGATGACGAGATGCTCGTTGAAGAGCTGGGGGACCTGCTGCTTCAGGTAGTGTTTCATGCGCAAATTGCTTCAGAGCGTGGTGCTTTCGATTTCACCGACATTGCTGAAAGATTGACAGACAAGCTTGTACGCAGACATCCCCACGTATTTGCCCGGGCTTCAGGGTATTCCTACAGGCAATGGGAGAGGATAAAGGCGGAAGAAAAGGGTACTGCTCATGGCTCACCAGTTGGGCGTCTGAATCAGGCGCTTCCTGCGCTGAGTCTTGCCAGGAGAACGGTTGAAAACGCTGTTGAAACAAGTCTCGATGAACTGGATAAAGATGAGATATCTCAGGCTATTCTGAAATTAGCGGGTGAAATGTCAAGAAACATAGAATCAGCGAGCATTGAAAGGATAGAGGAGTCTGTGGGAGAATTGCTAATGGAGATCACAAAGTGTGCTGTTATGAGTAAGATTGATCCGGAACGAAAACTGAGACTAGAGGTAGAAGAATACATGAACAAGTTGGAGAGAGCACACCGTCATAAGGAAGGAAGTTCGTAAGCCAGAAGCTCTTGTTGAAACCTGAGGAGGTAATCGAATGAAGAGGTTACTTACTTTTTCATTGTGTTTTGTATTTATCGTTCTTGCTGGAGTAGTCTATGCAACACAACAGGAGGAGAGCATCGCTGCAATGGTGAACGATGAAGTGATCACCATTGAACAGTTCCTGGCGAGAGTTCTGCCCAAGTACACAGATATTTCCAGAACTGTAGAGGATATTGATCCTCTCTTTGCCGAAATACTTCTTGAGAGTGAACACGGAGAGAAGCTATTTGAGGAATATGAGAGAAGGGTCCTTGAGGATATGGTGGATAGGTTACTTCTCATACAATACGCAAGAGAAGTAGGGATCGGGGCCGATTGGCAATTCATAAGGGAACAGATAGATAAGTCAATTCACGATACACTTGAAGAGCTCGAAATATCTTACAGTGAAGCAAACGCTTACTATATGTTGCGCGGTTACATTGGGGGGCTTGAGACATATGCTGATGTCGTTGTTTGGGACTTGATATACAACGATGTCAGGAACAAGCTTCAGTCAAGAGTGATTCAGGATGTTTCGGTCTCCGAGGAAGAAATCCGGCGTTACTACGAAGAAAACAGCGATGTGTTTGTGGCTGAAGCGGAGAAAGTCAGACTCAAGATCATGACATTCAGGACTTTCTCTGAAGCGTACGAGAAATGGCGCACAGCTTCTCGCCACCCGGAGCCCATAAAGGTCTTCTCAGAGTCAGAGGGAGGCTATATCGAACGAGATTTTTCCCGGGAAGAGATTCGTGAGATGAACCCTGATCTGGTGCGACTGGTTTTCAGAGATACTTCCGGAGAACTGGTTCAGTCAGTGGTTCCCTTTGGGGATGGTTATGCGATCATTTACATGGTTGCTTATGCCCCTGCAAGAATGCTTACAGTCGAAGAAGCTACTGACGAGATCACCGCTGAAATCCTTCCATTGAAGAGACAAACAGCATGGAAGGAATGGAAAGAAAGTGTTTTTGAGGAGTTCAAAGAGAATTCGCTCATAGAAATATATCCTATTGGAGAGTGATCGCTATGGAAAACCTTACAGAAGAAGAAGTGATGAATGCTCTGAGAGAGGTTTATGATCCTGAGATTGGTTACGACATAGTAAGTCTTGGTCTAATCTACGGTATCGACATAGACCCGGAGAACAACATCAAAGTGACCATGACTTTGACAACTCCGATGTGCCCCCTGGCAGGCTTCATTGTTGAAGAGGCAAGGAGGAAAGTGAAGGATCTGGAGAAGTCTAACGTTGTGGATATGGAACTCAGTTTCGACCCTCCATGGAATCCAGAGATGGTGAGCGATGAGCTGAAAAAGACTATGGGATTATGAATTGAAGGCTTCGGAACTGCTTTTTTCCTCAAGAAAGAAGCTGATAGAGTCAGGGTACGATGATGCGATTTCCCATGTGAGATTGCTTATAGAGAAGATTGCCGGCACAGGAGTGCAATATGAAGACGTGCTGACAAGGAACCAGGTCTCACAATACCTTGAACTCGAAGACAGGCTACTGAAAGGTGAACCGGTTGATTATGTCCTTGGAAAGAGAAGGTTTTTCGGTGTCTCTTTGAAGCTGGACAACAGAGCTCTGATACCGAGAAACGAAACAGAAGAGCTTGTCGAAAGGGTCCTCCAGGAAGTCGATTCTGAAGGACATACATATGCAGACATCGGAACAGGATCAGGAGCGATTGCACTTGCAATTGCCCAGGCCAGGCCTGGAAGTCTGGTCTATGCTTCAGATATTTCAGAGGCAGCTCTTTGCCTTGCAGAGGAGAATGCTCTTCTGAACAACCTCACAAATGTCAGGTTCCTCAAAGGGTCTGTCCTGGATCCTTTCACGGGAATTATGAATCAGCTGGATGTGATAGTTACAAACCCGCCTTATATACTGTCCTGCCTGATACCTTTACTGCCGGAAAGTGTGAAAGTCTACGAACCTGTGGAGGCACTGGATGGTGGGGCTGATGGGCTCGCTTTCTTCAGGAGTTTGATGGAGCAGCTTCCTCCTGGTAAGACAGTGTTTATGGAGATTGCAGGTTATAACAGGAAAGGATTAGCGCGCCTGGTTGAAGAGAAATGCTCAGGTTATGCTGTGCAGTTTTTCAGAGATAGTTTCAAGAATCTTCGCTTTGCAGTTCTTCGTCCAGCAAAGCAGTAACTTCAGCAGAAAAACGTTCAAGGTTGCAATGATAGACCACAGATGCAATACGATCAAATTGTGTCTCTTCATCGTTTATGATGAAGAGTCTTCCATTGTTCTTCACTGTCAGGATAGGAAGATCTGCAGCCGGAAACACAGACAATGACGTTCCCATCGTGATGAAAAGATCACAGCTCCTGGCATACTCCTGGGCTTTCATCAGCGCTTCGTAAGGAAGCTGCTCACCGAAGAATATAATACAGGGTTTGATTAATCCCCCACAATCACACCTGGGTACGCCAACCTGCCGTGCCATACCCTCAACAACCGCTATTTCATACACTCGCTCACACTTCAAACACTTGAATGTCGAAAGATTTCCATGAAGCTCAATCACATTCTCCGTGCCGGATCTTTTGTGTAATCCGTCGATATTTTGTGTGATAACAGATTTGATCAATCCATGATCCTCAAGCGAGGCGAGCATGAAATGGTTATCATTGGGTTCTTTCCCGGCCATTGTGTGAATTCTATCCAATGCGATCTTGTAGTACTCCTCAGGATAGGTCATAAAGAAATCCAGCTCAAAGACTCTGGGAGACACCCTGGAGTAGAGACCGTTCGGTCCACGGAAGTCTGGAATCCCACTGGCTGTCGAAACTCCAGCACCCGTAAGAACGACAGCCGTGCTGACGCCGTGTAGCTGCTTCAGAAAAGCAGCAGCAAGTTGACGATAATCCAGTTCACTCATCAAGGGAAAATCTTACATCAGGAAACGGTATTCTGCCGGAATCAAACCAGACGAAGATGTTTTCAGCTGGCTTTTCAGACGGTTGAGGAGTTACCGAAAGTACACGCGCTCCTTCTGGCAGGATGATCCTCATGCTTGAGCCTTCCGGAAGCTCGATTTCCACTTCTCCAAGTGATGTGCTAACTACCCCGTCTTCGACACTGGCAAAGCCAGAGATGACTGCAAACTCTTCGACCATCATTCTGTTGGAAGGAAGCCTGGTCACAGAGGAACGGAAATCCTCGACCATCATCACACGTTCTAGATTCTCAGCAAAAGAGTTAACCGATTCCTGGAAGTCGTTTCTCATCTCTTCGTCAGAACGCTGAAACTGATCAAGGAAGTCATTAATCTGCTCGGGTTTCAGGAAAAGAAGCTCCATCTCACTTGTCATGGTGACAGTACCGTCAATCTGATACTCGTAGGTGCTGTCGTAAGCGAGAGTCTCCACCCTCAATCTTCTGGAGAATGTCATATACATGTTTATCGCCGTTATGGCTACCATAACAACTACTATGAAGATCAGTATCTTGTTAAAGCTCATCTGCTCCTCCTGGTATCCGCATCTCTTACTGAGAACAATTCTATCATATATCGGTTTTCCGAAGGGGTTTTTCTGCTGGTTTCACAGTCCCATAAAAGCTTACAATGCTATAATACAGAGAGTCATGAGTAAAGTTTGGGGGATGAGGCTTAGAAGATGAGAATACTCAGCGGAATGCGTTCAACGGGAAGACTTCACCTTGGGAATTATATAACACTTGAGAAATGGAAAGAGCTGCAAGATTCAGGCCACGAGTGCTACTACTTCGTGGCAGACTGGCATGCTCTTACGTCTCACAAGGAGGACGTATCGCAGTTCGAGTTCTGGACAATGGACATTGTTAAGACATATGTAAGCTGTGGTCTGGATCCAGAAGTCTCTGTGCTTTTCGTTCAGTCAGCGATTAAGGAGCACTCGGAGCTGTTTCTACTACTATCTAATCTGGTCTCCGTTTCAAGACTTCAGCGAATGCCAACTTACAAAGAGCAGAAAAGTGAAATGTCTGATAGGGATCTTTCAAGCGCTGGATTTATGATGTATCCAGTATTGCAGTCAGCCGATGTTCTCATGTATCGTGCGCACGGTGTGCCGATCGGTGAGGACCAGTTGTATCACATTGAACTGACAAGGGAGATAGCCAGACGCTTTAATTCCATGTACGGAGAGGTTTTTCCCGAACCTGAACCGATACTCTCAAAGTTCCCCAAACTACCCGGCACCGATGGAAGAAAGATGTCCAAGAGCTATGACAACTTCATCCTTATCGACAATGACGCCGAATCTCTCTGGAAGAAACTCGCGCCCATGATGACGGATCCAGCTCGAAAGCGGAGAAATGATCCTGGGGATCCCGAAAAGTGTCCAGTTTGGGACTATCATAAGGCTTTCACACACAAGAAGGAAGAGCTTGAATGGGTAGTAGAAGGATGCACAGAAGCACTGATTGGATGTCTGGAATGCAAGAAGCTGTTATTCGAGAACCTGGTGAAGAAACTGAATCCAGTCTGGGAAAAGATGAGAGAGCTCGACAACAATGAAGAGAACCTCAGGAAGATGATCTCAGAAGGAAATCGCAAGGCCAAAGCATTCGCAGGGGGTACCATGGAGATGGTCAGAAATGCAATGTCCATGAGGTGGTAGTTTGGGCGATTCGGGCATGGTATTCACTCTTCCTAACTTTGAAGGCCCCTTGGACCTGTTGCTCTATCTTGTGAGAAAACACGAAGTCGATATCAGGTCTGTGCCGATCACAACTATTGCTGATGAGTTTCTCGATTACCTGAGCAAGATGAAAACTCTCGATATGGAAATCACTTCAGACTTCATTCTTATGGCAGCGACACTCATGCAGATGAAATCAAAAGCGCTATTGCCAGTTCTTGATGAAAAGACGGCTCGCGAGTTATCTGAAGAAGAAAACAAGCTTTATAAGGAGATAGAAGAACATGAGGTGCTCAGAGAACTCACCAGAAGATTCAAAACCAGACTTAATGAATCGCGTTCACAACAACACGCAAGAGCCGAGTCAACAGACACAAAGCAGAAATCGGCCGAGGAGATACCTGACAAACTCATTGATGTTTTCAAGTCTGTACTAAGGGAGACCGTTGACAGAAATCGTGTATATACAATCACTTCAGAATTGTTATCCGTTGAAGAGAGAATGGAAGAGATTTCCAGGGAATACGATTCCCTGGATATTCAGGACTTCTTGAGCCACGACAGAGACAGGATGGACATAATAGTAACCTTTCTGGCCATCCTGGAGCTGATCATGCTGGGTAGATACGAGCTTGTCAGTACTGAACCATCGCCGGTGATGAAGAAGGTGAGACGATGAGCACACATGGTCTGACCAGGAAAGCCGCGGTTGAGGCCCTCATTTTCGCTTCCAGAAATGGTATTGAGCCTTCAAAAATCGCAAGAATTCTGGAGATGAAACTCGGACAAGTCATGATACTCGTTGACGAACTCGAGCAGGAGTACAAGAATTCATCGGATAGAGGGGTAATCCTGAAGAATGTGAATGGACGGTTCCGATTCTACACGCGCGGAGAACTGGAAGATTACGTGAAGCAAGTCTCTCAGAGGCCCGTTGCTGACATCACAGACTCACAGATGGAGGTTCTGGCAATTGTGGCTGTCAGAGGCCCCGCGACCAGAAGTGACATAGAATTTATCAGAGGAAGGTCATGCCAGGCACAGTTGCTGGAGCTAGCCAGAATGGGGCTGTTGAGGAAGAGGCGGTCGAAACAGCCTGGACGGCCTTTCATGTACAGGGTGACTCAACGTTTCTATGATACCTTCCAGCTCAGTGATCTCGGAGAAATCATCGAAGGGCTGGAGATTCCAGAGAAAGCAAGTGAAGAAGATGAAACTTCAGCGGTTTCTGCAGTTGAACACGAACCTGTCGAGGAGAAAGGCAGGAGAGATGATCAAGAAAGGGCTCGTGAAGGTCAACAACCAGACAGTGAGGGACCCGTGGCAGGAGATTGAACCTGCAAGAGATGCAATATGTGTAGATGGGGAAAGGATTTTGCCAATCGGCAATGAACGTCTTGTTGTGGCGATTAACAAACCACGAGGTTACATAACGGCCATGTCAGATGATAGAAACAGACCAACAGTTGGGGATCTAATCAGAGAACATTTTCAGACCCCTCTTTTTCATGTAGGCAGGTTGGACAGAGATACCGGAGGCTTGTTGATAATGACAAATGACGGACAGCTTGCACATGAAATAGCACACCCGTCCTCTTCTGTATGCAAGACGTATCTGGCAAGAATTGCAGGTTCCCTGAATGCAAGGGAGACCAACCTTCTCAGAAAGGGAGTTCTTCTCAGAGATGGGTTCAAGACAAGTCCTGCAGAAGTGAGAGTCCTGGAACAGACTGATGATGTTTCTCTTGTAGAGCTTATCATTAAAGAGGGACACAAACGGCAGGTAAGAGAGATGCTCTCATTTCTGGGAAAGGAAGTACTGAGCCTTACAAGGACTGCGATTGGAGGAATCAGCATAGACATCGTTCCAGGTCCCGGAGACATTCGTGTATTGACCAAAGAGGAAACAAGGCTCCTCAGAAGAAAAAAGGGGACCTGTTAGGTCCCCGAGTGCTTCTATCCAAGGGGGGATAGGGGTTGCACTCAGGAATATTATAAGATCTTTCCATTACAGATAGATTTTCTCAGATTGAATATTTGAGCAAGTTCCTTCGCTTGAGTCTCTTTGTAAGTTACCAGAAGAGGTTAATGGTATAACGAAATGACAAGCCATTGTCTATGAATTGCGTGATCCAAAACTGTACGATTTCGTTATCTTCAGCGTGATCTCCGTGTTTTCGGTCACTTCAGCCGGGAGAATAAGCATGACAGGGTTGTTGTCAATCAATGCGCTGCATAGTGCCTTCTTTCCGTCGAGTGGACTCGAGTGGACCAAAACAGCCTTAATCCCTGCTTCTGATAATTCAACATCTTCAGGTCGGAAGATCATATCCCCAAGAGTGTTCGTCCCGTGAGGTGACATGAGTTCAAGGGTTTCGGCAGAACCAGGGTTCTCGTATACTTCTCTGGGATTACCGTTTCTTATGAAGGACCCGTCGGTCATGACATATAGCCTGTCTGTTATCGACATGGCATCTTCAGGATCATTCAGGATTATCAGTACGGACTTGCCAATGTGCAGGAGGAGCTTTTTCACCATTACCCTTAACTCTCCACGAATCTTTCTGTCAAGCCTCTCGAAAGGTTCATCCATAAGGATCAAGCTATACTCACGGAGGGTTTCTCTACCGATCGCGGTCAGCTTTCTTATTCCGGCAGGTAGCTGAGAGGGTTTGAGGTCAAGATACTCATACAGCCCATCCAGCTCGTGAGCCTTATTCCTCACTTTTTCGTCTACCAGCCGGTCTTTTCTGATCTTCAGGGGAAACGCAACATTATTGTAAGTATTGAAGTGAGGGAAAAGAGCCTCATCCTGAAAGATAAAAGCGATTCTTCTTTCGGATGGAGGAGAGTCAGTCATGTCCTTACCATCGATCAAAACCTTTCCTCTGACTGGCTCATGGAGTCCGGCTATCATTCTCAACAGGAGTGTCTTACCACACCCCGAAGGTCCGAGAATACCGGTAATACTGCCTTCAGGGATCACCATATCGACTGGTCCCAGGTAGAACTCACCGATCTTTCCTGCCAGAGATTGAACTTCTAATGCGACCACTCTGTACCACCTCCACAGATGGTCAAAGAACAGAAAGCGCTTCAGATATACTTGTTAGAAGATCTTGCGAATCCTCTACACCAAGCGAAAGTCTCACACCTGAGGAAGAAATCCCTGCCTCTGTGAGATCATCATCGGTAGAGGATGAATGGGAAGTAAGAGACGGCATGGTCACCAACGATTCGACTCCTCCGAGACTGGTAGCTTCAGTAATCAGCTTCGCCGATCTCATGAAGTTCCGGGCATCTTCTTCATTAAAGAATTCAAGGTAGATCATCCCGCCGTAACCATTACAATCCCTGTAACATGCAGGCAGATCTTTCTCTAATGAAGGATGTTGAACACTCTTTATTGCCGGGTGGGACGAGAGGAATCGTGCAATTACTTCTCCGTTTTTGTTGTGAGCCTGCATACGCAGACCAAGGGTCTTTGCTCCTCTCATGATCAGAAAGGCGTCTGCAGGATTCCCATTTGAGCCGATCATTGTCATCATCGATCTAACCCTTTCGAATACTGCCTGATCGTTTGTGCAAGCATATCCCGCAACGACATCGGAGTGCCCGTTTATGTACTTACTGAGACTGTGGATCTCTATGTGTGCACCATGGTCAAGTGCTGTGAAGTTATACGGAGAAAGGAACGTGTTGTCCACAACAAGCAGAATGTTATGAGATTCCGCAAGTCTCGCTATTTTCTCAATATCGACAAGCTGTGACGAGGGATTGGTCAATGTTTCTGTGTAGATGATACGGGTCGTGTGATCGATCAGGGAAGTAATCCCCTCAATACCCGAGGGGGCGAACGAGTTCATCCTGATTCCTGCGTTTCGAAGTTCGCCCAGAAGCAGATAGGTCCCCCCATAGATCGGCCTGCAGTACAGGATCGAGTCTTCCTTCTTGAGAAACGACCCAAATACTGCTGAGATAGCTCCCATTCCAGAAGAGAAGAATACACCAAACGAGGCATTACAAAGAGCATTCAGCTTCTCTACCAGTGCACTCATTGTGGGATTACCCAACCTGGTGTAAACGTTGTTGACATTATCTGGAGAGGAGTACTTCTCATCGTTCATCAAGAAATTCGATGTCTGGAAAACCGGAACGGTTATGGCGTCAGCAAAACGATTCGAACTCTCTCCTGCGTGAACCGCTTCTGTATTAAACCCTCGAACTCTCTTCACCGGGCTCACCTCTCCATTCTAAAGAAGAGAATCAATGGGAACAACCCTGCCTGTTTTCGAAGAAATCAGTGAGGCTTCGATCACAGCAAGATCTTTCAACGCAGAGCGGGGACTGCCGAGCAGATTCTTCGCCCCAAGAAGCGTTCCATAGAAATCAGCAAACTCCTTCTTGTAGGTATTCTCTGGCGGAACGTTGTGGGATTCTTCGTGGTCGCCTTTTATTACGGTCACTGCAGAGTCACTAACCAGGATACAGCCATCCGGGCCGATAATTCTCACGATAGTTTCACAGGGATGGAGAGCATACGAGACACTATAAGAGACCAGTGATGAACCCTTCGCTTTCATGATACAGGCCATGGTATCTTCTGCGCCCAGATAGTCTGATCTCATCTGAGCGAATGCAGAAACATACTCTATGTCGCCGACAAGAGATCTTATTGCCGCAATATGATGCACCCCACCATCAGACAGATAACCCCCGACATGAGACGGATCCTTTCTCCAGGGGGTACTCACATACTCATTACCGCGTGACATATTGACCCATGACTGCCAGGTCGCAAAACACGGTTGGCCCACAGCACCGCTTTGAAGGACTTCTGAAGCCCTTTTGAATCGATCCGCGTGCCTGAGATTCTCAGCAATATAGACCACTCTGTCAGTCTCTTCTGCGAGCTCCACGATTCTCTTGGCTTCAGCAGTGTTAACACTGATGGGTTTTTCACAGATTACATCGACCCCAGCAGCTACTGCTTTTGATACAAACTCATAGTTTAGTTCTGGCGCAAGAGAGATATCAACCGCGTCAATCTCTCCCGAATACAGCATCTTCTCGAAGTCGTTATAGATCTTTGGAGAAGGGGCTATAGTAGCTGCCAGGGCTTCTGCTTTGGTCTGCGTGCGGTTGTAAAGGGCAGTAACGCAGAACAGATCCTGCAAATCTCTCAGGGCAGGAAGATGAAGTTTTCTGGTTGCTATACCGCATCCTGCAATTCCTAATCGAATTCGCTTCACAGTCCTTCTCTCCTTTCAACGAGATGAGGAGTATCGAGTATTCTTGCTTTTCCATCCGGTCTGACAAGAAAGACTCTTGCATTTATCCCGAAGCTTTCATAATAGCTATTCTTGACGCGTTCACTCACGGCATCTATTTCATCGGTTTCACATACGGCAATCACGGAACCCCCGAATCCCCCACCCATCATTCTGCATCCCGTAACAGAAGACTCTTCTCTGAGTAGACTGACAATGCTGTCAACCTCATCACAGGATACCTCATAGTCATATGCGAGAGATTCATGCGACTGCAGTAGAAAACGACCAAGGTTCTCGAAATTCGAGGACTTCAATGACCTCACTGAATCCAGCACTCTCTCGTTTTCAGTGATTATGTGCATTGCACGCCGGTAGTGTTCTGGTTTCAGTTTTTTCTTTGCTGTAAGAAGCTCAGAGATTGTCAGATCTCTGTAGCTTGTCTTTCCCAGTCCTCTCAGGGCGAAGTTTGCTTCTTCCCGTCTTCTGTTATATTCTCCTGAAGAAAGTGAGTGACGAACACCGGAATCAATCACCATAAAAGCATAATCTCCGAGATCAAGTGGCACGTATTCGTGATGCATACTTTGAGTATCCAGGAAGATCGCATGTTTCTCTTTCCCCATGACTGCTGCAAACTGATCCATTACACCGCACTTAACACCAACAAAATCATTCTCTGCTCGCCTTGCAAAAGTGTATTTTTCTTGATCGCTCAGTTCAAGCTTCAAGAGTTCATCCAGTGCAACCAGCACAGCAACCTCCAGCGCAGCAGAGCTCGACAATCCTGATCCCTGAGGCACTGTTGAACTGATCCTGATTTCCATTCCGGGAAGAAGAACAGCCTTCTCTTCTTTCAGAACCCAGCAGATACCCTTTACGTAATCACACCAGTTATTCGATCGGGAAATAGCTTGAGAATCAAATTCACAAGTCCCTTCTTCCTCGGAGAAGACTCTTATGGAATCACCCTGTCTTTCGCTCACGGTCACCTGAACATACCTGTCGATCGTTACTGGAAGTACATATCCGTCATTGTAGTCAGTATGCTCGCCTATTATGTTTATCCTGCCCGGAGCGAGAGAGTGTATGCATTTCCTGGTCATGTGAAATCCCTCCATTTCGCTAATCATCATCAGAATAGCATCTTTGGGAAGAAAATCAAAGAGGGCCAACCAGTGGCCCTTTACATGGTCTTGTGGCGGTTATTCTCTAGAGGATACCCAGCAAGCTGTCTATCTTCTGCTTGTCAAATCCAACGATAACGTTACTTCCCACGAGCGTAACCGGGACTCCCATCTGTCCGCTCTTTTTATAGAGTTCTTCAGCCTTTGACGGATCCTTGCTGACGTCCACTTCCTTGAAGCTTATGTTTGCGGATTTGAGGTATGATTTGAGTTTTCTACACCAGGAACAGGATGGTGTTGTATAGACGACTACTCTCTGAGACACATTTCTCCCTCCTTATACCCTATGGGGGTATTTGTGAGAATTATACAGCATCTTGCTCGAGCAATCAACAGGGATAATGAGAAAGAGAATATATGCAATAGTTCAGAAAAGCAATCAGAGTTCTATCAGAACAATCTCTGGCGGAGCCAAGAACCTGAAATTGAACCAGGCACCAATACCGTTGGTTACATAAATCATCGAGTCATCATCTTTGTCGTAGAGACCTTTGACAAATCCAAGTTTCTCACGAAAGAGCCACTCGGAAATATATGGAACATAGAATTGTGTACCGTGAGTATGTCCAGCGAGATAGATGATCGGTAAAGGACCTGAATAACGACCGCTTGCATGAGCATAATGCTGCATAACAATGACATCACGATCACTTCTATCTATCCAGAACCTTCGGTTTAGCGGCATTCCTACAAGCTTCACTGAGTTTCCGTCTTTGTCCAGAATTGCTGTCTCCTCGTCCAAAAGCATAACACCTGAGTCACGGTATATGTCGTTCAGCCTCGATCGTATGTTGTAATCCCAGTTCCCCATCACAGCATATACCGGTGCGACACTTGCAAGCTCTGTGAAGAAGCGCTCAAGGTCTTCGTACGCAAGCCCGGGTTTTCCTACATCGCCTCCAAATAGAATGAAATCGGGGTTGAGATCTTCAATCCTGCTTATCAGGATTCTGTGATACCAGAACATGTTTCTCATGTGAAGGTCAGAGAAGAAAACGATTCTCATGTCCTTGCCTCTTCTGAGATCAAGATGTGTCACGTGCAAGGAATAGGGCTCAAGGAGGAAAGAATAGGAGATCAGCCCAATCAGAAAAAGCACAAGAATCAGAAGGACGTTCCTCATAGACCGCTCAACCTTTCACCGTCTGTCAGCCAGGGGTATAATCTGCTTGGTATGCACTTCTCACTGAGTAGATTATACTGCATACATGGAGGGCATAATGGATTTCAATGAGAAGAAGCTCTTTGTAATGGATATGGACGGGACTTTTTATCTCGGGTACAGACTTTTGCCCGGAGCGCTTGAACTTTCGCAACTGCTACATGCCAGGGGAAGACATCTTGTGTTCCTTACCAACAACTCCTCGGAGACTCCGCAGTACTACACTGAGAAGCTCATGAGATTGGGAGTTAAGAGAAGGCATTTCGAAGTCTACACTTCAGGGGAGGCGACAATTTCCTTCTTGAAGATCAATTATCCGGGGGCAAGGGTTTTCTTGCTGGCAGTACCGTCCGTGAGAAAAATGTTCAAAGACGCCGGTGTTTGCCTGTTTGAAGATGAGACGGATGTTGCAGTTATCACTTATGATAAAACCATGGATTATGACAAACTAACACGATTCTGCTGTCTCGTAAGAGCCGGTGCCACTTACATAGCGTCGCATCCAGACATTAACTGCCCAACCGAAACCGGTCCTATACCTGATGTCGGGAGTTTCATGGAGCTCATCAAGATCTCGACGGGACGCGAGGCTGACCATATTGTCGGAAAGCCCAGTCCTGAGATCCTTAGAATGCTTATGCAGGACTATGGGGTCCGTGAGGAAGAAACCGTAATGATCGGTGACAGAATATATACTGATATGGAGTGTGCACGAAGAGCAGGGGTTGAGAGCATCCTGGTGCTTTCTGGTGAAACCACCAGGGAAATGGTGCCAGAAGATCATGAGTACCTGGTTATTGATGGCATAAGCTCACTTTTGTCAAGAATATGATCAAAGAACATTTACAGACGCATGTAACACTGGAAGAACACCAGGGCTTCCAGGAGCTCAGACTTGTTGAGAGTGCGCAGAATACGTGTTCTGCGATAGCTTTCATAGTATAATGAATTGAGATTTGGAGGTGATTTTGTATGTGGATTCTCTGGGTAGTAATAGCAGTCGTCGTTATCTTGCTCCTGTGGCTTATTTCGGTCTATAATGCGCTTGTGAGAATCAGGAAGAGGGTTGACAATGCATGGGCACAGATAGATGTGCAGTTGAAGAGAAGACATGATCTGGTTCCCAATCTCGTCTCTGCCGTTAAGGGTTACATGAAGTTCGAACAGGAGACACTCGATAAAGTTATCAAAGCACGTGCCGCAGCAGTATCTGCAAAGGGTATGGACGACAGAATTCAAGCCGAACAGGAACTTGGAGGATTTTTGGGGAGATTGCTCGCAGTAGTCGAAAACTACCCTGACCTGAAGGCGAACCAGAACGTGCAGAAGCTCATGGAAGAGCTGACAACTACGGAGAACAAGATCTCGTACGCGAGACAGTTCTATAATGATACCGCAACACGTTTTAACACCAAGATCGAGGTCTTTCCCAACAATGTTGTCACGGGGATGTTTGGCGGGAAATTCGATTCAGTGCCACTTTTTGAAATCGTTGAAGCATCACAGCGCGAGGCCCCGAAAGTCGACCTGTCGTTTTAGTTGTCATGGGTTTCACAGTTGATTTTCATGCAGAAGAAGAGAAGAATGTAAGAAAGACTTTCTTTCTCGTGTTCATCTTCCTTCTGATCATGGCCCTCTTCGGGCTAATCATTGATATAGTGTTTGCGCTATTTCCGATCTTCACCATTGTTCTTCTGGTAGTGGCACTCATACAGGTTTTGATTTCTCTGAAGAGAGGAAAGCAGGTTGTCTTGCGGTCGCTGCAGGCACGGCCTTTGAACGAAGATGATTTCGATGAGAAGCAGTTGAGAAACATAGTTGACGAACTCTCAATCGCTTCAGGAATGGCTGTGCCTCCGGAAGTTTACGTGATTGACAATGACAAGGTTCTAAATGCCTTTGCCACAGGGTCCAACCAGGAGAACGCTGTTGTCTGTGTCACCACGGGTCTTCTGAAGACGCTGAATCGCGAGGAAACATCCGGGGTCATCGCTCATGAACTCAGTCATATCATAAACAGAGATGTGTTGCTGATGACAGTGATTTCTTCACTTCTTGGTGCTGTGGTTATCTTGAAAATCTTCGCTCTGAGAGCTCTATTTTCTTACCTCCGATTCGGTGCTTATCGCAGTGTTGCAGGTCGAAGAAGGAGTAGCAAGAGTGGTGATAAGTCTGCCCTGGCGATAATAGCTTTTTTGGCTGCTGTCGCTGCACTTGGAGCGCTCTTCTCTTTTGTCGGAAGGTTGACGCTTCTGGCGGTTTCACGAACGAGGGAGTACTTCGCGGATTCCAGGGCGGTTGAGCTGACAAGGAATCCGTCCGGTCTATCCAGTGCCTTGAGAAAGATTTGGAGCGGTTCAGAGAAGATGAAGACTGCTTCGGTAGCTACTGCACATCTATTTGTTTCGGACCCTTTGAAGAGGAAGCTTAATAACCGCACATCGTTTATTTCGAATCTCTTCAGTACACATCCGCCAATTCATTCGCGCATTGCGATTCTTGAGAACCGTTCCGAAGAAGATGTTAGAAACGAGCTATCTGCTTTGAATGAAGGATCTCACCATTAATAGTCCCAATGAATTCACACATCTGTATGAAATGATGTAGTTATCTGTAACTTGACTGGATAGAGAGT
>CAZSXB010000005.1:0-13098 GCA_964611155.1 uncultured Thermotogaceae bacterium
AATTCTGCCCTGATATCAGAAAGCTGTCAAAAGAAGGGCATAACAGTGTTATGCCCCTCGTGCAAAACAACGGAAACCATTATCATAAGCACCCCACGCGTGGGTCTCTTGGTGAGGCAAGGTCTCTGATCTACCCGTTAGCTATACGCCATACGTTAAATACCCCGCTATTCCTCCCAACTCTTCTTCGCTCTGCGAAATACTTGTTCCAGTTCATATGGCCATTCCCAGAAGTCCTTCTCACCATTTGAAAGTGCGCGAACCGCTTTGAATACTCGTTCCCTGCTCAGGGGATAGCTGTGTATACGAATGCCCAGGGCATCGTATACCGCATTATTCAGGGCCGGTGCTGGAGAGATCATCGAGTGTTCACCTACGCCCCGATTTCCATATGGGGAAAGCTCTTCAGGCACTTCCTCCCAGAATCCTTCCACCGAAGAAGGGACGTCCATTGCAGTAGCAATCTTGTAATCAGTGAAATCAGGCGTCAAGAGTCTCCCTCTTTCGTCGTACGCAAGACCCTCCATCAAACAAGCAGAAATACCCTGTATTGTTCCGCCTTCTATCTGTCCCATTACCCCAACGGGAGATATCGCCTTTCCTACATCATAACCAGCTACCACTTTGTTGACAACGATTTGACCGGTTCCAGGGTCTACTTCAACATCAATACCAACAGCACCCACAGTGAAATGGACCACACTCTTGGGAGATTGCCCGGTCTCCGTATCAGGGTAGATGATGTCTGGAGGCGTAAAACTGCCGTTTCCTATGATTGGTCCTCCTTTGAGAACACCGTCAGGCATCTTGAACCCGTTCTGAATTCTTTCATCAAGGCGCTCGCTCTTACCCAGTTTTCTGCAGACAACGCTGCCGTATTCAATGAAAATGCATTCTTCAGGGACTGACCAGAATTCTGAGTACAACCTGACTATTTGCTCTCTCACCGAGACCGCCGCCTGTTTCACCGCCATTCCCATTGACCATGTAGACCTGCTTGCAACCGTCTGCCAGTCATATGGATGGCTCTTCGTATCGGGGAAATGGACTTTGATCCAATCATAAGGAATACCTATCTCTTCAGATACCATTTGTGCAAAGGCGCTGTATGTTCCCTGTCCCATATCCATTGTTGCTGCCAGAACCTCGACAGTTCCATCGCCGTTTATCTTGACTGTTGCAGACGAAGAAGCATCCGCGGGCATTGCAGGAGCCTTGATTGCGAGCGCAATCCCTTTTCCCCTCTTCCATCCCGGTCTAATAGAGTCTTCTCTAGTTCCATAATCTATCTTGTGTGCAACTTTTGAGAGTATCGTTTCAAGGGCGTGATCATGCATTGGCATTCCAGTGCATGTTGGAAGTCCCTTCATGAGGAGGTTTCTTCTTCTGAATTCGACCGGGTCCATTCCCAGTCTGTTTGCAACAGTATCAACGACCAGTTCAAGAGCCCCCATGAACTCCGGCAGTCCAAATCCTCTATAAGCGCCACCAAACGGCTTGTTTGTGTAGACCGCATAGCAGTCCGTCCACACATTTGGTATGTAATATGCCCCTGTAGATGTGTATCCTGCACTCCTGACAGGGTTTGCCCCATATTCCGCAGAAACACCTGTGTCAAACCAGAATGTATTTCGAATCGCCTGCATCTTACCTTCCTTATCCACTGCAAGCTCAATCCTTGCAACGTAGCCCTGTCGCACCCAGGAAGAGATCAGTACTTCTTCTCTAGGAATGAAGAGTTTCACAGGACGTCCTTTGAGCTCGGGATGCATGGCTGCAGCCAAACACAGTGCTTCGATAGTCATTCCGGCTTTTCCTCCAAATCCTCCACCTATGGGAGGTGCGATCACCCGCACGCTGTTGAGTGGATAGCCAATTCCCTTGGCAATTATCTCTCTAACAGTGAAAGCAGACTGAGCAGAGGTCCAGATGGTCAGTTCACGTGTCGCCCTCTCATGTTTACAGATACAGCAGAAAGTCTCCAGAAATCCATGAGCGATCTGAGGACAGGTTACCGTCTCTTCAAAGACGTGGTCAGCCTCTTCAAAAGCAGCATCTACGTCACCCTTTCGTATTCTGAACCAGTTACCGATATTTGTGTTCGGCTGCGGAGTCACAAACGGAACGTGATCGTACTTATGAAGCTCGGGGTGAACAAGAATATCGTTGTTTGTTGCTGCTTTCACAGGGTCGAATACAGGTTCCTGTGCTTCATATTCAACCTTGACCATTGCAGCTCCATCTTCTGCTGCATCCTCAGTTTCTGCAACTACCAGTGCGACAGGTTCTCCCACATACCTCACCTGCCCTATCGCCATAGGTGTGCGGTCCTTCAGATACAGTCCGAAGTGATGCGGGAAGCTCTCTCCGGTTACTACCTTTACTACGCCTTCTACCTTCAGTGCTTCGCTGTAATCAATGGAGATGATTCTACCCCTTGCAACTGTGGACCTGACAACTCTTGCATGAAGTAGTTCAGGTCCAAATCTGAGATCATCAGTGAACTCTAGAGTTCCAGCAGCCTTTTCCCTATCGTATTTTCTGGGCAACCATCTCCCAATCCCTGTTTTTGTCTTCACCTGCTTCATCGCTTACCAGCTCCCTGAGGCTTCTTGATTAATGCAGCAGCCTTCTTCACAGCTCTGAATATGCTAACGTATCCTGTGCACCTGCAAAGATTGCCTGCGAGTGCGATGCGAATCTCTTCATCTGCAGGATCAGGAGATCGCTTAAGCAGAGCATACGTTGCCATAACCATTCCAGGTGTGCAGTAGCCACACTGGATGGCGCCTTCATCAATGAAAGCTTGCTGTATCGGATGGAGTTCACCATCAGGCGCAAGAAGCCCTTCGCACGTTGTAACAGTCCTTCCCTCGGCCTCCATTGCTAGAACCATGCAGGATTTCTGAGGTGCTCCATCAATAAGGACAGTACATGTTCCGCACTCACCCTCTTCACATCCTCGCTTGACGCTCAGAACTCCCAGATCACGAAGTGCCCTGAGAAGTGTGGTGCGAGCTTCCGCCTCAATCTTTACAGTTCTGCCGTTCAAAGTGAAACTGACCAGATGTCTGTTCATCAGGCCACCTCCTTGAACCTTTCCTGACAGAGGATAAGAGAACGTTTTGTAAGTTCGCGGATCATCTCCAGCCTGTATTCTCTGGAAGACCTGACGTCGGTGATGGGATTAACTGCCTCAACGGCCAGCTCAGCAGCATGTTCTATCAAAGATGAACTCAACGTGCTTTTTCCCCTAAGGAGTTTCTCTGCTTCGGTTACTCTTAGAGGTCTTGGAGAGACTGCACCACAAGATATCCTGTATTCTGTTACACCATTCTCACAAAGTATGACACAGGCCACACTCGCCTGAGCCAGGTCAAGTGCGCTTCTTCTGGTCGACTTCAGATAACATCCTGTACTCGTTACTTCAGGCAGGGGAACCAAAACCCTGCTAACAATCTCATTCGGGTTCAGAACGTTCTTTTTCGGGCCGATGATAAACTCCAGCACAGGTGTCTGTCTTGTTTCCTCTTCTGAGACGATTTCCACGATAGCATCATGGCAACACAGCGCTGGAATCATGTCGCCAGAAGGCACTGAAGCGCAGACGTTTCCCACAAGGGTGGCCTTGTTTCTGAGCGTGTAATCAGAATGACTTTCGCATGCGTCTGACAAAGCTGAAAGAATCTCTTGCTCACGAAGAAACGTATCGATCTCGTTTAGTGTTACATTAGTTCCTATGGAAAGGTTTCCATCTCTTGTAATCTCCAGCTGATGGAGTTCTTTGATTCGTGAAAGGTCTACGAGTACTTCCGGATGAATCGTTCTCTTTTTCATCCAAACAAGAAGATCCGTTCCTCCGCTCTTGGGAACTGAACTGCCCTCATTGTTTGTGAGCATTCTCAGTGCTTCTTCAAGTGTTTTGGGACGCAGCATCTCAAAGTTCATCATACAGATCACGTCTTATGCCCCTTAAGGGCTAAACCTGTTCATCAAAAGCAAGAATTCTGCAGATAGAGGACTCTCCACCAACAAAACGCCATGGGAAGCATCCAATCGTCGTTCTCTTATTGAGGAGCTGATCAATATCCCCGCCGACATTCTCGGCATGGATGATGTCGTACGGGAACAGTTTGGTGTGCATGAGCTGGTAATCGCTTGGCGGGAATATATCATCAATGCTCTTTTGGAACTTCTTCTGGAAAAAAGCTTCGCATTCTACCGCAAGATTCGGCATCCACTCACGGATCTTTGTGTTAAATGGATGATCAGCAGAACCACAGTCAACACCTATCCACTTAAGTTTCTTCTTCTTTGCCCACTCGGCGAATTCCAGCGTCGGACCTGGATGCTTGATCATATACCGTACCTCATCCGCTTCGGGCTGGTCATAGGCGTAGCGATGATAACCAGTATTGATGATAAGGATATCGCCTTCCTTCACTTCTACACGATCCTCAATGTCCTTGGAAGTATAGATTCCGTAGTCTTCTGCGATATCGGAAATATCGACAATGACTCCAGGACCTATCAATTCATCCAGAGGAATAGAAGCGATGTCTCTTCCGTGAGTACAGAAATGCAGTGAACCATCAAGATGTGTCCCCACATGGTTTGAGTGTGTCAGAAGCTGACCGTTGGCACCGTTAGGAGCCAGTCTCTTGAAGAACTTGATCTGAAGTGGCTCATAGGTCGGCCATGCAGGCGTAAGGTGACTAATAGTCTGCGACAGATCATACATTTTGATGTTTCCCCAGTTCTTGAGTTCCATGTTAACACCTCCAAATTATGATAGTAATATCTTCCTGAATCCATTTGAAAATATGGCTTTCAAGCGTATTTTTCGGCAAAAGCTTCAGCTGCTGAAACGAATGCTTCAGAAGGCATTCTGACAATTCCTGCGCCAACCTGACCTTTTCCAGGTACTTTGTGAGCAGCTCCTGTATCCAGTATAGGAGTTATGCCAGACTCAACAACCTTCAGAAGATCTATCCCGGTGGGTGTTCCTGTGAAATTCAGTTGAGGAATTGTGAATGACTTGTTCTCATCTGCGCATATCTCATACATCTCCCTGGTGTACCTGATTGCATCTGCCGGAGTTCCTCCAACAAACTGGACAATGGCAGGAGCTGCGGCCAGCGCAAAGCCGCCGATTCCATATGTTTCCATAATCGCACTGTCTCCAATATCTGGATTCACATCGTCCCTGGTGAATCCCGGGAAGAGCAGCACATCTGGCTGCGCTGCTGCACATGTGAACCATACGTCGCCCAGTCCAGAAACCTTTATCCCGAAGTCAGTGCCGTTTCTTGCCATGATATATACAATCGTAGAACCCTCGATACCATTCAAAGGATCAAGAGATGCTTTCGCGGATGCCATCCCGAGATTTAAAAAGAAATGGTCGTTAGAGTCTATGAACCTCAGGACCCTTGAAAGGCTCTCACCGCTGTTACAGGTTTCGGCCAGGTTTGGGGCGAGAGACCTGAAAAGCAATGAAGTGCCTGCCTTATTCCGATTGTGAAGCTCGTCTCCCATGTGGAGAGCCTGGGCAATGATATTCTTCAAGTCTATGGGGCCTTCAGCATCGCTGCGTTTTTCTATGGCTTCCTTCAAAACCGGAAAGAGTGAGGTCTCCATCCACCTCAGGTGTGCAATAACTGAGTCATCGAATGCGCCCATCCTCAGCACTCTTCCAAGACCTTCATTCATTGTTGCGTATGAGCGATTACCGAATCTCCTGTTTTCAACAATGTACACGGGCATTCTTGGCGAAATAACACCAGCCATGGGGCCTACTGCGGCATGCTCATGACAGGGTTCAAATGTGATTGCGCCGCTACTGAGAATCTCTTTTGCTTCTTCCACAGAATCAGCCCATCCTTCGTAGATTGCGGCGCCTGTAACTGCTCCAATAAGCGGTCCTGACATTCTTTCATGCGTTATATGTGGCCCTGCATGAAGGAGCATCTTGTCTTTCATCCCAGGAATCGTGTCTATTGCCTTACCCATTCCCACAAGCAGAGGTTCTGCCTCGAAAAGTCTTTGAAGTGCCTGGCTGTTTGCAGCGTTAACATCTATCATGACTTGCTCTCCTTCCTGAGCTTTCGCAGCCTGGTGAGAAGTTCCTTCTTGACGATGGGAGGTCTCCACACCACATGTATAGCACTGGATTTCTGCTGTTTCAAAGCATCGTAGAATCCCCGGAGACCAATATTGACGGTCTTTGGACCTTCCTTCAACAGCTTCTTCATTACCGATCACTCCTTGATGCGAACTCTCCTGCCAGGAGAGCGGCCTGTGCATTACTTGGGCACACAACAAAGCCAGACTGCTCAAGAATTCGAGTCTGCTCCTGTGCTTTCTGTGGGTCCTGATCAGTGCCGCATACATAAGCAATCATCAAAGGGAGTTCTTCAGCTCTTGCTTTCGCAACAGCGTCAGTGACTTCAGCTGCCGGATCGGGGTGTGATCCATACCCCAGAACAAGATCAATGAGAACCACACCAACATCCTTGTCTTCAAGTTGTTCGACGAGTCTTTCACAACGGAAAGCCAAATCCATCATGGGATGCAATCTTCCTTGTGTGAACTCATCCTCGCCGTAGTCTATGATGCAGTTTCCCTCAGCTCGGAGGCTATCTCTCAATTTGTATCGAGAGTCAAGTGGTGTGTTGCTGTAGATTGCACCAAGTTTCTTCGAAAGGATCTGCTGAGCCTCATATGCAAGAGTACCTCCAGAGTATAAACCGCGCAAAAAGCCGGTTCTGTTTGTCTTTGCTTCACACGACCTCTTCAAATCGGGATTAACCTCCCTCAGCGATTTCCTGGCAGCAGCGACATCTTCGTTCTTCAAAACCGCTGCTGCTATTGCAGCTGCCTCTTCAAGAGTCCCTGCGAAGTATACCTTGTTCATCTCATCGTCTTCGCCAACAGCAGCACCAAGAAATGCAACCACAACTGGTTTTGAGCAGACTGTTGCATTCGTAATGATTGTTTCAAGAACGTCTTTTGCAGGGGGTTTCCCCACAAGGATCAGGCATTCTATACCCTCGTCATCTATCAAGGCTTCCATAGCCAGAAGAAAGGAAATCCCTCCTACGCTTTCCCTAACATCTCTTCCACCTGTTCCCAGGCCGTGAAGAACACCGATCTCTCGCTTTGCAAGTTGCACATGGACTTCCTGCAACCCTGTTCCGGCAGCTGCAACAATCCCCACAGGTCCGGCAGGAAATGCATTTGCAAAACCTATTCCAATCCCCTTTATTATGGCAGTTCCACAATCCGGACCCATGACGATGAGGTTCTTCTCTGAGGCCATTTGCTTCAGTTCTATTTCAGTTTCCAGGGGAACATTGTCAGAGTAGAGCATTACGTTCAGTCCGCGATCAAGACAATCCTTTGTAACGTCTCCAGCATACTGTCCGGCTACCGAGATAAGCGCAAGGTTCGCATCGGGAAAGACAGAAAGTGCACCCTCAAGACTTCTCGGAGTATAATCAGTTTCTTCATCTGCTGAATGAGCCCGGGGTCTTTCGAGGATCTCAATAGCTCTTTCAAAAGCTTCCTCAGGATCAATGCCTGAATAATCGATGGCAATTACCAGGTCAGAAGGATTAGAATTGATGGCACTTATTTCATAATCAGCGGCCTCAAGTATCCTCAAATTCGCGTCCGTGGCCATGCTGAGAGAGGCATCATTCACTTCGTCAATGTTCTGCAATTCTTTCGCAGCAAGCATGAGAGTTACGCTATCATAGTATTTACCTCGAACTACTCTCGTATATTTCATCGTATCTCCCTTCTCTGAAGAAATGTGAAAAAAGCGCAAATCCAAAACCTGCAAGCCAGGACTTTCCAGAAGTGTCACCGGTCGCCGCAATTCTTCTCGCTGAGCTTCGAAGCCTTGTTGGATTTGAAGTAGAAAGGTCATTGCAAAGATCCTGAACAGTTGCTGAAGCTTTCGCGCGGCAAGCATCGGCAATCATGTTCTGAGAGAACCAGTTTGTGAGGGGAAGATGTGGGAGAACATCATCGCAGACCTTGCAGGCTTCGTCAGCATCAAGCCAACGAGTTCCTGTAATATAGCCGGCCAACAGATCATCTCCAGAAGGCGTCTTTCCTGGTCCCAGTCCTATAAGCGAAGCCAGCGATTCATTTTCTATGTAAGAGAGAGCCAGATTCAGGTCATTGTCTATCAGATACTGGAGCCAGTCTTCAACAACAGGAATCCATTCTTTCAGAGGCTTGCACGACGGTAGAACAGGAGAGAATTTGGATGGCGTTTCCGAAAGATCGATAATGATGGACTCGCCCGGGCACACTCTTGGCAGAGGAACCACAAGCGCACTACGAGCTTGGTAATTGGAGGAGTCACTGATAAGTGAATATCTCAAGCCTTCCTGGTTTTCAAGGTTGACAACTTGATGAAAAACCTCGCGCACAGTTAGTCTTACAGGGGTGTTCTCCCAGTCAAGGCTCTTTCCAAGTGCTCTGACAGGAGTCATATGACCCCTTCGGCCTCCAGCTCTGAAAGTTCATTATCCGACATCCCAAGGAGTCCGACTAGTATCTCCTTGTTATGCTCACCAAGCAAAGGTGAAGATCTCTCTATTGATGCGTCTGTTGAAGAGAACTTGATCGGTATTCCAGGGACCGCATGCTCCCCGGCAGTAGGATGAACAAGGTTAACCAGCATGTTTCTTGCTATGATCTGGGGATTCTTTAGAACCTCTGCGATGTTGTCTACCTTACCGGCAGGTATGCCAGTTTCCTCAAACAGGTTCAGCCAGTCTTGAGAACGCCTTTTCATAAGAGAGCCATTCAATGTGATCATCAAGCTATCGAGATTCCTTATTCTAAGGTCGTTTGATCTATATCTCTCATCACTGAGAAGTTCTTCCCGCCCTATTGCCTTACAGAACTTTATCCACAGGGAGTCATT
Organism: uncultured Thermotogaceae bacterium; assembly: GCA_964611155.1. Lineage (GTDB taxonomy): Bacteria > Thermotogota > Thermotogae > Petrotogales > Kosmotogaceae > UBA9910. Next base: position 8,945 of record CAZSXB010000005.1, read on the forward strand.
CCCCACAGCGATATTGATCTGACCATCAGATGTGTTGAAAGATGAAAAGGGCGCAATCGAAGGATGAAGGTTTCCTATTGGTCCAGGCACTACGCCGCTGGCCATGTAACGAGCAACAGCGTTTTCCAGAACCGAGAACATACAGTCAAGCATCGCCACATCGACCATCTGCCCTTCCCCGGTCCTCTCTCTTGCCCGCAATGCTGAAAGTATCCCAATGCAGGTGAACACTCCGCTGAATATGTCAGCTATGGAACTCCCGACTTTTGTTGGATGGTTTTCGTCTTGTCCAGTAATGCTCATCATCCCGCTCATACCCTGGATAATGAGATCATAGGCCGCTTTCTCACTAAGAGGTCCTGTCTGGCCGTATCCTGTGCTTGAAGCGTAGATAAGTCTCGGGTTGACCTGTCTGAGAGTTTCATAAGAAAGCCCGAGACGTTTCGTAACCCCGGGTTTGAAGTTTTCTACAACAACATCAGAATGCTTTGCCAGGTTGAGAATAATGTCTTTTCCTTTTGGACTCTTCATGTTAACGGTAATGCTCTTTTTGCCACGATTGATACTCATGAAATAGGCACTTTCAGGCCCTTTCATAGGACTGAATGCCCTGGAGTCATCACCGACGCCCGGACGCTCAACCTTCACTACTTCTGCACCAAGATCTGCAAGGATCATGGTGCAGAAGGGTCCCGCAAGGACCCTGGATAAATCAAGAACGAATACATCTGCTAGTGGTCCAGGCATCTGATCACCTCTTATAAGGGATTCTTCTTGAAGGGTCAAAACGGCTCTTCCCTGGTGAAAGTATGCCACCATATGATCCAAGATTCCTGTCCTCTATATGGTCGAAAACCTGTGGCCGAGAGCTTCCAGGATAGATGTTCTTAATCGGATCAGGATCAAGATCTGCCACTATGAATTCATCACAACCCCCAGCGAGAGAAAGAATCGTTCCACTTGGATGAATGATCATCGAGGAGCCGAAGAAATTCGCCCCGCTATGGTCAGTTCCAACAGCATTTGTGGCAACCCAATAAACATGGTTGTCATAAGCACGTGCCCGGTTTGTGAGTTCCCACTGCTCGTAAGTCCTGAGAAATGCTGAGGGACGGCAGATCACTTCAGCGCCTTTAAGGGCTGTTGCCCTGGCCAACTCAGGAAAATCGCCATCGTAACAGATCACTATTCCGATCGAACCCAGAGGAGTCTCAGCAGAGAATGTGTCGTCGCCGGGTGTAGTCCACCCTCCTCCTTCGAGCCTCTCCGTAGGGAATGGATGTGTCTTTCTGTAAGCACCAAGAAACCCTTCAGGAGAAACAAGAGCTGCACTGTTATAGACCACGTCACTTGAAGGACCCCGCTCGTACGTCGGAAAGCATATGATTGTACCGAATTCTTTCGCCCAATCGGTGGCAATATCTGTGAACTTTCCAGGAATGCTGTCTACCGCGTCCCAAAGCTCCTTCAAGCTGCAAGAAGGTGTGAACCCCGTCGTGAAGCTTTCAGGAAGAACTACCAGATCGGGATTATGCTGATTACAGAGTTTCTTGATCCATGAATAAGCTACTTCAAGATTTAAGTCGATCTGCATTGGTCTGACCGAGAACTGAAGGGCTGCAGCTCGTATTTTTTTCATGTGGCCTCCTGGTCTAAAGCGGATGGTTGATTAACTAGAGAAAGCACTATTATTCTAACATACAATTGTTTCTGAAAGCCTTGTTTGGACCAGGCATATGTTGACCAAAGCAACAAACGTTTGTTGTGGAATAACATGGCTGTAATATGAAAAAGCAGGCATCCAGCGATGCCTGCCCTGTGTTTTCAGATCTATTCAGTAGAAGCTTTTGTAGCCGCAAATATGCCATTGAGAACTAGTCCGACAAGTGCGGCAAGTCCCAGTCCTTCAAGTGAAACCTGTCCGGCAGTGATCGATGCTCCACCAAGCCCGATAACAAGCATCACAGAGATGGTGACGAGGTTCTTTCCATCAACATGGACCTTGTTCTGGATAAGTGTTCTCATTCCGATAGCTGCGATCATTCCGAATAGCAGTATCTGGATTCCTCCCATAACAGGTACTGGAATAGACCTGACAAGCGCTCCCACTTTTGGAATGAAAGCAAGGAATATCGCAAAAATCGCAGCAATTCTCATTACCCATGGATTGAAGACTTTTGTGAACGCAAGAACACCGGTGTTTTCACTGTATGTGGTGTTTGCCGGGCCACCAAGTGCTGCAGCGACTGCTGTAGCAACACCGTCTCCCATTAGGGTTCTATGAACTCCCGGGTCCTCAAAGAACTTCTTTCCAACAATAGCGGAGACCGCGAAAACGTCTCCGAAATGCTCGATTGTTGGCGCTATAACCACGGGAACAATTACCGTGAACGCATAAAGAGAGAATTTAGGCCAAACGAATTCTGGCATGCCGACCCAGGTTGCGTTACCTATAGGTCCAAAGTCCACCATTCCTGCAATAGCCGCAACAACGTATCCAACAATAATTCCCCAGATCACTGGTATTAAACGGTTGAAGCCCTTAAAGTACAGTCTTACAATCATTGCCGCAAACAGCGACACGAGAGCTATCCACCAATTTGCACTTGCCATGCTGATTGCCACAGGAGCCAGTATAAGACCTATGAGGACTATCATGGTTCCTGCTATTGCGGGTGTAAAGATCTTCTGGAAGTTCTTGACTCCAATGAACTTGATCAGAATACCGATGCCGATCTGCACGAGACCAGCTATCAACAGCCCGCCCATAGCGTACCCTATCATATCAGGCGTAATAGCGACTCCGGCCTCCATGGCTTCAGGGACGCTGGAATACGCAGAACCATTCTGAGCGTAGTACAGGATAACTGCGTTGATCGGCGCAATGTACGCAAAGCTAGATCCAAGAAACACAGGAACTTTCAACTTCGTTATCAGGTGGAAAATGAGTGTTCCGAGACCCGCCGTAAAAAGAGCCACATTGACCGGCACGCCTGTCAAATATGGGACAAGAATAGTTGCTCCGAACATTGTAAAAGCGTGCTGGAGTCCAATGATGAAGATCTGGAACTTGTTTAGATCCTTGCTTCGATCTTCTTGCGGCGTAACTTCCAGATAGCTCTGTTCTTCGCTCACAATACCCCCTCCTCAAGAGAAATTGGAACAGTTGCGACTTTCACAGCAATCATAGCACACCGCATAGCACATACAGAAAGCTTCTCAGTGAATTCGAGACTGCGTTTTCAGCAAGAGTGCTCTGATATAATTCTAGTGAGCTTCAAGGGGTGATTACCTGTGGGTATTCAGAGTGATCTGTCAAGACAATTTGAAGAAGCTGGCTACATGGTGCGTTTTGCTCCTGTTAACTATGTAAGTGAACTTGAGAATGAGATCCTTCGACGAGTGGAGTGTGGTGAGATTGACTCCAACCTTTATCAGAAGCATATGAACTGGTTTGACTTTGACCATGTGAATAGAATGAGCACAGCTGAGACAGTTATGATAGTGTCTTTTCCACATAATGCCTCAAATGTTGATTTCCTGTGGAAAGGGAAGACGAGGGAGTTCATAATCCCCCCAACCTATATTTTCAACCCTTACGAAGAAGAAATGATAAATCTCTTAAGAGAAGCTATGAGCGCTGAGGGGTACTCCCTTGCCAGAGCAGCTTTACCTGAAAAGCTTCTGGCAGCCAGAACAGGCCTGGCTCGATATGGCAGAAACAATATCACCTATATCCCCAAAGCAGGAAGCTATCACAGATTAGTGGCTCTTTACACAGATATGCCGTGTGAAGAATATGTGTGGCAAAATCCCAGTCGACTTGATGAGTGTGAGAATTGCAGCGCATGTATGAGAAGATGTCCAACTGGTTGCATTCGTGAAGACCTATTCCTAATAAACGCTTCACGTTGTTTGACTTACTTCAATGAAAACAGTGAACCTTTTCCTGCGTGGGTTAATAGCGAATGGCATAATGCAATCGTCGGCTGCTTGAAATGTCAGTCAATATGCCCGGCAAATCCGAAGTTGACTATCGAAAAGAGTGGTGTTGTCTTCTCTGAGGAAGAGGTCAAGCAGATAATAGCGGCAGTTCCTGAAGAGGACTTATCTTCTGAAACGAAGGAGAAACTTGAGTCACTCTGCCTGTTGTT